>JBAUJE010000102.1:0-7253 GCA_049683475.1 Coleofasciculaceae cyanobacterium | reverse complement strand
CATTACTCATTACTCATTACTCATTACTCATTACTCATTACTCCTTACTCCTCACTCCTTACTCCTTACTCAAAAAATGAAACACCTACCCCAACGCCTAACCTATCTTCTCGCTAGTCTTGGCACTATAACTTTAGTAGTCTTTGCTTTCCGTCCCCCTCCTATTCAAGTTGACCTTGAGCAAGTGCGGCGGGGTACTTTGCTGGTTACGGTGGATGAGGAGGGTAAAACTCGTGTTCGTTCCCGCTTTGTGGTTTCAGCGCCGGTAGCTGGTAGGTTAGCTCGTATTACTCTCGATGAAGGGGATATGGTTAAGAAAGGTTCTGTGGTTGCTCAAATTGACCCTTTGCCTTTAGCTACTCAGGTTAGAGAAGCACAAGCACAACTGAGGGAGTTAGAAGCAGAAAGGGAAGGGGTGGCAACTCAGCGGCCAAAGCAAGAGGCTCTCTCACAAGCTCAAGCTAGGATTAGGGTTGCCGAGGCTGTTGAGCGGGAGGCTGAAGCTAAGGTAAAGAAGGCTCAGGCGGCTCTTGAACAGGCAAGACGCGATCGCCAAAGAGCCGAAAGGTTAGCGACCGATGGGGCGATTTCTCGTCAAGAATTAGAAAAGGAACAACTGCAAGAAACTACTCGTAGTAGGGAGTTGGAGGAAGCACAACGGGAAGCGGAAAGTTCTACAGCGGAGGTAGCAGCGGCTAGGGAGCAACCTTCTATTTTACAAGCAGAACAACGGGACCCGGACTATTTACTCAAAGTTTATGATGCCAAAATTGCCAGTGTGGAGGCTCAACTTGCCCGTTTGGCCAATGATGCTGAACGAACTGAGATCCGTTCCCCTGTTGATGGTGAGGTGCTACGGGTACTACAAGAAAGTGCTCGCTATGTAGAGTCGGGAACTCCTTTGCTGGAATTAGGTAACTCGGAAGCGATGGAGGTGGTAATAGATTTGCTTTCTAACGATGCTATCAAAGTGAAGCCAGGGGCAAGGGTATTAATTGACTATTGGGGAGGAGAGGAAATCTTAGAGGCCAAAGTTCGCTATGTGGAACCTTCAGCTTTTACTAAAGTTTCTGCTTTAGGTGTGGAAGAACAACGGGTAAATGTAATTGCCGATTTTGTCAACCCTCCCGCTTCTTTGGGGGATGGCTACCGGGTTGAGGCAAGGATTGTGGTTGAAGAAGGTAAGGACGTGTTGATAGTTCCTGTTAGTAGTCTATTTCGTTGTGAGCAAAATTGGTGTGTTTTTGCTGTAGAAGAAGGTAAAGCGCAAAGACATAAGGTCGAGGTTGGCCAGCGTAGTGATTTTGAGGCGGTGATTGAAGGGGGAATTAAAGAGGGTGAAGAGGTAATTCTTTATCCTAGTGAGGAAATTGAGGAGGTCAAGAGGGTTGAGGAGAGGTAAGGGTGAGCGAAATTTACGATACTAAGTTCGCTCGATGAAGGAAGAATCCATCGCTAAAAGCGATGGGAGTGTCAACTGCCGAATGTAGGTTCTGAGGGAAGGGGGAGACGGGAAGACGGGGAGGTTTTGTTGAATTAGTATTTTCCAATTCAGTCCAACCAATCAACCCTGGCGTGATACCGCTGGCGAAATATAATGTTTGTGAAAATTCTCCCCCATCACCCCATCATTTCACCTTCTCAACCGCCGCTTGAGCATTCACCAACCCACTACCAAAGAAATATTGCTCAGCAGAAACTGGCTTAGCTTTTGGGAAAATCCCTGAAGGACGTATAGTCGGAGAATTCAACCTCGTACCTAAACCCACGGCTGCTTGTAAACGATATTGATGTTGGTCAGCTTGGGAAAGAGTTAACCCCTCATAACTGGCGGTTTCCTTGAGAATTTTCACCAAACTCTCTCGACTCAAACGCCGCTTGGTATCTTCTCCTTTCATCAGGGCTACTACACCTGCTACATTAGGAGCAGAAAAGGAAGTTCCTTGTACCCTGACATATTTCCCCATCGGGTCAAGAGCTACTCCCCAAGCGTAATCTGGCACCTTAATACCTTGCCAGAAACCCTCTAACCAAGTGCCGCCAGTAGTGAGAATACCACCACCTAAATGCTTAGTTACCTCCCCACCAGGGGCCACTAAATCTAAACCGCCACCATAGCTACTGTAATAACTGCGACTGCCTGTAAAATTAGTAGCACCTACCGCCACTACACCAGGAATAGCCGCTGGGAAACCAACCCCATCCAAACTTTCATTACCAGCAGAAGCAACCATCACTAATTGAGGATGAGCATCTAATACCTCAAAAATTTGCTCAGTTAATCCCTGTTGAGGTAACAAACCACCCAAACTCATATTAATCACATCAGCACCCCGCGCTGCTGAGTAACCAATCGCTTCAATTAAAGTTGCAGAATTAATTTCACCCCCTAAACCAAAAACCCGCACAGGCAAAATTTCCGCTTGAGGTGCCACTCCTAACACACCCATCTCAGACTGAGGATTGGCCGCTACAATGCCAGCACTCCAAGTACCATGAAACTCAGCAGCAATTTTATTACGAAGATAATTGCGTACCTTACTAGCAATTTGACCTTTTGAAGCATTAGGATAACGACGCTGTAATGCCTTAGCCAGTCGAGAATATTTTTTCAGTAATTCCCAATTTTCTAACTGAAAAGTATCCTGAAAATAAGGAGCCATTAAAGCTAGTTCCTCTTTAGAAAGGCGGGTATCAGCATCTCCTTCACCCTCACCGGAAAAGTCCCAACCATTTATTTCACCGGGTAACTTATCAGGAGCATTCCCTGACTTATGAATATTCTGCACTAAATCAGGATGATCCCATTGAATTAAACTATCAATAACCGCAACTACTACCCCTTCACCACTATTACTATCCTGCCAAGACTCAGTTGCCTTAATATCAATACGAGGTAAAAATTGCCCCCGTTGAGGAGTACTATTTAAATGCCATTGCAGTGGTAAAAAAGCAGTAGAAAAGGGGATATCCTCCGGTTTCGGTAGGCGTGCCAACAGTTTTTGCACTTCCTGCGTTGCTTGAGGAGTTTCAGTTAAGGTAGAAGAAGCTGTGCTTACCTGTTGCTGTAGAAAAGATAGAGATTGAATAAAATTAGGTGTAGAGGACTGCACCCCAGCGATACCATTAAGTTGGTTTGCAACATTCAAAACTTCCACACCTGATGCAGCAGTAGAACGCACCAAATAGCGGTTTTTAGTAAAACGCAAAGGTCGAACTACTTCGAGATTATTCTGCATTAACAGTAATTGCTTAGCTGTCTTAGAGACTCCCGGTTCAAAACTGAGGACAATTTCATTAGGTAGTAACACTACCTCTTTTTCTTCCCCGTTATCTTTCTCCTCAGTAGTGCGACTCAAAACAGGTAAAGTCTCTTGCACATAAACTTGTCCTTGAATCCGTTGCTGCACAGTAGCAAGCGAAGAACGGCTACGCTGTGATAACTTAACTAAGGCAAAGCGATCGCCTAAAGGATTCACCTCTACCCCTAAATCAACCTCAGCAGCACCACGCCTACGAGAAGTACCTTGTAAATCCTGCTCAAGTTGCAAATAAAGAGGTTGATTACCCCCTCGTGGCCGACTTTTCTCTGGCTTAAAAGCTACAGCAATAACATCTGAGCGCAACTGTAGGGGTACTTTCTGGTTATAAAAAGTATAGAACAGTTCCTCAGACCCTTGTGCCTTTGCTTCTAGAGCAAATTGAGGTAAGTCCGAGAAATTAGCTATTCCCCAGAGACAGCCAGTTAACAGAATACTAGAAACCAGACGTTTCATGATTTTTTATCCTCTCATTCGTTCCGTTACTTGCTTCTAGTTCTCACGGCTGGGAGGATATGCACTTTTTGGGAATGGAAAATAGAAAATTGTTAAATTGGGAATTATTAGACGTTACTAGGACTTACGCAGTGAAACGGAAAAATCAGGGTTCTAGGCTATAGGGAACAGGGAACAGGGAACAGGGAACTCTTAACTGAGGGTTACAGCGATTCTTAATGTCTGAGTGCGTAAGTCCTAGTTACATGCAACATCTCTACGTGTACCTGCTCATTCCATGGGCTTCCACTCCCCGGAGGGGATGAATGATGCCCAATAAAAGGGATGTTGGTATTGAGGACTGGCTAGCATTTCTAATTGTGTTTGACGTATGGCTTCTGAGCGACCTTCTTTATTTAAGACGCGCTGATAATATTTGACCATCAACTCTTTTGTGCCAAAATCATCTACTTTCCATAAACTAATTAACTGACTCTCAGCCATATCAGAAGAGAGAGAAGTAAAACCAAAATCTGCTGGTGCGACTAATTCGACATCTTCTAAAAAGAAACCATGACTAGCAATATGGAGAATTTCTGGGCCTTGGAGTTGTTTGAGGGCGTTTTCTGTTGCTTTGGATTCGGTGAGAAGAGTAACTCCTGGTAGGATAGGTGCGATCGCTTCTGCCTCTGCTTCCGTTCCAGGTAAAGGGCCAAACTCTAGTTTCTCCAAGTCTCCCGAACGTCGATTATTATTACTATCTCCGCGTCTCCGTGTCTCCGCGTCCCCGCGTCCCAAATCTTCCCCTCTCCGCGTCCCCGCGTCCCAAATCTTCCCCTCTCCGCGTCTCCGTGTCTCCGCGTCCCCGCGTCTCTTCAAAAACGACGGCATTATCAAAATCAGGATTTGCTACTACTAATAACCCCTAGTTCTCACCACTGGAAGGATATGCAGTTTTTGGAAATGGAAAATTGAGAATGGGGCATTGCTCAATCAAGAAATGATTAGACTTCTTGCAGAAGTCGGGCAACAGGGTTTGCGTTCGCTTTAGCGTTGCCGCAGGCTAGCATGGTCGTAGAGCATACAGGGAACAGGCAATAGGGAAGAAGGATTGACTTTTTCGTCCCTCTATTTGATTTGATTTTTAATTTTGCAAGAAGTCTATTCTGTTTCCCTAGTCCCCAACTTACTCTCAACAATACCCCGAACCCTATCTCGCCCCTAACTTTCACCACCAAGTCCAAGTTTTCCTCATCATCGAGCAGTGGAAACTCATTAACCAGCCAGCAAGACTCTCTAGAGAGTATTCATGTGAGTCTAGAGAGTTTCCGAGTGTGGCTAGAGAGTAATTACGTGAGTCTAGAGAGTCTTTTTTATTCTCTAGAGAGTATTTGAGTGTGGTGAACGAGTATTTGAGTGTCTTTAATGAGTCTTTGAGACTCTTTAAACCCACATTCCGCACCCCCCAGTCTCACCCCAATTTTTTTGAGAATGATAATCATTGCCTGTGGGTAAAGTAGTACCTAGGTACTACTTTACCCAGCCCTTGTTAGTTGACCCAGAATTCGTGGTAGAAATATTGACAATTGATGGCTATGACTGGTGAGAAAAAATGACACCCTCTCCCGGAGAAATCCAAGTTGAAAATCTCGACCATCTCGGACTAGTAGCAGGAATAATTGATGAGATAGGAATGGTAGAGACTATCAACTCAATGGTGGGAATTGAAGCGGGAGAAATAGTCAATGCCGGATTAGTAGTTAAAGCAATTATACTCAATGGTTTAGGATTTGTTTCCAGACCGTTATACCTATTTACTCAATTCTTCCAAGGAAAAGCGACAGAGCATTTGTTAGGAGAAGGAATCAAAGCTGAGCATTTGAATGATGATAAAATAGGCAGAGTGATGGATAAACTATATAAGCAAGGATTAACAAATATCTTTTTATCAATAACCCTAGCTGCCATCAAAAGATACGGCATATCCACCCAATATACTCACCTAGATGCAACCACAATTTCCGTAGAAGGTAAATACGAAAATGCTCAAGAAGAAGTGTTGGGAGAAACAGAAGAAAAATCAGAAAGCCTCTTAAATCAAGAGCCTCAAAGACCGATTAAAATTACTTACGGCTATTCTCGTGATAAGCGTCCAGATTTAAAGCAATTCCTCTTGGAGCTAATGGTCAGTGGAGATGGAGATATACCCCTATTTATCAGAGCAGCAGATGGCAATGAAAGTGAGCAAGCTGTTTTTGGTAAACTCTTAAAAGAGTTTAAATCAAGAGTAGACTTTGAGAGCATAATGGTGGCAGATTCAGCCTTATATTCTCAAAATAATCTTTTATTAATGCAAGAGCTACTCTGGATAACGAGAGTACCATTATCGGTGAAAGGAGCGCAACACTTAGTTAGAGAAGTAAGTGCTGAAGAATTAGTAAAAAGTGCCGAATATCCTAGCTATTCCTGGGTAGAGAAAAAGAGTAATTACGGAGGGATAGAACAAAGATGGTTGTTGATAGAAAGTGAGAAGAGAAGAAAGTCAGACTTAGAGAAATTAGAAAAGAAGCTGAAGAAAAAACTGTCAGAAGCTCAGAAGCTACAATCAAGACTGTCTCGTCAAAAGTTTGAGAGTACTGCGGCAGCTAAAGCTACATTAAAAGCTGAGCAGAAAAAGTTGAAATATTACCGATTAGATTTAGTTAAAGTTCTCAAAGAACAGAAACAACAATCACTTGATAATCTCTATAAAGTAGAATTAACTATCTCAGAAAATACCGAGATAATTGCGGCTGAGAAAAAGCGTGCTGGTCGCTTTATCTTAGCGACTAACATCGAAGATTCTCAACAATTAAGTGCCTCAGAAATGTTTAAAGCTTATCGGGAGCAGCAAGCCCCAGAAAGAGGTTTTGCTTTCCTGAAAGACCCCTTGTTTTTCGCTGATAGTGTTTTCTTAAAAACTCCTCAAAGAATTGAAACCATGGCGATGCTCATGGGTTTATGCTTACTTGTATATAAACTGGGTCAAAGACAGCTCCGTTTGAACCTAGGAGTTCATCAAAGTGGAGTCAAAAATCAGTTGGGTAAATTAACTCAGAAACCGACTTTACGCTGGATATTTCAATGCTTCCAAGGCATTCATGTCGTAGTTGTTAATGGGGTTAAACAAATCTCTAACCTCACTACTGATAGAAGCTCAACTATTAACTTTTTTCCCGAAGCTTGCCAACAATATTATTCCTCGGCTTAATTTTAGCGATTAATTAAGTTATCTATTGAGTAGAATCAGAACGGATAAATTAGAGCAATTTATGCTGCCAGTCATTTCTCAATAATTTCTGTTTATTCTCATTAAACTATCGTCGAGTCAACTTTTGCCAACAATCAAGCCGACAGAGGGGAAAGCAAAGAGTATTTATACTCACTCATTTTCTGTCAATTTTCCAACCTCTTGCGTGTTCTCATCTGTACTACATTTTGAAGTGCGGAATGTGGGTT
>JBAUJE010000101.1:0-21625 GCA_049683475.1 Coleofasciculaceae cyanobacterium | reverse complement strand
AATCGTCTCAATGTACGCGATCGCACTCAAGCTGCAATTTTAGCTAATTCCTGGTCTAATAATATCAAGCACTAACAGTCAATCCGTCTAACTTCAGTGCTGGGGATATGTTTCGGGCAGGATGGTTTCAGTGATGATGTCAGAGAATGCCTCAAACTGCTCAAACGCTACCGAATGAGCTGCATTGTCGAAGGTAAATAGACGCTTTCTGGGAGCTTCGAGTTGCTCAAACCATTCTAAGGTTAAGTCACGCCGTGCTGCTAGTTCAGCCGCCCCATCGAGCAGATAAACAGGCACCTCAAGCTGCTTAACAGTCTGACGAAAGTCAATGTCTTGTAGTTGTGGGTACATAACTGTGAACATATCGATTAGCCCACGTAGGACATTCACCTTTTCCACCAAATTGTACTCGCTGCCCAATATGGCCCAAGGTCCCAATCCGGCTTCTGTTCCCCGCTCGATATAGGACTGCGGTGGTGTGTAAGGTTTGTAAAGGCGCTCATACTGGCTCAAGATAAAGCTGTTGGCGTAGGGAATATCTTGGTAGGGTGGCTCACCATAGGCACGCAGTTTGGCGGCCAGAACAGTGTCTCCTGTTTGAGTGGCAAGGTTTAAAAGGTCTTGGTAGATAAGGCGATCAGTCTCCCGTTGGCTGACCATCTGACCACTGCCAATCCAAGCATAATACAACTCGGAGTGTTGCTGAACGGCAAGAACCCCAAGGGTACTACCCCAGGACTCACCTAGCAGATAGATTTTCTCCTCGTCGAATCGGTTGCGCAGGTAGTTGGTTAGTTCAATGGTGTCGGAAATAGCTTGCTCAAGGGTCAAGGTAGAAGTTGGATCAAGAGATACGTAGGATTTACCAGTGCCACGCTGATCCCAACTTACTACTACCAAATCTTGGGTCAGGTCATCGAATAGCACCCGCGAAAATGGCAAATCGCTTTGTCCAGGCCCGCCACTGAGATAGAGAAGCACAGGATTATTAGTACTGTGACCTCGCAGCATAATCCACTGCTCGTGACCACCTAGCTGAACCTTTTCCAGACTGGCAATACTCTTTGGCAAAGACTTGCCATCTATCCCAAGAATCGGGGGGGTACTGGCTGGTAGGGCAATTAGCACCACAAGTACCACTAGGCTGATTGCCATCACAACCCTCACCCCCCATCTGATTGGGTGAATAGGAGCAGTTGTTGTCATCCTTGTACTGGATAAGTAGTGAGCGATCGCTACTCCCCAGTAAATGCCAATCAGCATGGGTAGTACCCCAACCAGACCATGGAAGCCACGACCCAGGATTAGCGCTAAAATCCCAAACGCCTCATCCAGGCGAATTGCTCCCACGGTGGGCCCGACGACGTTAAAACGCCCCATCTCAATAGCCAAAATGTAGGCGACTGGGGTCAACAACATCGCCCAGTGCGATCGCATTACCAAACCCGTGACACCGCCAACGGTAAGGCTCATCGCTATTACAATCAAGGCTTGAACCGCTGTTGCAGGGCCACGAGGCATGGTGTGAGCTGTGGCTAAACCAACTAGTACAGCAAGACCAGTGGCGATCGCAGCACCCATCCTAGCATCACGCCACAATTGGTGAAGAAGACGCTGACCAGGGTAGGTTAGGCTTTGGCGTGTGGAGTGATTTGTCATCATTTGTCTCCTTGCTCGTGAGACATGAGCAATTGCAAATTACCTAACGTATTGAGAAGTATTTAACGCATAGTCACAAACTCCTCTGCCGTTGAAGGATGGATACCCACCGTCGCATCAAAATCTTGTTTCTTAGCTCCCATTTTGAGGGCGATCGCTATACCTTGAATTATTTCTGCTGCGTAATCACCCACCATGTGGGCACCAAGTACTTTATCGCTATTTTGATCAACCACTAACTTAACCGTTGTCTTCTCGTCTCGACCACTCAGGGTGTGGTACATCGGACGAAAGCGAGCACGATAGGTTTTAACAGCATCACCTAATTGCTCTCTTGCTTCTGTTTCTGTTAAACCCACTGTTGCGGCTTCGGGTGTACTAAAAATAGCAGTGGGGATATTTTCATAACTCATCGTCCGATCTTTGCCACCAAACTGAGTATCAGCAAAGGCACGACCCTCGTTAATAGCAACTGGCGTTAAATTCATGCGATCGGTACAATCACCTACAGCAAAAATATGTTTTTGGCTAGTGTGGCTGTAATTATCAACAGCGATCGCACCCTTGCTAGTTTCTACCCCAGCATTTTCCAGACCTAACTTACCAAGATTAGGTACACGACCTGTAGCAGCTAAACTGACGGCATCGACGACGACAGTTTCCTCAGAACTCCCCTTCACTTGTACCTTAAGACCTTCAGGAGTTTTCTCAATTACCGGAGGCTCAGAAACTTTGATAATACGGATACCGTGCTTCTCCATCCCCTCTTGAATCCCAGAGCGCAGATCATCGTCAAATCCCCTCAAAATTAAATCATTTCGGCTTAATAAGGTTACTTCTGTGCCTAAGCCTTTCATAATGCAGGCGAATTCCACCCCGATGTAACCTGTACCAATGACAACAATCCGCTTCGGTTGCTCCTTGAGGTGAAACATATCGTCGGAGACAATAGCATGCTCTATCCCAGTAATTTCTGTCGGTTTAACTGGGTGTCCCCCTACGGCAATTAAAATTTTATCTGCACTAACTTTACGATCTCCAATTTCCAAGGTGTGAGGGTCAAGGAACTTAGCGTAACCTTGAATTACATCTACACCTGCTTTATCAAGCATTCGCTGATAAACACCGTTGAGCCGTTCAACTTCTTTATTAACAACCGTAATCATTTTTTGCCAGTCTAGAGTGCTATTTACCTCAGACCAACCATAACCTTGAGCATCCTCAAATAAGTCAGGGAAATGAGAAGCATAAACCATCAGCTTTTTGGGGATGCAGCCACGATTAACACAGGTTCCCCCCAAATCATTAAACTCGGCAATTCCTACCTTAGTACCATACTCTGTTGCTCGTCTGGCAGCTGCAATTCCACCAGAGCCAGCACCAATGACAAATAAATCGTAATCATAGCTCATGCTGAAATTAACCTCCTTTACGAGTTTAGTGATTTAAATATTTAGAGCCAAGCAAATTATCTTCACTCAATACAATATATATTAGTTTGCCTAATCAATTAATTAAAATTGAGGGTAGATTTTTTATAGATAAGATAGCACCTACTAATTTTATTTGTCCTCAACTTTTTGCCTATCTCAAATAGGCTTTTTTAAATAAGTGATAGCTTTTCACCCAGCGGCACCTTTTGAGTCATTCTCGGGAAATGGTGATGGTTCTGGCTGTAGTTGTTGACGACCATTATGAACCACCCGCAGCATATCATTGAGCTGCTGCTCAATGCTGGTCAGCACTGCATCAGCATAGTCATCAGCACCATTTTGAATATCCTCACACTCAGCTAGGACAAGTTGGCGCATTTGCTCTAGTTCTTGTTGCGCTTGCAGTTGCATCCGCTCAATTTCTGAGAAAGTTTGTTCCTGAATTACTTCACATTCTTGCTGAACTTGTTGACGAATTCGTCTAGCTTCAAGTTCTGCTTGCTCAATAATGCCTAATTCATCCAAAATTTGGTCAGCACGCCGCTCTGCTGCTTCCATAATTTCTTGGGCATATTCTTCGGCTTGCAGTAAAATTTCATCTCGTTGTCGAACGATCTTTTCTGCTTGCTCAAAGGCACTAGGCAGATTTTCCCGCACTAAATCTAGCTGAGCTAGCAATATCTCTTCATCTACGAGAGTTCGTCGGGTAAATGGGATGCGGGGACTATCGAAGATTATCTCCTCGATGCGGTCAAGTTCCCGTTGAATATCTATATCTCCGGCTCCGGAAGACGGTTCGCTCGGTTTTTCGTGTTCGGGTGGATCAATCCTGGTTGGGTCTCTGCGTAACATTGGTAAATATCTAGAGCAACCTGCTGAGGAACAAGGTGATCAATAGAGCCGCCAAATTTGGCAATCTCTTTAACTACGCTACTACTTAAGAAACTGTACTCGTTAGAAGTTGCCAAAAAAACTGTTTCAACTTCATCCCAAAGAGTGTGATTAGTATGAGCCATCTGGAGTTCTTTTTCAAAGTCTGAAAGTACCCGTAACCCTCGCAGAAGCACTTTGGCGTTCTTAATGCGAGCGTATTCGACCGTCAGACCGAAAAAGCTATCCACTTCTACGTTTTGCAAATGCCGTGTACACTTGCTAATCTGCTCGACTCGCTGCTGCACACTGAACAGGGGGGTTTTACTGGGATTGCGCAGTACCGCAACAATCACTCGTTCAAACAGCTGACAGCCGCGCTCTATGATATCAAGATGACCTAGGGTAATTGGATCGAAGCTGCCTGGGTAAATTGCGAACACGAACAGGACATCCGGAAAGTTACTGAGGCATTATAGCGGTTTGCATTTAGATGAGGTACATAGCTGTTGCTCTTGAGTGAGGAGATAAGACCTAAAAAGCTTATCTTCATTAGACCATAGCCTCTCAATGTACAACCTCAGCAGATGGCGATCGCTTATTAAATTAAGAGTGCTGCGACTTAACTAAATGCTATTCTCGATAGAGTCCTTGCTAGGATCATATCAATAAATGAGTAATTTACCAACTAAGTTGGTATGCCTCTATGCCAAGAAAACAGCAAGGATGGATCACCTTTCAATCTTCCCCAGAAGAACGGGAAATTCTGGAGCAGTATTGCCAGCAAACCCAACGAACTAAGACGGAAATTTTGCGGGAACTGGTGCGCACTCTTAAACAAAAGTCGCAGTTGCCATCTAAGGCATCGGTTCAACCTCAGCAAGAGAGTGTAGCTAATTCTGAGATAGAACTTTTTTATAACTCAGAGTATCAATCAATTAGAGTGAGTGCTCGCAATGTTCTCAAGGGAAAAATAAAACAAGTTGTAACTGATTCAGTTAATACCCTTGTAACTCTAGAGGTTGCTCCAGGAGTTGAACTCTCATCAGTAATTACTAGAGCATCAGCAGAAGAGTTAGGTTTGTTAGAGGGAAAAGAAGCTTATGCAGTAATTAAATCTAATAATGTGATGATTGCCGCAGCTAAAAGCGAGGACGTATCTTTAGTTAATTGATAAAGAATGACAATTTTTATTTGTTAGTTGTGACCCAGATTCCCTACCCTTAAGTGTCACACTACGGATTTTAGGGAATAGGGAATAGGGAATTAAAGAGCTGCCTTCTGTGATACTATGATAAGCTGTTTCCGAATTTAAGAAATTTGGCAACACTATCTACTTCAGTTTCTATCTACCTTAGATTGAGGAGCATCAGGGCATGAAAATCAGCGCACGTAATAGTCTCAAGGGTACGATCAAAAAAGTTGTGCCAGGAGCTGTAAACTCAGAAGTCACTATAGAAGTTGCACCTGGAATTGAAATAACTGGAATTATTACTAATTCCTCAGCTGAGCGTCTTAGTCTGAGTGAAGGTGCTGAGGCCTACGCAATGATTAAAGCAACAGATGTAATCATTGCTGTTGACTAAAATTATGATTTGAATCTCATCATTAATCAATGAGGGAAAGTTTTATTTATCCATCAAGATAAGACGAATTGGATCTAGATGGATATTCCAAGGAAATGGTCGGTCTTTAAGATCGACCCATTTTTCTTTGTAAATTTCCACTTGTAGGTGGTATTGTCCAGAACTATCAGGAGGACTGTTTAACCTGATATATAAAGTTGTTCTATGCTGTGTCTCACTCGTATTTACTAACCAGCAAGGAAATGTATTTTCCTGATTAGACTGTTCGGGAAAAGTCAGATGATGAGCTCTAATCCCCACATAATTGAGGGATTCTAAAATTGGTTCAATAACATTGAGGCTACACTCCCAGTCTAATGCCTCAATTGTTTGGGAATCAATAACCCTCGCAGCAGAAAAATTCTTGCATTCGGTGATTTTAGCAACTGTAAAGTTAGCTGGTCGCTCAAAAATATCCTCTTTCGAGCCATTAGCAATTACTTTTCCTTCTGAGAGTACCAACAGGTTAGAACAAACTCGATAAGCTTCTTCTAGCTTATGGGTAATAAACAAAGTTATACCCTGATAGCCAGCAAGAACTTCTGTAAGTAACTTTTCAATCTGATCTCTGAGATAAGTATCTAAAGCTGAGAGGGGTTCATCTAAGAGTAAAGCCTCTGGATTAATAGCTAAAGCTCTAGCTAAAGCTACCCGTTGTTGCTGTCCGCCAGAAAGCTGATGAGGGTAGCGATTTTTTAGTCCAGATAACTGCATCATCTCCAGATATTTGGCAACTCGTTGGCTTCGTTCGTCTTTAGGTAAATCTTGCAAGCCAAAGGCTATATTTTGAGCAATATTGAGATGAGGAAAAAGGGCATAGTTTTGAAAGACGTAACCAATACGACGTTTACGACAAGGAATGTTAATACCTCGTTGGGAGTCAAATAGAACTCGTCCATTCAAAACAATTCTACCTTTATCTGGAGTTTCTAAACCAGCCAGACAACGCAAAGTTAAACTTTTACCAGAACCAGAGGCTCCCAAAAGTCCTAAAGGTTTTCCATCACAATTAAAAGCTGTTTCTAAACTAAAGTCAGCTAGATTTTTTTGTAGATTAATTAACAATTCTGCCGCTTGTCGTGACTGTTTTGAGTAGCTAGCATTACTTACTCTAGTTTGGTGGTAAATATTCTTACCAGTGAGCCCTATATCCTGAAATTGACCCAGGATAGAGAAGTTCAAAAGTTTTTTTGTGAAAGTGTTTGCCGGAGTGCCACAATTTTTTTTAGTATTTTGCGAATCAGACCAATGATTAATAGCAGCAATTACCCCCAAGGAAATAGCAATCATCAGCAACACCCAATTCAAAGCTTCACCCATCTTGCCAGCTTCTGCGGCAAAGAAAATGGCAATGGGGATAGTTTGGGTTTTACCAGGAATACTACCAGCTATCATTAAAGTGGCACCAAACTCACCTAAGGCTCTGGCAAAAGCAAGAATTGTACCAGAAACAACTCCTGACCAAGCTAAAGGTAAGAGTATTTGCCAAAAGATGCGCCATTCAGAAGCACCAAGAGTACGCGCACAATTAAGTAAATTAGTCTCAACTTGTTCAAAGGCACTTAGCACCGTTTTATACATTAAAGGAAAAGCCACCACAGTAGCAGCAATTACTGTTGCTGACCATGTAAAAATTAGGTTAATATCCCATTGCATTAATAACTTGCCAATGGGGCCATTTCTACCAAGTAATAGCAGTAGTAAAAAGCCAGCAACTGTTGGGGGTAGAACCAAAGGAAGGGTAAAAATACCGTCAATGATTCCTCTGGATTTACCTTGATAACTTAGCATCCATCGTGCTGCGGCAATTCCGAAGAAGAAGACGAAGATAGTGGCGATAGCAGCAGTTTTTAGCGAAATCCAGAGAGGGGATAAATCCAATTCCATACTAAGTACCTGGACAATAATAAAGGTTATTGGTTGAGGCAGGGTGTAAGGTGTAGGGAACTTCAGATTTAATTTAATATCAAACAGAAAAAAAGAATGCTCTAGTAGAACAGTTATGCAGAAGATAAATAATTAAATTTTGTTTGCTAATTGTCCAAGTAATAGTTGGTTTACTCTGCCATGCTAAAACCATATTGCTCGAACACTTCTTTGGCTTGGTCGCTCGACATAAATTTAATAAATTCTTGGGCAGCTTCAGGGTGTTTTGTATCTTTGATTACAGCAACGGGATAAATAATGGCTTTGTGAGTATTCTCTGGTGCAACGCTAGCAATCTTAACTTTATCTCCGGAGATTTTGGCATCTGTACCGTAGACTAAACCGGCATCTACGTTACCCGTTTCTACATAAGAAAGAACTTGGCGGACATCCTTACCAAAAACATATTTAGATGCGAGTGATTGATATAAATTGAGAGAAGTCAGCACTTCCTTGGCATACTGTCCTGCTGGCACACTTTCTGGGTCGCCTAGGGCAACTTTTTGGACTTTACTATCACTCAATTCTGGGAAATTAGAGATACTTTGCTCTGAGTTAGCAGGGATAATTAAGACCATTGTGTTTTTCAATAAGTCTTGGCGTGTACCTTCAAGTAAGAGGTTTTCTTTATCTAAAGCATCTATCCATTTAGGGGAAGCAGAGAGAAAAACATCTGCCGGTGCTCCTTGTTCAATCTGCTGTTTCAAAGAACCGGAGGAACCAAAGTTATAAGTGATACGGACTTGGGGATTTTCCTCTTGGTAAACTGGCTTAATTGCTTTCATCGCATCCTGCATGCTGGCTGCTGCTGAGACGGTAAGTTCGATTGTTTCTGCGGGTGCGGTTGAAGTGCCAGAGGGTGTGGTGGTTGGGGTTTGACTACAGCCAGTTGCTACTAAGAATCCGACAGGTAGACAGGTAAGGAGGGTAAGAAAATGTTTCCTCTTCATGGGTAAGGCTCAAAACCGTTGCGAGGATTGTAGCAGTAAAATCAGTTTATACCAACTTAGTTGGTATAGAGTTTAAATAGGGGGATTGTAGGGGTAAAGCATTTGGGGGATTGCTTTTGTCACTCAACCCAAATTCCTTTATCCGAATGCTGACGCTCCTTACGTCGCTACCGCTACGCTAATGCCCTTCTACTCAATTGCACCCTATGAGAGGTTGAGGGTTAAGCATTTGCGTAGACATCTCAGGGTATGAGTTAGGGAATCAGGCGCAAATGCTTAACCCCTACAGGATTTCATCAGATGTGGGTAATGCATAGCTTTTTAATAAGCCTATTGTTGAGTACCGATGTTGTCGCAAAGGGTTATGTCGCTTTCTTCAACATTTGGGTTGTTCTTCAGATAATCCCGCGCCCAATCGCAACCACGCTCTATGAGTTCATCTGGATCTAAATCCCACAAAATCACTTTTGAGCCTTCACTAGCTGCGGCTATAGTTTTGCTATCAGGACTGAAATTCACTTCCCAGAAATAATCATCATCTTTCCTAAAGGTACTCAACAAAGTGCCGTCCCGGCTCCAGAGTTTCACTGTTCTGTCACGTCCAGTTGAGGCAATCAGCTTACCGTTGGGGCTGAAACTCACGCTATAGACACTCCCGCTATGACCTTTTAAAGTTTTGAGTAGTTTGCCTTTAATAGTCCAGAGTTTGACAGTTTTGTCTGGACTGGCAGTGGCAATAAGCTTGCCATCGGGGCTGAAACTTACTCTTTGGACGTCATGGTTGTGTCCAGCCAAGGTTTTGAAGAGGGTACCGTCAAGCTTCCAAACTTTTGCCGTATCATCCTCGCTAGCAGAGGCAATTAACTTGCCATCGGGGCTGAAACTCACTCTTAAGACTATATCTGTATGCCCTTGGAAGGTTCTGAGCAAAGTACCATCATCACTCTTCCATAGTCTGACTGTGTTATGCTGACCAGCAGAAGCAATCAGCTTGCCATCGGGACTAAAACTTACACCTGCAACCCCGTCGCCATGTCCTTCAAGGGTTTTCAGTAACCTGCCATCAATGCTCCAAAGTTTGATAGTTTTATCTTTGCTGGCAGAGGCAATTAGCTTACTATCTGGGCTAAAACTCACATCGCTAACCTGATTGCTATGACCATTAATGGTTGTCAATAAAGTGCCATCGCGACGCCAGATTTTGATAGTTGAGTCCCAACTTGCAGAGGCAATCAGCTTACCATCTGGACTGAAACTCATTCCTCTAACTCTTTGATTATGCCCCTCAAGAATTTTGAATGGTCTGTCTATACTCCAGAGTTTGACAGTGTGGTCACTACTTGCAGAGGCTAGGATTTGACCATCCGGACTGAAACTGACACTCCTGACCAAACCTTTGTCTCCATGTAAGGTGCCAAGTATTTCGCCTTGGAGATTCCAGAGTTTGACGGTTCCGTCTAGACTAGATGAGGCTAGGATTTGACCACCAGGACTGAAATCTATACCCCAGACGTAATTACTGTGCCCTGAAATAGTTTTGATGTGCTTCCCTTCCAGATTCTGGAGTTTGATAATAGAGCTCCTACCAACTGAAGCAATTTTCTGTCCATCCGGACTGAAAGTCACATTTAAAACCCAGTTATTATGACCTCTGATAGTTTTAAGTTCCTTGCCATCAAGGTTCCAGAGTTTGACAGTTTGATCATCACTGGCAGAGGCTAGTATCTTACCATCGGGGCTGAAAACTGCTTTGTGAACTGGTTCTTCATGACCCTGAAAGGTTTGAAGCTCTTCGCCATCTATACTCCAGAGTTTGATAGTTTGATCATCACTGGCAGAGGCTAGCATCTTACCATCGGGGCTGAAGCTCACACTATAGACAACATCACTATGCCCCTCAAAGGTTTGAAGTTCCTTACCATCAAGGCTCCAGAGTTTAATGGTATTGTCAGCACTTGCCGAGGCTAGCATCTTACCATCTGGACTAAAATTTACATCCCAGACATAATCATTGTGTGAATCGAGAGTGTTGATCTCCTCGCCATTGAGGCTCCAAAGTTTGATGGTATTATCAGCGCTTGCCGAAGCTAGCATCCTGCCATCCGGACTAAAACTCACGCTATGGACATCATTCTCATGCCCTTCCAAGCGGTTGCGCTCTCTGACTCCATAAACCGCCTGCGCTAGCCTATATACAGTTTCAATCTTGGTATCAGATGGAATCCAAAAGCCGCGCCAGGTATTAAGTAATTTGCTTGCCTTCAAACTTTGAATTAAAGCGTCAAGCTCCCAATTGGCGGTAAAGCTGGTTGCTGAAGAATCATTCAGAAGTTTTATCTGGGTATTGGTAGATTTTATTGCTTCTTGTGAGCCAAATATGATTGCTAGTATTGCTATCGCCACGACAGCTAGACGAGTTTGTAGCAGTTGCCGTTTCAGAACCCGATTGAGTTCTTTCTCTGTGAGCTTTCGTTTCTCTTCCGATTCTTTGAACTTAGCAAGTAATTCGCCACCTCCCTGTTGGCGAACGAGAGAGACAAGATAATCATGCACCAGTTGATAACGCTCAACAGGAAATGCTGGAACATTCAGTACTAACCCTGATTTCACTAAAACCTCTAAAACCAGGTCTAATCTTTCCTCTGTGACATCTAACTCCAATTCCAAATCAGCACGAGTTTTCAGCGGACGAGTATTGTTTTCATCCGTTAACAAATACAAAACTAACTTGGCAATCTTCTCATTTTCAGAACCACAATCCTTGACAACTTCTTCTAAAAATCCCTCAACTAGTTCTTCCTTAGAACCACGCTCCTGATATTGCTTGAGCGTCGTAATTTGCTCTGTTTGTAACTGCGCCCCGACAATCTGTAACTCAATGGGACGTACCTCTCCCACATCTCCCGCCAAATCCTTAACTAATTCATCTACCAAGTCAGGCTCTAAATAAAATTTAGAGCGTTCCGTTAAGTTCCGGATAACAGATTTAGCATCTGCTGGTAAAAAATTACCCAAGTGGTAGAGGACACTTTTCTTGAGAATATCCCCATCAATAATTTTCAGCTCCGTTGTTCGAGCGCACTCCAACAAATAATGAAGATAATCTTCCCGTAGCGACAGAATAACCTTCACATAAGGAATCTCCAAACACTGACCCAAAAACTCATAAAAAGGTCGTCTGCTGGCTTGGTCTTTGTAAATAAAGAAAAATTCCTCAAACTGGTCAAAAATCAGCACCGTCAACAGATTGCGCTGTTCACTTTGTCGCAATTGTTCCAGTAGAGACGTTGCATGCAACGTCTCTACGTTGTCGTCTCCCAAACCCTCACCCAATCTTCTCAGCCAATTGTTATAAACTTGCATCAAGATGGGCAAAGCATCACGCCCTTCAAAGTAATCTAATTCAAGGGCTGGAACTAACCCCGCCTGCACAATGGAACTTTTGCCTACCCCCGACTGACCATAAATCACCGTTAGTTTATGTTCCCGCCGCTTAATGCGTTCAATCAGGCGCTCCACATCCTGCTGCCGCCCAGAAGCAGCTACAATATCCTCAGCTATCTCTGCTTGTTCTTCAGCAGTTGCTTCCGCTAAATCCCTCACCTGTCTAGCTGGCTGCAAACGCCCTGCCCCAATGAAAGCCCGTAACCCATACTGGCTCTCAACTTCCCGTTGCTCTAACTTAAGGTGAAACGCCTCTCGATACTGACCTTGCTCAAAATAAAGCGATCGCAACTTCGCTAGTATCTCAATATAAAGAGTTGGATTATCTTGAGGCTGACTTTTCTCTCTAGCTTTCTCTAAATTACTAATAGCATCGGCAATTTCACCTAACTCTTGCTCTGACTTAGCTAAAATTAAATGATATAAACCACAATTTTGAAACTGAATATCCGGGCTATTCCCTAAAATTTCCAGAGCTTGTTTTGCCCATTGATTCGCTTCATCCCAGCAATTTTTATTAAGAGCAACTTCCGCTAAAAACCCATAATCTTCAGCTAACTGGCCTGGTAAACCAGGATTTTGATGCAATCTCAAAGCTTTTTGAGCAAGGCTTTCCAAAGATTCCCAATCTTGTAAACCTCGCAGCACCTTACCAAGTTGACTAATATATTTGGCGACTAAATCTGTACGTTGCGCCGCCTCAAACTTATCAAGAGATTGTTGTAAATAATTCTTACTTTCCTGCCAACTTTCTGTACCCTTGTGGTAGAAAGTTAAACCAATACGTAGCGAAACTAAACCCTGTTCATATAAACGATTATTTTGCTGCCAAAAAGCCAAGCTTTGCAAATAATTTTCTAAAGCGGTATCAAGCTGATGACGTTTCTCATCAATCAAACCCCACAAAAAAGCTAAACAAGCCTCCAATTCCGGGTCTAATTCTTCTCCCTGACTTTGTAAATCCTGCTCAATAGCCTCAAGTTCATCACCCTCCACCGTAAAACTGGACTCATCAGCAAAAGCCTGCTCTGCCTGTTGACGTAGTAAACCCTGCAACTCCTCATCAGGCAGCGTAAATTGAAGCGGCGGCCCAGCCCAACTCTTAAAATCCGGTATCACCCGCACCAACTTCCGATAAACCCCATCCGTCACCCACAACACTACCGGGAAAGGAAAACTGCGAAATTTATCTCGCACCTGATTAGTAGCTGCCAGCAAGTCATCGAGAGCCACCACCGACTCTAAACCCAAAACCATCACAGCATCAGTTGGCTTATCCCCAAACTCCTCGACGATTTTAGAATAAAGCCTCTTATCAGACCGCATAAGAGTTAACTCTCGAATCTGAACATCGCATCGCTCACGCACCTCTTGCAAAATGCGATCGCGCAAACTAGCATAATTGCATCGCACCACAATCAAGGAAAATCGCCCCCGAAATCGAGTCAGCGATCGCACTAAGGTTTTCAGTGAGCGATCATTTTCAGAGGCAATATTTTCTGATTTGTCTGAATTAGTCATATTTGCACCTATTGAAATTGGGGTGTTAGGTGTTAGGTGTAGGGGAAATTCCTATCATTAGAACTCTTGCAGAAGTATTTTTCTAGTAGTGTTTTTCTCTATTCCCCATTCCCTGTTCCCTGTTCCCTGTTCCCTCTCCACACCTTATATTTATCCGTTTCAAACAAAAGGGGATTTAAACAAAACCAACTCCCTTCCTCATCAAGGTATTCAAAGACAAACAAACTTCGCAATAAAGTTTGGTACTCTGTATCCCCTTTAACTTGTTGCTCTTTCACCACCTGAAATAGCAACTCCCACTCCTGACCATCAATTGCCAACAGTAAGCCATCCCGTTCTTTGCGAATTGCTCTTTCCAAGACAGACCGAGAAATAGGTGGGTCTGCTTCCCGAAGACAGCCGTAAAGCATCCCCAGAAAGTTCCGTACATGACCGCCGCTAACACGACACAATCGGTCTAAGGTTTCTAGACTGTCAAAAATCTCCTCCACCCCACTGATGCGTTCCTCTTGCTTAGCATCCGGGAAAGCTCTCGCTAATGCCATCTGTCGCAGCAGAGTTATTCCTTCAGCACACTCACTACCATCTCGCAATTGTACAGGCACCATCGGCAACACCATCGGACTTTCACCACGTCCTAGGCGATTCTTCAGTGCTTCCCGCTCATTGGAGAAAATTAACGACAGTGGCACAGTGTAAACCACATGGCACTTCAATTGGCTGAGCTGTTCCCCCCGGTCAACAAAGAGATATTCTGGCAGTAATTTGCTCGTCGATGAACCCTTTTTATTTTCGATGCGATCCAGGTTATCGACAATTACCACCAACCCTTTTTGACCGTGCTGCTTTAACTGCTCCGTGGCAACCTTAAGGATTTCTTCATTGATAAACTTAAGAATTTGAGTAGTTTGCGGTTCCAGATACTGCCTAAGCCTAGAACGTGTCTGTGGACTATTTTTCGCTTTCGCCGTAATCTTACCAATGCCTACAGGTAAGGAAAATTCTACTCCCTTTTCCGTACTACCCTTAATGCCAACACCTGCTACCTCTGCTTCTGCACTCAGTTCGATGGGAGTCTGCAAAAACTCTCCGGTTCTTTTCAAGAAGGCTTGGAAACCCTTTGGTTGCAGCTTTACCTTACTCTGCTCTAAGCTTTCACTAACCTGATGTGCGATCGCCAGTAAAATATCAGTCAGATCGACATCTGCCACATCCAAGTCTTCAGTCGCTTGAAAGTAGACAACATGAAACCCATCTTCCTCTAACTCAACTTTGAGACGCAACAACTCAGTAGACTTACCGCAGCCAATATGTCCTGTAAATAGCTGACAGGTAGGCTTATTAGGCGAGAGACGGCTGATAGTTCGCTTCAGCGCCTCAATAACTTTGCCACCTCGCACAGTCGCAAAATCAATATAGTACTTTCGAGCCTCAGCATTGCCCATGTCTATGGTTGTGCTGGGGTTACAAGCTTCAAAAAATCTTTCTAAATCTAGCCTCATCACAATTCGCTGTGTGCGGTCAATACTTCCTGCTTCAGTTATGACATATCAACACTTCCTCGTACCAATTTCATTTATTTTGGTCAAGTCCCTTTGGAGTGGGTGTAGGGCTTCACATCCCACTTTTGCAGAGAGTTAAACAAATAATTCAAACTTGAATCTTAAAAAGCCCGATGAGTAAGGCGATGGGTGCTGCGAGTAACATCCACATCGTAGGTTGCAAGCCATACTGTTGAGCAATCCAACCCAGTATAAAAGGGGCTAAACCACCCACGAAACCTGCTAGGTTGTTTAGCGCCATAACTGTACCGCTTTGTCCTGGCATTGCTGTGTACAATCGCCCCTGAAGAATTGAGTACCAACCTGAATTGAGGAAACCCAGAAAGCCGAGAATTATCAACTTGATATTGAGATTAGATATAACCAAAAAAGCCGGATAAAGACACAAAACAATCATCGCGCTAAACCTCAAATAATCTAATCCCCGTATTCGTTCTAGTAAAGGAATGAGAAGAAAATCTCCTAGTAAGCCAAACCCTAGCCAGACCGTAAAAGCAAAGCTTGCTTGTGTACTATTTGCACCGACGACATCAACAAAATACAGTGCTAAAAAACCACTCAAAACATCCAACATTAAATCGGAAAACTGCAACAAAGTTAACCAACGTAATACTTTAGGTTGTTTTAATGCCTGGATGGCATGACTAATACCATCGTTAAAACTGTATATGGGTTCATCAACTTTAGAGGATGGCGTTGAAGTTACAATCGGATATTTCCACAACACTCCTACCAGTAATACTGTTAGTACTGCCAATATTAGAAACACACTCCGCCAACTTTGATTTAAGGCGATCGCACTCGCTAAAGCTAAAGGTCCAAGGACATTGCCAATAGAACCGGCTAAAGTCCAACGTGCCATGTTTTGCTCGTGGCGTGTTGGTTCAATGTCCATCAGCGTCGCCTGGGAAAGACTGACAAAGGAGCCAGAGGCTGGATAAAACAGTACAAACGCGGCTAATAACCAGAAAAAGTCATGACTGAGGGAAATGAGTAGTAATGCGATCGCAAAAGCAACGCCTCCTCCCAAAATCAATCGCCGTCGCTGACCCAAATCTCCTAAAATCCCCAGAATGGGTTCTATCAGACTGCTGATTGTATTGGGTACTGTCAGCAACAGTCCGACTTGCAGATAAGAAAGATGCAAATCATTACGCATCAATGGATAGGCTGCACCCCGCACTCCATCGACAAGCTCATCCAATAATTCAATAACCAGGAAAATAATCGTTAAGACAATTAAAGTCTTGGTCTTTTTACCATCCAATGACATTGTGAAATTCTCCCGTCATCAAAATTTGAATACCAGCGCAATATCTTCATGGCGTTGGCGATGGGAGGGGGAATCCACGAACAAACTCTCCGCCTTAGTTGTAAGGCGAATCGTGGGTTGAATTTGGTTTTAGAAGCTTACCAGGGAGGAAAAATCATAAGTGAAGGGTAATAAATGACTTGCAAATAGGTCTGTAAACTATTGTAGGCAGACCAGAAGAGATTGTCTTCACTGCATCAAATTTTCCCACCAACTGAGCAAAGGATGATTTCTATGTGGTATGTATCGTCCTTTGGTTCGTATAGCACTGAGTGCTGTTTGTAATTCATGCGAAGCAAGATTTGCCTCTTCTGCGCAATTCTGAATTATTTCTAGAGTTGATAAAACCTGTAAATGTGGTATTTCTTTTTGAAAAAATGAAATTGCTCTTCTGTCATCAGTAGCAATTGCCCATCCTCGGTGAGTTGCAATAGCACAGGTTGCAGACTCACCATCATCTCCCAGTTCAAAAGCATAGTTTACAAAGGCTTCTTCCTCTAATTCTGACTCAAAATCTACGACTAAAAGTAGACCCTGTTTAATGGCTGTTTCAAACTGAATTGAACCTTCATTATCCTCATCTTTGAGGCGTTGAAGTGTTATTAGTTCTTTCTCTTTTACAACTTCAGTAACTACAACTTGAGCAGGAATAGACTTCAAAATTTCGATAAAATGCCCCGAAGCGCAGAAGTTGAGAACGCAGCAAGCATCGAGAACTAGGTGGGAGTGTCTGATTTGCATAAATAGTGTTCCAAATCCCTACGCCTGATGCAAATCTAGATAAGCAGATTCCTCTATCATGCCGCTTGAATAATTCTCACGTAGTGCTTCTTTCATACGCCGAGCTTCTAAGCGATCAACACCAAGGAAATCTGCAAAACGCCCTTCAGTGATGAGTCCCTGATCTAAAGCTTCGATCACAAGGTGTTGATAGTGAATGGGTACTATATCAGTGCGCTGCGGAATGTCTTCTAAGACTAATTCCTGCTGTACCTTTCTTACTTTCAATCCTCGATCTCGTAATCGATCTCCAGTTCCAGATGGTAAAAGTTTCATGGCTTCTAACCGACTAATAAGAGCTGCGATGGATACACCGTAGTAATGGGCAAGTGTAAATAAATTAGTCGGAGTAAATTTTCCATGCGCCTGATACATATCATTGAATCGCTTCAGCAGTCCACTAGTTGGCATCAGAAAGTAGCCTGGAAAAGTGTCAGCTAGTCGTTCGCTTTCTGGCTTCCTTTGGTACTGTTCCTCGTAATCAATAACTGGTTTCCGTCGATGGGCAAGAAAGTGAAGATATTCGTGAGCTAATGACCAACGCCGCCGTTCCTCCGGATGATTAGCATTAATAGCTATACATCCACCGAGTTGTTCATCATAACCATAGACCCCTGAATATTTGGAGGGCATTGCTATGTAAAAGATACGAAGTCCTACACTTTGTTCTAAAACGTCTCTCAGTAAAGGAATGGGGCCATCTCCAAGTCCAAGCCTCTGTCGTTCTGCGATCGCAATACTTTCCGCAGCAGCCTCTATCGGCATATTTGTTACCTCATATTCTTGAGGATAGTTACGAGCAAGAGGAGCATCCATAATCTTCTCAAGCTCTAGATAATTTCGACATAACTCCTCTAAGCGCCCAATAACCGGGGTGATTTGCGCAACTTCTAGTTCACTACGCTGATAAGCAGCTCGAAATTGAACCGCGAAAGGTTCAATAACAGGGCCTTGACGAACAAAGTCACTAACTGCTCGTCCATAAGCACGAGCAAGTTTAATCAACTCGTTCGGCTTGAGGCGACGTTCTCCTTTCTCAATGGCAACAATAGTAGTACGTGCAGCACCAATGACTTTAGCCGCATCAGCCTGAGTCATATCGCACTTCTTACGCGCCTGTTGTAGAAGTCCTCCTAGCTTGCGTAGATCAATATTGTCCAGAATGTTGGTAGCCATAGCATTTACCTTTCAACCTTACTGAACAGCAACCAAGCAATTATTTGATGTTTGCTGATTGCTTATTTGATTCGAGAACTCTACCGAAATGCGAGGTTCTACAGCATCCCACTCAGCAACATAAGTTTGATAAAGCCGAATTAAATGTTTCTGTATATCAGTAGATAGTAGATTTTCTGCGACGGTGAGCCGATCTACGATGTTGTCTAGTTCTGGAAACCTTCGGGTTAGAGATTTCCATTGAAGATTAGGCTTTGGTGAGGCATTTAATAAGTCTCGGAGGGTAGAAATTTGCATCAGCATATGTTTCAGATACAAACTTGTGTCTTCTACTGGCTTCCTACCATGAGGCACTATGTAACGAGTTTTGTCTTCTATTGTTAAGGCTGCAAGCGCCTGTTTCCTCAAAATACAAGATGAGCAGTACCCGCACTGAATGGGTTGTTTACGATGTGGGCTGTCGCAGGACTTAGTTAATGGTGGTAGGTCGGTTCTTCCGTATTCTGCTAACGCCTTGCACATTTCAGCTTTAGTCCAGAAGAGAAAGGGATTTTGCACTTTGAATTCCTCTCCTAAAAGCTCTGAAATAGCATCACTTACCTTTAGCAAGGTTAATGGATGAACCGATCTGGTGTGATCAAGTCCTACAGAAGACTTACGGTATGGGAGATTGATTGCACCAATACCGTTTTCATACAAATGTAGAACTCGCAGCCCCATTAAGTACGCACAAGCCGCACCTAATAATGTAAAGACAACGCCTCGCGCACGGGAAATCTTATTCTTTCGATGCAGGTTACTCTCAGAAAAGCGGATTGGAACTCGGCAAAGATGTAAACGATTTGGAAAGGAAGGTTTCAGTGCTTTAAATACCTGTTCCTGACGAGCATAGACGTTATCATTACTGCCAGTTCCAAACAGCATGAACGATAATCCATGACTTGTTTTAAGACGAGTATAAAGACCAGCAAGAGCATCAAGTCCCCCACTCCATAATGTTACCTCACCTACATAAGGAGCAGTTGATAAGAGAAGAGGCTGCTCAATAATACGTCCTGAATCAAGCCTCTTACGAAAATCAAACAACCATCTACTTCCAGTCGCCCATTCAAGCAAACTAGAAAGTTTGTTTTGAAAAACAGAAGCACTCAGTAACTCTGGATGACGTACCGGAAGAACTACACAAAGTCGAGTTTGTTCTTTTCGCAGATGTTGGATAGTGAGGCGATCAGTCGCATGAATGGCAACAGCAAGGTCAATTAGGTCAGCAATGATAGATGGAAATTCTGGTTGCACCCTGCATACAAACTTGCTGTCATCGACAACAAGTCCTATTCTGCTTTCCACACCTCTGGAATGATTAATAAATCGAACATTTCCATTTCTGTTGGAAATGGAACTAAAAATTAAAGTGTAATCGCTATCATATGTGTTGTATCTTTTCATAATACTGAGCCTGCTAAGAGATCTTCGTCTAGATCTATTGCCTTCCGTGAAGAACGTCTAGGCAGAGACAATTTAACTACACTTTGTTTATTAATCGCATCCTTAGCAAATTTACTGATACCAACTTTTATATTTGGTTCTATTTCCTTAATGCGCTCGGAAAGAGTTGATTGAGCAACGCCAGCATAATGCTCGGAAGTTAGTGGAACGCGCTCTTTAAACTCTGATTCATATACTTCATTCATGTACCGCTCCAGAATAATAACTGAAGCATTACCAAGATCTACTTCTTGTCCATACCTGAGATCGTGAAGAACACTCCTGCCAGCACTAAGGGTCAGCTCTTTGAGATCTGGTCGTCCATCAGATTGCTGTGCTAACATATCAAACTCCATACTCAAAGTTGCCCAGTCCCCTGACCCAAGTTCATCGCTAGTACTGATAGCTTGGATAAGCCTATCCGCCATACTTTGAGTCAGTACGATAGGAAGATTGCCTTTATCCTTAATGTCTTGCTTAAGCTTCTCTAGCACAACACGAGCGCATTCATCGCTGGTTGCTTTTCCCTCACAAAGCCACTTGTAGGGCTTCTGATAGAGCCTTCTGAGTCTGTTGTGGACAATATCTCCATCGGGCATAGTGTCGCCTCGGCTGTCGGAGTTTATTTCTACTATCAAGGTAGCTTTATAATCTGACATTGTCAATTTTTAAAAGTAGATTTTTATAAAAATGTCAGGTAACGATGCGAGTCAAGGATGGGACTAACTTTATTTTTCAAGACATATCCTACTACACTGTACTAGTCTAAACAACTTACCTAATAGGCACTTGACATTCTTGAGTAGTACACTTAGCCTAATAGTTAATTAACTGCATGGTTCAATATGGTTAAATGGTGTCTTCCAATCAACTGAGTGTCACCTCTGCCGCTCTTGCAGATCCCACGCGGCAAGAGATCCTGGCTCACCTTGCCAAGGGTAAATAATCGGTCACTGAGTTAGCCAAACCCTTTGAGATGAGCCTTCCTGCCATCTCCAAACACCTCAAGGCCTTGGAGGGTGCTGGACTAAATTACGCGAAGTCGTGAAGCTCAATGGCGACCTTGCCAGCTCAACGCTGAGCCACTCAAAGACTTAGAGGACTGGCTCTAACAATATCGCCAATTCTGGGAGGAGAGCTTAGATCAGTTGGATGATGACCTACACGAATTACAAACCCAGGAGAAACAAAATGGAAAATAGCAAATCGATACTTCAATTCTCTACTTACTATTTTCCATTAACATTGAAATTTAAACTTCCGGGTTAAGTACCTTCCTATACACTACTTCCCCAGTAATATCATGAATACGTGCCGTTAACTGAGCAGTCTGACCATCTATTTCCATCGAACCAAAGTACTGATTATTAGGTGGTGGTAAATTTGGTTCAACTGGAAAATTATTGAATTCGTATTGAGGGCCAAAACTAGGGTCGAGAGGTAAATCACCAGCAGGGCCAAATGCTCCCGCGTTAATAGGTCCAATTACAAATTCCCAGAAAGGATTAAAGTCTTGAAAAACTGCTCGACTAGGATCGTAAGAGATAGCAGCAGGGAAATGAACATCAGCAGTAATATAAACCACATTCTTGATGTCCTCAGCTTTAATGAAAGAGAGTAGCTCACTTAGCTGTGTCTCGCGACCCAGCACTTGGCTATCACTTTGAGCCCAAGCATCCCGGTCAGTCTCACCACCAGTCACAATAGAAAGAGGATCATGGGTCGCAACTACTTTCCAAGTAGCAGAAGAGTCCTTGAGACTCTGTTTAAGCCATGCTAACTGATCCTGTCCCAACATTTCTAAGGTTGGCTCGCTGTTTTGAGTATTAGGCCCTCTAAAAGAACGCTCATCTAGCAAGAAAAGTTCTACATGCTTACCTTG
>JBAUJE010000100.1:0-3200 GCA_049683475.1 Coleofasciculaceae cyanobacterium | reverse complement strand
AAGCAGCACTGATATCAGCTGGAGATTTTAATTTTTTACTAATATTCCAGCTCTGCTCTAAAATTTCTTTAGATTGGATTAAGTCTCCGACAGTTTGTAGTGCAACACCTAAACTTCTTAACCCTTGAGCTTTGAGTAAGGTATCGGGTTCTGCTTGTAGTGGAGCTACTAATTTCTCTAATTGGGATTTAGCTTGTCGATACTGTCCCAAAGTTTGCAAGGCTTGAGCATGGTTAATATTACTAATTAGTTTACCAGAGCTGTCTCCTGCCTGTTCATAGGTTTTAGCCGCTTGTTTCCAGGTTTCTAGGGCGGTTTCCGTTTGCCCTTGTAGTAGCTGGAGAGTTCCTTGAGTATTCAATGCTTGAGCTGAGAGTAAGCTACTCTTGCCATCAAATTCCGGTAAGCTTGTTAGTAAGTTAAGGCTGTTGGTAATGGCTGCTTGAGCTGGTTCTATTTGACCTAAATCTTTATAGGCTAAAGCTAAGTAATTTTGTGTCTGAATTTGACCGATAATTGTTTCTTGAGCTTGATAGGCATTCAGCGCTTGCTCCCAGGAATTGACTGCTTGAGTTAATTGTCCGGCTTGATAATATTTTTTTCCCTGCTGCAGTAGTTCGGCAGGATTGGCAAGCTGTTGAACTATCTGAGTTGTTTCTGGTAAGATAGGCTGACGGGTAAGAGCAGGAGTTACTTGGGTAACAGTTAATAAGGTTACGAGTAAGTAAATAGGAAACAGTAATAAAAATTTACTGTTAATTCTTGATGGCAGTAGTAATTGCCAAATTAGAAAATTCTTCCGTTTTGGTTTTCTATTGTCAGAATGATAGTGGCTTTTCCCAGGTCTGCTTTTCATATAATTACTTAACTATATTTTCTCTGGCTTATTCTCCTTATTCTTAACTCTTACTACAACTAATTGGTCTTTGGGGTAAACTTTCTTTTGGTAAAGCTGCAACTAATTCTATTTTTCCCTGTCCATTAATTCTCCAGCTGGTTGCTTCTACGATTACAGCTTGTCTATCTGGTTTTGGTGATGGAGAATTAGCTAAAGGGTTTTCTGCCAGATTTTCCCCTTCTGTTGTTGCAAAATCTCGCAAGTCGGACAAGAGAGTTTGACCACGAATAGTTGCTGTGGGGTCAGTTGGCAAACCTCCTCTTCCTGTAATGCTAAAAGAGTTGCCTTCTGCTGCTGCGCAAGCTGTAACTACCTGGTTGCTAGAATCGCTCAAATCGGCGGGTAATTCTACTAATCCTGATTCAGGATCGACTTCTGGGTCATTAATCGAGACATTACCAGAAATACCCAACTCAGAACTAGCAGTGATATCACTTAAAGAGGTGAGTTGTTCGCGAAATTCAATGCCGAAAATGCCTGTAGCTTGAATGTTAATATTGCCACCATCACCTAGAAAAGCATTGGCGGTAATATCACTATTTTCTTCGTCAACGGCCACAATAAAATCTGTATTTACCCTAATATTGCCGCCATCACCACCATCACCAGCAGTCCCGGCGGTTGTGGAAATGCGGCTGTTTCGGCGCAAGAGTAAAAAATCTGACAAATTAAGGCTAATGTTACCACCATCCGTGCTGGCTGTTTCTGCTGAAATCGCACCTTGATTATCCAGGATTAACTTATCTGCCATGATCTGAACACTGCCACCTCTACCACTACCTTGGCTATCAACAGAAATAGCAGCACCATCTTTAATTTCTACCAGTTCTGGATTAGCAATCATGATATTGCCACCGTCCCCTGTCGTCCCTGGTTCTGTATTGGAGAATAAACCTGTATCTACTCCTGAGAGAAGAACTGAGTCACTGGCATTAATCATAATTGTGCCTGTATTACCCTGAGCACCAGTATTCAGTTGGGCTAGGAGCTGTGCTCCATTAGTGAGAGATAGAGAAGGGGTGGTAATTTTTAGAGTACCACCATCACCTATTGCTTCGTCTCTAACCCTCACAAATGCACCACTAGGAAAAAGAGGTTCCCCAGGATTACCATCAAAGGAAGCAGATTCGGTAGCTTCAATGAAAATATCTCCTGCATCCCCTGTACCCCTTGTGGTAGCACTCAGAAAAGCACCATTAGTTACGGAGAGTTGACCTGTCTTAACTGTAATGACACCACCATCACCTTGAGCATTTGGTCTAACTTCGCTGAGAATGCCACTAGGAAGGACTGTTTCATTATCAAGGGGAGATAGCTTTGAGCCATCCATCACAATAGACTCTTCAGCAGTAACATCGATTTCACCAGCATTACCCATCCCTGAAGTGCTGGTTCTAATTTCACCCCCATCTTGTATGGACAGGGTACGAGTATTGACAGTGACATTACCACCCTCGCCTTCTGCATTAGGTCTGACATCGCTACTAAAACCACTGAAAATATCAGAGCCACTCTTCGTACCAATCAAGGTAATCATATCGGCTGTAACGGTTACGTTGCCAGCATTTGCCCTATCATCACCATCGGCAGAACCCCCAGTTGAGGAAATTACCTGACCACCATTGGTGCCAACAAAGCTATTAGTGGTAATCAAGACATCCCCTGCGTCTCCCCCAGCAGAACTTTCGCTTAAACTACCCAGGACAGCATCATTGAGAGAGATCGAATTAGCGACGATAGTTGTATTACCAGCGTCGCCGCTTACGGCATAAGTACTGACTAAAGCTCCCTCTGAATCTACGGTAAAAGAATCAGCCGTAATTATTAAATCTCCCCCCGGGCCATCTCCGCCATAGGTACTGTTTTGCACAAAATTACTTAAGAAAATAGAGGGTGCTTCTAAGATCACATCCCCCCCTGGCTCTGAACCACCTACAACGCCACTTTCAATGTAACTATCAAAGTCTGCGACAGAGCCCTCTTCTTGAATAATTGCTGAGGCACTTTTGAGGATAATATTTCCCCCACCTGAACCGTAGGAAGTAATTTTGGAGAAACGAGGCATGATAATGTCACCGATTGCTAGTAGGGTGATGTCTCCTCCTGGCTCACCGTTAGAACCGGAAGTATCAAGAGTTGAGACAAAAAGACCAGCATCAGGATTTGCAGGGGTAATAATTTTGCCCCGTGAGTCAATAAAGACATCTCCTCCCGGTGAACCGCCGGCCGAGAGATTGGTACTAACAGTAATGTCACCGGATAGGTCAGGATTAGGTTGATACTGGTTAGTTAAAAAGACCAA
>JBAUJE010000099.1:0-4662 GCA_049683475.1 Coleofasciculaceae cyanobacterium | reverse complement strand
GTATGCATCAGCAATGCACTCAGAGTCGAACCTCAACCCCCGATGGCGTAACAAAACCTTTATCATGTCCACGATAATATCGAGTTGCTTACCATGTTCGGGTAAAGGAACCATCAGCAGCAGTTCTCCATTACGGTACTTGAGACGAGGGGAAGTGCGATCGCCTAAATGTTCAAGTATTGCTTGATAATCTTGCCAGGTTCCAGGTACTCTCACCACACCTCCTACTGGCAACTCGATGGTGTTGGGTTTAACGATCACATTAATCATCGACAGCCTTCTTGATCAGCTAAAACTATTATCGTCTTAATGATCAGGATAGACCCTAGGTTAAGCGGGGGAGTGTCAAAGCTGGGAGCATCCCATTTTTGTAAATTTGTAGTGCGGGTATCTTGCCCGCTTGCTTTAATATTTAGGGAGCAAGATGCTCCCACTGGGATGTTCCCTGCTAACTTACCCCACACCCTGCCTAAACCAATAAACTTTATTTTTGTCCAGGTACTTAATTATGACCTTTCCGGACTTGGTGACTTGGCTAAAAGAACGAACAGCCCTCAGCATTCTCCCTGAGTCGGTTCTCGGTGCGATCGCACAAGTCGTGGAAGAGAGAGTAATTCCCCCTGATGAACGCTTAGTTACTGAAGACACCCCAGTAGAAAATCTCTATATTCTCCAACAAGGACGTTTAGAAGGCGATCGCACTAACCAAACTGGTTCTGCTTGGGCAGTCAGTTGGCTACCAGGTGCCATTATTAATCTACAAGAACTAATCTTAGGACAACCTGCCCAAAGAACGGTAATTGCCCGTAGTGAGTGTCAGTTGTGGGTAGTTCCGGGGGAGCAATTTCGGCAATTAGTTAGCCAATATCCAGAAATTTCCCAAGGCTTCTCACCCCAACTTGCTCAAGACTTAGCGCAAATTTCTGTTCAACTAAACTACGAACAAGAAAATCAGGCTATCTTACGACCTTACTTAGTAGCCAAAGCCAAACGGGGAATTGTGGGTAGAAGCCGCTACGCCGTGCGACTGCGACAGAAAATTAAAAAAGCTGCCCAAGATACTCAATCAGTACTGATTTTTGGCGAACCAGGACTAGAGAAAGATAATACCGCGGCCTTGATCCATTTTGGTTCAGCCTCTCGCCACAAACCAGTAATTATGATCGATTGCAGCACAGTGCAAGCGAGTGGGGCAGAACTGTTTGGTCGTGCGGGTGGTAAACCAGGATTAATTGAAGCTGTTGGTGAAGGCACCTTAATTCTCAATAATGCTGACGAACTGCCCAAAGAACTAGTACCACAGCTATTAACTCTGTTAAAAAATGGCACCTATACCCCTGTCAGTCGTTCCGAGGAGAAACCAGCAAAAGTAGCAAATTGCAGTGCTCGCCTGATTCTGATTTCCGAAAAAACACTGCCCAAAATTCCCTCCCTAGTTGGTCATTTTATTAAAGTCCCACCCCTGCGGGTGCGTAAAGCTGACCTAGCTGACCAGATGAACTACTATGTCAGTCTAGTTTGTCGCCGCAAAGGACTTGCTAAACCGAAAGTGACACCAGAAGCCTTGCGTCGGTTACAAGCCTACGATTTTCCTGGTAATATTAGAGAACTGCAAAACTTGGTAGGAAGAGCGATTGTCCAATCAAGCGGAGCTAAAGAACTGACAGAAGAAATTGTTTGGCCCTCCCAGACTAAGAAAAAACAATTTCGCTTTAATCTCCTCAACGCTTATCCCGGACTACGGAACTTTCTACGTAGTAACTGGTGGCCAGACAGAATTAATTATGGCTTCACTCTGGCAGTTTTTGCCCTAGTTGTCATCGTCGGCTTTGTTGGACCGCAGAATCGTCAAGAAAATTTTTCTTTAAACTTATTTTGGGCTTGGTGGTGGCCTTTAGTTCTCGTTGGTTTTCCCTTTGTTGGTCGTCTCTGGTGTGCAGTTTGTCCCTTTATGATTTATGGGGAAGTTACTCAGAAACTTTCCCTCTGGCTATGGCCCCGTCAGCTAAAACGTTGGCCTAGGGAGTCGGCTGAAAGGTGGGGAGGCTGGTTTTTATTTGGTTTATTTGTGCTAATTTTCCTCTGGGAAGAACTTTGGGACTTAGAAAATACCGCCTACCTTTCTGCCTGTTTACTACTCCTTATTACCGCCGGAGCAATGATTTTTTCCGCCATTTTTGAGCGTCGCTTTTGGTGTCGCTATCTTTGTCCCATTGGCGGTATGAATGGTCTATTTGCCAAATTATCCATGACCGAACTGCGAGCACAGCAAGGTACTTGTTCTGCTGAATGTACTACCTACCAATGTTATAAGGGGGGACCCCAAAAAGGGGAAGGATTAGAAACTAATGGCTGTCCTCTCTACTCCCATCCTGCACAGATGCAAGATAACCGGGACTGTGTGTTGTGCATGACTTGTCTCAAAGCCTGTCCCCACCGTTCAGTAGAGGTAAATTTGCGTCCTCCAGGAATTGAACTTTGGACAACCCATCTACCTCGTTCTTATGAAGTAGCACTACTCCTACTGTTATTAGGGGGAATCTTTTTGCATCGTTTACCAGAGTTGCAAACTCAGTTAGATTTACATTTAAATTTAAGTCAATTTGGCACTCACCTCAGTTTTTCTCTAGCAGCTTTAATTATTCCGGCAGTAATTCCTTTAATTGTTTATGCTGCCATGCAAATTTTCCACCGACTCAATATTCTCAATCCTAAGCCTCGACCTTTTCTGGAATTAGCTTATGGTTATTTACCTCTAGTTTTAGCAGGTAATTTAGCTCATTACTTACGACCAGGTTTAAGTGAAGGAGGACGAATTCTACCTGTCGCGATGGCAACCTTTGGTTTTAGTGGTGAAAGTTTGCCTGTGTTGGTTGCGCACCCTGCTGTGATTGCCTTTTTGCAAGGAGTAACCCTGATTGCTGGCATTATTTTATCAGTATTACTAACCCAAAAAATTGCCCGTCAACCGATGCGATCGCTCCTTTGGCAACATTTAGGAGCGATAGTTTTAGGTGTTAGTATGTGGGCGGTGATTGTCGGTTTTTAATGGGCAAAGCCCTGCGCTCGATGGTATTAGCACGCAGGGCTAGGCTTAAAGTCGATCGGGGTCTATGACTATTGCATTGGTCTAGGATAATCCTAGATACTTAGACAAAGTTGGCGCTTGTTAACTCCAGACCAGATGATAGTTCTGCGAACCTTAGTTGCGGCTGCATACCCGTACCGTCTGAATCAAAGTATAGAGCACCTGTCCCCTGGTTATAGATGATTCGGTGGTCTGCTGTCGTTGCCTCTGAGCCATGGGTAAATTGTTCACTACTCAGTGGAGGTGTAGAGAAATTGCTAAACATCAACCTGATCTCATCGTCATGAACAGAGAAGTCTTCAATCCTGTCAATCTCAAAGAAACCAGTGTTGTCTCTGAAGATAAATGTATCTTCTCCATGTCCACCGACTAAAATATCGTTGCCTTCTCCACCATCTAAAGTGTCATTGCCAGATCCGCCAACAAGCCGGTCATTTCCGTCTGAACCATTAAGATTATCATTACCAGCCTGACCGAAAAGTCTGTCATTTCCGTCTGAACCCTCTAAGGTATCGTTACCTCTACCACCGAATAACAAATCATCACCAGGGCCACCATCGATATTGTCGTCATTCCCATCTCCTCCACGGATGTAATCGTCCCCGTCATCTCCAAAAATGTTGGTGCTACCATTATTATCTACGGCAATAAATATGTCTGGGCCATCGTCTCCTGCGGCGTTGTTAGTTACGTTACTACTCTGTATTGAATTTAGTGTGCCTCCTGCTCGGTTAAAGATACCACCACCATCATCTCTGGCTAGGTTGGCAACAATGTTACTGTTGTTGGTTACAGTCACATTACCGTTAGGTCGGTTCAGGATACCCCCACCATCATTGTGGGCGGTGTTATTGTTGATGCTGCTGCCATCTACCGTCAAGTTACCGTCGTTATCAATACCACCACCATCATCTCTGGCCGTGTTACTGCTGATGGTGCTATTATTTTCCACCGAGAGCTGACCGCCATTCCTGTTAGAGATACCACCACCATCATCTCTGGCTAGGTTGGCAATAATGTTACTGTTGTTGGTTACAGTAACCTCACCGTTAGGTCGGTTCAGGATGCCTCCACCATCAAAGTGAGCCGTGTTATTGCTGACGTTGCTGTCATTTACCGTTAAGTTACCTTCGTTATCAATCCCGCCGCCATCATCTCTGGCTGTGTTATTGCTGATTAGGCTATCTGTGACTATTACTGTACCAATACCCTCTTCTGGAACAGCATCGTTACTAATACCACCGCCATCATCTCTGGCTGTGTTATTGCTGATGTTGCTGTCTTCTACTGTCAGTGAGCCAAAACTCCTATTGAAGATTCCGCCGCCATCGTCCCTGGCTGTGTTATGGCTAATGGTACTGTTGCCATTTATGGTTAGAAGGCCACCGTTAGCAATGCCTCCACCTTGGTCAGCTTCATTTTCATTAGTAATCTGACTGCCATTGGTTATTAGCATCTCACCACTAAAGTTATCGATGCCACCACCATTGGCTCCTGCTGTGTTGTCGGTAAACGTGCTATTGTCCACAGTTACCGTACCACCGTCATTAAAGAGGCCGCCACCATCATATCTG
>JBAUJE010000098.1:0-9776 GCA_049683475.1 Coleofasciculaceae cyanobacterium | reverse complement strand
GGCTCCAGCCTGAGTTGTCGCTCGATTGCTGGGGCTGCTTTTGTATGTATGTGCCACAGAAAAGTAGCCACCCAAGCTGGAGCGGCTACTTTTCCCAGTAAGTCGTTCAAAAAAAATAGCTAGACCTTGTGCAGCTGAGACGTTACTGCCTGCTCATCAAATGGCATCGAGTCTACACAAGTTATAAGTTTGTCTGGGGTTAGTATACTCCAGTATTTTGTTTTGACGATTGACACTCCCCAATCCGCTACGCTGAGATTGGGGTATTCCCGCTCACTCAGATAATTCGACGATCCAGACTTATAAGTCTGGCAGAATTAATTTACAAACTAATCAACAATATTTGATTGCACAGAGCCTCTAAAAAGCTCAAAGACAGTTCCTGAATGATTTGATGATCGAACCCTATAGGAGTCGTCGAAATGATTCGTGACTGAAAATGCTTGACAATAGTACATTTCAACAATTGCTAGATTGTGCAAAATTAGCATGTTTTGAGCTACGAATTTACAAGGGTTTCAACTTCTGCTACAGGAGCGCCGCGCTGAAGTTTTTCCCAATCAGGTTTGACTGGCTGGTAAGCGCAGTAACACACCATAATCCGTTGGTCAGTGTCAAAAGATGAAAACTGATGGATGCGAGTTACAACCCAATCTCCATCTTTGCCGTGAGTAATACCACCGTGTTCTGGATTGTCCAGGTTTGCGTACTCTCGAATACGTGAGCCAACCTTGGGAAGTTGACCAGAGCTGTCCCATTCTTCGCAGAGAATATCGGTAATCGCTTCAGATGGTAGCAGCTGCCGCTTTTCCCATCCGTGAGCGCTCATTGTCTCTGCTTTAAAAACAATCCAGGTTTCAGAGTTAGCCATAGCGTTCATCCTCGAAAGAAGTTTGTTGACCGTAGAAGACACAATCGACCTTGAGAGTCGAATCGTTAGTTACTTTGATTCTCTTTAACCTCCATCCATATCTACGTTCCATGTCCCTGCACTTATCCGGGTCGGTTGCTGAGTGGACATTCTCTTGTGTCGGGTCATGCTCTGATTGGGTCATTTCTTTTTAGTTTTGGCAACACCTTTGGGTTCTGGGGGTTGTTGCTTTTGTTGCTCCTTGAACGGGTCGTTTTCTTCCGTCCACCCCTCTATAAAGTCAATCAGGACTTGGTTCATGCTGATTTGCTTGGCTGTGCAAGCCATCTTGAATTTGGTTCGTAAGTCCTCCGAAATATAAATTGACAGTCTGGCGCTCTTTTCTGTCAAGTCTCTTTTCCTCTATGACTCTATAGCTAAAGCTTGACATCTTTTCTAATTGCTGAGCTATAGAGAAACTATTCTTTAACAGGAAAACACAATAGATACTTGCTGTTATAGAGCTATGCTGTTATGCTATCACGCATAGGTTAAATGTGCATAGCCCAAAAACCTTAAAAGCATTGCTGCGTAAGCACTGCGGCTCTGCTATGGCAAGCAAAGGAATTTTTTAACTCACATCTGTGTTGTTACCGCATATGCACATCAACGAAATAGCGTTACTGCACGACTTAATGCAGGCAGCAGAAGGAGGATGCAAAGCAAGTTGAATCAATCATCGAAGTTGCACACTTTCACATTCAGGAGAATCCATGAAACGTGACTGAACAGGATGCAAGGCTGGCTTACGAACTAGCAGTAGGTCGCAGAGTCTCAGATAACCACTGGTGGCGAACAACCAAGCTTTTGAGAAAACACAAGCTCGAAATTACCGTTAAAAATCTCCAGTTCTTTGCCCAATTGAGAAAAGAGATTCCCAAGTCAGCCGTGGGAATAGCAGGATTGCTCGATGCTTACCACCGGGCAGACGAACTAACTAAAAGACTCAAGGGAAACCTGAAAGGAGGTGAGATAGTTCAGATTCTTTCCCAGTTCCAAGTTACAGCCCATAGAACAACTATCAGCCGTTGGTTTAAAAAAGCCGCTGGTGGTTATCGACGGAAGCGCGATTACTCACCTAAGCAAGTTCAAAGTATTTTAATTGCTGCTTTCCTTTACAGAGCAAGCAATCCAGACAACAAACTACCCACAGCCAATTAACAAACATTAAGAATTATGACAAAGCACGACCTAAACAAATACGCCAAAAGAATCCAATCACGCCTCTCTACCCGTGGCTGCCGCTACACCCTAGAGCAATGCCGCCAAGCACTTACTAACCAGGTGGGTGAAAACGTACCAAGCGAAACTGACCTAATTTGTGTCACAGGACAACTGACCAATCAAGCACAGAATCAAGAGGAAAAATCAACCGAGTTAGCCACCGTCGAGGCCAACGCCTCAGAGATTGAAGAAACCATCGAGCAATCTGACCTAGAAATTCCCCGGCCAGAAGTCAGTGAAGATTTATCAGAACATCCTGGCATTGAACCTCTACTCAATCCCCCAGAGGATGCTTGGGAAAGTGAGCCAGAATCAGCAAGATTAGCCAAATCTAACCCTAACTCGCTGGAAGTAGTGACGAACGAACTGGTACAGCAAAAAGTAGAGGAAACGTTTTCAAATCAACCCGTCGCATTAAAGGAGCAAATCTTAGATTACTCTACCCAACAAACCTTTCAGGACACAGAAGAGTTAGAAGAATTTCTCGGTGAACTACGAGCACTCGAATTTAACTTACTAGTTGAAACACTTCGAGAACATTGTGAGCAACGTGGCTCAATGCTCAATCTAGTTGCCAAGGTGATTGACCAGCAGCAACAGACCGATTCAGAAGCAAGAAAAAAGTTCAAGAGCGATTACCAGAATCGCCTAGCCCAATTCCAACAGGGCATAGAACGGCGATTGAAAAGCCGTCGCCTAGCCCAAAAATAACAATTACTATTCCCAACTGGCTAATAAAAACGGCTGGATTCTTATTAGCCAGTTTCTTAATTACTAATTTTCTCCAGTCGCTATTAACACCATTTGAGCCATATCAATATCATGAGACGAAAGACCAAGAACTATATCAAGAATCACGTCAGCCAACACGGCAAATCAATTAACAATGTACTGCCTAAGACCTTTGGTTTTGGTATCCAAGATTTAGAGCAAGCATTAGCAGGAGATAGAGAGAAACTTCAACAAATTGGCGAGGCAGCAAGACAGGGGAAATTAACTGCTGAGTTAATGCCGACTTTAGAGCAAGCATACAGCTACATAATTGAAGGAAATACTGCTTACAACACTGGCGTGAGTCGCATCTTAAAACAAGCAGGGAAGTCCTCTGTTCAAATTGATAAAGGAGTCAGTCAAGTTAGCTTGGCAAACCAGCGTTACATCAACGACCGCCGAGAGATTAAGACTGACTACACTAATAGTCGAGACGCAGAAAATACACGGCATAAATACGCTCTTGATTACTCCCAATTAAAAGCTTACATTGACCAATACCTAGTGGGTGTTGACCATCAAGGCAGAATGATTGACCAAGCAAATAGACCAGAGGCAAAGCAGGTAGCCGAGGATATTAAGTACGACCAAACACTAGCTAAACATCTAATTGAAAACGGAGATGAAGCTAGACCAGACTTAATCTCTTACCGAGAATATGTACCAAACCAGTCTCAGCAACAACCACAAGAGAAAGTAACTTTTGCTAGCCGGATTAATCAGATTAAATCTGCTTTTGGCTTCTAACTAATAAGATAGGGCTGGGTTTTGCCAGCCCTAGTAAATCATCAGTCAGCCCAACTAACAAGGATTTACTACTTAAGAATAACAATAAAACCCCTAAGAGAAAAACACTAGGGGTAATTAAGAATTCTAGGACATTATGCTACCAGAATTAAGGGAACAAGAGAATGAGCTAAATAGCTTCACTGATGAATTCTTAAACGACTTCATTAACAATCAGAAAGCGCGTATTCAGACAAGGAAAAGTATTGAAGATTTCCTGTTATTTATCGCTTGCCAGGTAGGAAGCGCAAGCCTAGCCCTATTGCTGTTTCAGTATGCTGTTAGCTTTTGGTTTACCGCGCTTTTATGTCAGTTGATAGCATGGATACCAACTTTTTCTTCAATGGATGGGTTCAACTTCAGAAAGACTCAAGACGGATGGGAATTTACTATGGGAAACAGACCATTTACGACTATTACCAAATTCATTTCTGGTGCTGCTTTTGCTGGTTTTGGAGTGTACCAAATCCATCAAGAATTGGAATATACTCACGACCAAATCAACCAAGTTTACCGCGAAATCAAATTAGCTGAGAATCCAACAGTATTTGACTATCTGCCAGAGTACACAGGCTTCTATGTATTATCTGGACTTGGAATAATGCTGCTAGTATCGCTAGTTAAAAACTTACGTGACAAGAATCCTTTCTAAAAAAATATGCTTCCAGATTTTGACAGCAAAGAATTAGAAATCAAGAAATTACTCAGACGTAATACTTTAACAACTGGACTGTCAATCTTGGCTGGATTTAGCTTATTGATTCCAGCCTTCTCTTTGCACGGTTCCAAGTTTGATTACCAGTTATTCTGCTTTAAGCCAGAGTCTATCCCATCAGACCAGACCTATTGCACTGGAGATAAGAAAAAGCGCGGATTAGCTTGGAGGATAGCGGTAGAGCGTGAGGAATCAGCAAAGTTTAAGGAAAAGGTAACACTACTTGACTTTGTACCCGCTAAAAATCCTCACGCGGGTCTCTTTGGACTTGGAGGTACTGCTTTAATTATTGGTGGCTTTATCGCTTCTAAGTTAGCCACTAATCGCTTAGAAGATGATTTAGATATTCTGGTAGCTAACAAACAGATAATCTTAGTTGAGCGTGACCTTGAACAACAGAAGCACCTTAACTTAAAAACTCACCAGAGTTTACTTCAAGAGGATTACTTGAAATCTCAACTAGATAGAAGTTTTGGAGAGCAAAAATACTATGAGATGTCAGAGGGTGAGCGAGAATTGGCGGCTAGAGAACAGCTAAAAATTGAGGAGTTGAACAACGCTAACTTTGACTTACAGCTAACTGCTATTAACTCACAATCTACCAAGGAAAAAGTAGATATAGCCGAGAACCAAGCAAAGATAGATAAGCTCAATAAAACCAACAGTAAATCAGCCCCTAACTCTGACTCTAATCAATCTAATGCTGAGCGATTAGAGGAACTAAAGAAACTTCTTAAGGAGCACGAGGACGGATGGCTATACACTCTGTGTACTACCAGGAAAGTACTCCTTATCGAGGGTGAACAAGGAAGCTTCAAGAGTTACACAGCAGCATTAATCGCCTATCTCAGATACCAATTTAAAGAACATAAACTAGGATGGATAGTTGATAGCGATTACCACCAAAACCAAACTAAATCCTGGAAGATTCTCCAGTCTCTAGACTTTGAATCTTATGGTTCACACAAAAACGGTGAGGGAATTAGAGAAGGGCTTGAGCGCTTCCTTGATGGAATTCAGACCAGAGACGAGGATAGCTCTCAAATTGAGACTTTAATATTTGATGAATTAACTACTTACGGAAGCTATGAGGAGTGCGAGCAGGTAGCCAGGGACTTTATGAAATTTGCTCTATCGGCTCCAAGGAAAGCAGCTTACGGCTTAATTGGAATCACCCACTCGATGACCAATGAAGGAACGGGCAAAGGTGGAGGGATGGCAGCTGCCAGGAAACGAGGAACGCTTCACCTACTCCTACAGGCAGATAACGACTACAACCCATTATTTAAAGGAACGCTCAACGGCTACAAGGTTGATGGAGAGCTAAAGGAAGATTTACCAATTACCCTGCCTGAATGGTTCCGACCTGACACAATTCTGAGGCTTTTGGGAAGATAGAGGCGCGATAGCAAGACCGCACCCGTAGAAACTATCTACCGCTAGGCGATCGTCTAGCGGTTTTGTATTTAACTTTGAGGTTTACAAGATGAGTGACTTATTGAGCTTGAGTAACAGTCTAGAAGTTAACGAAAGATGGCTTAACGAGGTTTTTCGCAAGTTTAAGAAAATGAACTACAAAGATGTTCATCAATTCAGCACAGAAAACAATATCAACTATTTTTCTGTCTTCTGGTTTTTTAAGGGCAATCCAGTAATAGATAGCGATTTTAAAGCTATTTGCAATGTTCTTGGTTTTGACTGGGAAGTGATTCAGTGCTAGCAGTCTCACAACTGTTTTGTGAGATAGCAAGCCATTTCTGAAATTGAGCTAGAGCGCTAATATCGCGGTAGCGTCTAGGCTGGTCAAGCTTCTGGGTTAATTCCTTCTCTTCAATGAACTGGGAGAGTACCTCAGCAGCAATGGCGAACTGTGAGGGTATTTGCTCAGAATCGCTAACAGATGTTGTTTTCTCTTCCTCCAAAGACCTTGCCTTCTGGTCATCAACAAGCTGACTAAGTTTCAGAGCTTGATGCTTAAAGCTATCGCGTTGTCCTTTGATGAGTTCGTTTTCCCTCAAGACTTTGGCGTACTTGTCATGAAGCCGCGCCACGATATCGTGACCGTAGTCTTGTTTGAGGCGCTCCAACCGAGCGTTTTCGTTTTCCAGCCAAGTCACTCTGTATTGTTTTTGCTTAAGCTCTTCCCTCAAGTCCTTTAGCTCATCTTCTAGCTTATCTCGCTGTCCCTTCAGAAAGTCTCTCTCTGTTCTTAATCCTTTACTACTTCGCCAAACAGGATAGTACTTGGCTGCATCGGCGGCTTCTGCTTCTAGTTCCTTCTTAGTGGTATTTAGCTCAGCCCGTAGCCGCTCCACTTCGCTTTTTAGCTCACTGACCGTGGCGGCAGGAGAGGTAGTTGACGGTTTATCTTGTTTCTTCTTTTGCTTCTGATTTTCGTACTCACCCCACAAGGCATCAATGGTTAGGGTAGCAGCTGCCTCACAAAGCTTGTCCCAAGTCACATTATCAGCACTTCCAAGGTAAAAGCGTCTTAGCTTCCCATCTACTCGTTTATGGGCGTGCCAGTATCCTTTCTTACCTTGCTTGACGGCAGTAAAGCTCAAGGTCTGGGGTCGGGTAAAGCGTCCATTGGCGACGGGAACCTCAGCTTCAGTCTCAAACCTAAAAGATTTTTGGGAATCAAGCCACTTACCCCAATTGGGGCTATTTACCTCAGCAAGGGAGTCTATTAAAGTTGTCATGCTATCAGTCTCACAATTAATCTCACAACATCATGAGTCGAGTCTAGCACTTGTGAGACTAGTTGTGAGACTGATAATCAACGCTAATTAATCACTTGCAACAATCAGCACTAATTGACTCAGCCAATTTTCAATAAGCAGCTGAGCTTTTCTCAACAAGCAGCAGGATGTGACACTTCCTTAGAAGCGGGTGACAGTCTAGGGCTAGCGGTGCGATTAACGGAAATTGATAATTTTTGCTGATGGACTATCAACAGATATCAATCGACGTTGCCAGCTCTTGAGTAGGTCGTAGCTGAGGCCGTTCCACTGAGCCAGCCTTTTGAGTGCTAGCGCTTGCTCTAGAGCTGGCAACTGGGAAGCTTCGACAAGTAGCGCCTCTAGCTCAGCATCTTTGCGGCAGTATTTGCGGTATCGCTCCAAACTAACCATGTAGCCACCGCTGAATTCTCAACTTTTGAGCTATCAGCTCGACAAAAGCAGAGCAAGTATCAATCAAATCAAACCCGTAACGGTCAACAAGCAGAATTAACTCATCTTCCTCCTTAATTTCTGCAAGCGCCTCGATAATTTCTTCAGTCTCAGTAACTTCAGTCTCAGTAACTTCAGTCTCAGTAACTTCAGTCTCGGAGGACACACTCTCTATATTTCCCCCCTCGTTTGTTAGTTTTACTGAATCGCTTACGGTATCTAGGTTAGAGGAAATAGCAGCACAATCATTTTGCTCAAGTGCTAGGTCAGTGCTAGGTAGAGTGTTAGGTAGAGTGTTAGATAACTCTAATTCAGTCTCTATAGGTGTTACAGAGTTTTGAACTAACACTTTGTCAGGGGATGGGAGGTGTGTGTCTGACTTGACTCCATAAACCTTACGCCGCCCACCTAACTTAGATGGACGCTTGGTAATCATTCCCCGTCTGAATAGCCTTGCTAAGGACGTATAAACGCTGTCCTTTTGGCTAGAGGATAGTCCTAGTGCTTCTAGTATTTCCTGCTGCTCAAAGCGCTTATCAGGTGCTTTCTGGAGAAAAGCTAGTATCCGGTCACATAAAGATTTATCCGTCTGGGTGTCACCGCCAGAGAGAACCTCATAGCGTCCGGTCTGTTCGTTGAGCCTGACTACTAGGCTTTCTGTCTGAGCGCCTCTTACTTTGGGGAAGCTGAGTCTTCTGTTACCGTCGCTTACTTCCTCCATCAGGCAGACTACAGAGGCAGCAGCGGAAATAGCACTAGACCCGCGTAGCTTAGTCACTCCCTTGTTGTCTTTGGACTTACTCAAGTGGTGGATTAGGATGCAGCCAAACTCATAAGAGTTACTGAGAGACTCTAGGTCATAGATGGTTGATTTGGCTTGTGAGCTATTCTCATCAAAGTTGGGGTCACGGTGGATTGATGAGAATGAGTCGATGATTACTAGAGATGGTCGTAGGTCTGCTATTTTTTCTTCGAGTATTTCCCACTGGCTAACATCCCAGTTGAGAAGGATGCCTGAACCTTCAGTGTCTACTATGCCGCGATCGATTAGCTTGTCTTGGGTAAAGCAAGGAAGTTCGTCACCGCTAACTATCAGCACTTTCCCTGTCTTGACGGGCTTCTCTCCTAGGAATTCCTCGTTGTTGAGGAGCGCTCCTACAGCGTCGTAAGCCAGTGTGGTTTTACCCGCCCCGGCGTGACCACCAATTACAGATACCCCACGACTTGGAATCAATCCAGGGAATACCCAGCTAATCGACTCAGTTTCAAGGGCTAGGAAGTCTTTAAGACTGAAATGCTTGGTTTTAGGAGTGACTGTGTTGTTCTTGAACAGTCTGATTTGCTGCTCAACATCCCGGCGTGACCAGCCAGTGCGACGGCAAAATTCGATTAGCTTGTCTGTGTATTTGAATGGGTCACGCTCTCGGGCTAAGGCTTTTAGCTCTAATCGCTTGCGTTCTGTGGGGTCTACTGGGTTTAGCTCTAGAATCTTCTCTAGCCTTGCTCGAATCTCAGCCAGATACTTCTTATCCCAGTTGTACTCGCTCACGTCAGCCCGTCTCCTTAGCCCATCAAGGATAATGCTAGCGAGTTGACGTTCTTTGGGTTCGACTTTGGCAATTACTAGTTCAGCAAATTTGAGGGCCTCACTCAGAGGCAACGAATCATCAAAGGAATTTTCCCAGTCTATGTATGGGCGTGCGCCCCAGTATGAAGGTAGACCTAGGGAAGTTTCATCAACTCCCATTGCTAGTCCTACAAACTGATGCACTCCTTTTACATCTGAGACAAACTTCTTAAGAGGTTCACATATTCGTAATACCTCGATATCAGTGATGCCGTGCTGTAGTAAGCCGCAGGCTTTACCCCTAATCCAGCTCTCAGGGGTGTCTGGAGTCTCGATGATAATGTAGTTTCCTGGTGCTGGTGTTCCCAAGGGGGAAGGCTCTTGGAAGAATCCCTTGAGCTGTTCAGGGAATCCTTCAATACCCCAGAGGTAGGGCTTTTGGGCTGTTGTTTGTTGACCTAATTGCTCTGTTTGCACTATCATAGTTGTTAAGTTTTTTTCTAGGCTCCAGCCTGAGTTGTCGCTCGATTGCTGGGGCTGCTTTTGTATGTATGTGCCACAGAAAAGTAGCCACCCAAGCTGGAGCGGCTACTTTTCCCAGTAAGTCGTTCAAAAAAAATAGCTAGACCT
>JBAUJE010000097.1:0-17340 GCA_049683475.1 Coleofasciculaceae cyanobacterium | reverse complement strand
TCAAAAAACCAAAATAGGTTAGGTCCCCAGAAGTGGGGTAGAACAAAAAAGCCACCACCGGAACGACCACCCCCACCCCCAGAGTTATCATTATCGCTGCTAGATTGGATGCTAATGATAATAATCGAAATGGCTAATAAAATTAGCACAATTGAAAGCAGCAAGAGAATTCCAAAGGAAATCCGAATCAAGTAAAATAAGATCCGCCAGACCTTTTCCCACCATTCTTGCAACTGTAGCCGTAAGAACTTGTTGCGTAGAATCGAGCGAAAGTTTTTGGGAAATAGGTAGGCAATCTCACCCGACTCTGCAACTTGCAAATGTCCTCCAGCATCGGAGGCTAGAGCGAGTAGTCCTTGTTCTGCAATATTTACATTGAAACCAGCTTTGGTGGCAACGTCCCCGACAGTGACACGATAGCCAAGCTGCTCAACCGCTTTGATAATTTTGGGATCGGGAGCCATAGTCGATATTAATATTCATAGGGCTTTATCTTCTTTCTTCATTGTAGGATTTCTGGCTTTTGCTCAGCTGTTGTATGGTAGTTCCTATGTAGATAAGTTAAGAATCACTGGGTTGTAGAAAAAACCAAACTTTCTCAGTAGAGAAAACCCTATACTTCTAGGTTAGATTGACTATCACTAAACAGTTTATAGGTCATGAAATTTAGCTCAACAATTGGCAATTAGTACAGGCTTATCAGCTAAGCTTTGCGAGCAAATGATAACTAGCGGAGATTATGAAGATTTTTCAAGCATCATCTTTCTGGTTTTTCTGCTTTAGTATAATTTTTCTTCTCTCCCTTGATTTCTGGTCTTGGAAACAAGGAACTTCCCTGTTATTTTTAAATCTCCCTGGCTGGCTATTCTATTTTGTATTATTACAAATCATTTTGACTATTGCTCTAATAATATTCGCCCATAAATTCTGGAAAACGCCGTTAGATAAAGAAAACGACTGATGAGAATAGACTTACTTCTTCCCTATCTGGCGATCGCTACTTATTTTCTATCTACTCTTTGGCTAGGAATTATCGGTTATCGCTCTCAGCAAAACACAGCTGAAGATTACTTCCTTGCTAACAGAAAAATTGGGTCAGTTGTACTCTTTTTTACTCTCAGTGCGACTAATTTCAGTGCCTTCTTTTTTCTAGGATTTGCTGGTGCAGGCTACCGCATCGGTCTTAGTTACTACCCAATGATGGCATTTGGTACAGGATTTGCCGCACTTACGTTCTACGTAATTGGCTATCCAGTCTGGCGGCTAGGGAAAAGTAAAGGATTCATAACTCCTCCTGAATTAATTGAAGAGCGCCTTAAAAGCAAGGCACTCAAGTTAATTTTCCTGACTGTTATGGTAATTTTTACCCTACCTTATTTAACCTTGCAACCAATTGGAGCTGGCTATCTATTAGAAAACTTAACTGGGGGACAAATTCCCTACTTTCTGGGAGCGACTATTTTGACATTTGTGATTGTTTTATACGTCTTTATTGGGGGCATGAGAAGCGTTGCTTTGACTGATGTGTTGCAAGGTATTTTAATGTTTGTGCTGATGCTCAGTGCCTTAATGGCTATTGCCCATAGCTTAGGAGGTTTTGCCACAGCCAATAACAATGTCTACGCTCTCAAACCAGAACTTTTTACTAGACAAGGTGCAGATAACTTTTTTACACCGAAAAAGTGGTTTAGCTACATGGCTCTCTGGAGTTTTACCCTACCCATGTTACCGCAAATGTTCATGCGGTTCTATACAGCTAAAACTACTAATTCCTTAAAGGTTTCTACCGTTCTCTATCCAATTATCACTACAATATTATTTATTTGCCCTGTGCTTATTGGCATGTGGGGGCATTTGGCTTTTCCCGATTTAGCAGGAAAAGCAACAGATCAAATTTTGCCCATGATGCTGGCAGAATATACACCAACCTGGTTAGCTTCCTTGGTAATGGTCGGGGCATTGGCAGCATTTATGTCAACGCTAGATTCACAATTGTTGGCTCTCAGTTCAATTCTGACACGGGATATCTACATCTCCTACTTCCGCAAAACTGCTTCCTTGTCTGAACAAACTCTAGTTGGTCGGTTGCTGATTATTTTATTAGCCATCATTGGCTTAATCATTGCTTACAAACCACCAGATACTATCTTGGCGATCGCCACCCAAGGGTTTACCGGATTATCTGTACTCTTCCCTACCGTAATTGCCGCTTTATATGGTAAAAATATTTCTCCCCTGAGTTGTCTGCTCTCGATTTTAGCCGGAGAAGCAGCAGTGCTAGGTTTTCAGCTTGGTCTGATTCCCCAAAGTTTTACCTTTGGTTTTTTGCCAGTTATTCCAATAGTCGTCCTCTCTTCTCTAATTATTGTTATAGGAACCCTGGTTAACCAGCGCAAAATGGCTTAATACTCTCCTTAACATCACTACTGGTAAGGTAGACCTCGCCTTTGTAGATGGCGGCGACGACTCTCAATATAGAATAGGCAAGGGAAAACATGTGGCTAATCTTTCAATGACCGCCATCACCGGTCAGGATGAATGCTGCCCAGTAGTAGGAATGACGGTATCTCGAATTAGCTTGCCGCACCTCAATTTGTGCCTGACGCAAAGCTTCTGCTTTGCCCATGCCTGCCTTCAAGTGTATATAAAACCGCTCCATTAGTAATCCAGTAGCTTCATCATCGACCTTCCACAGGCTGGCAAGCACACTAGGTGTTCCTGCATACATAAACGCTCTACTCAGTCCTACTACTTCATCCCCGCTACTCAACTCACCGAGTTGCGTCTGACAAGCACTCAGTACTACCAAGTTCGTAGCTTTCAAATCGAGTTCGTAAACTTCGCGTACTTCCAGACGACCATCAGTGTGAGTGTCTTCTGCTTGAATATTACCTGCTAGAAACAGGTTACTAAACAGAGGATTTTTGGGGTTGTACCAACCATGAGCAGCAAGGTGTACAATTTCCGCTCCTCCAGCTTGCTCCCAGACGGTTCTCTCAGTTGCATCCCTGCCCACTAAAGCTGTAGTTTGATACAAAGCAGCTATTGCTTCTGCTTCCTGCTGTGCGTATTGAAGAGGAGGTTCAGTCGTATCTGGGTTACCTAGAACTAGTAGGGTGTTTGTGTTCGGCTTGCGCTTCTGCTTGAGAAAGCTCAACACACTACTCGCTCTTTGGCTTGCTCGTGCACTTCCCCACTTGGCAGTCTATATCCAGAACCAAATCCCAATTCGCGGCGGATGAGAGTATCTGGCTTCTGACCCCGAATAGGCAAGGGTTCACGAGGGTTTAAAAGTATTTTTTCCTCATGATTAACTTTCCCGAAGCAGTCAAAGATTTGAACTTCTTGAATGACCTTTTCTACGATTTGTAAGACGAGAGTTCCATCGTTCTCAACTTTTGGGATAAACGTATACTCGGTAAGATCTGCCCATGTGTCTGCATCTGGATCTGTCAAAACACGTTTCACCAGCTCCTTATTAAACTGCTCAATGCTATCTTGTTCTCGGCGCAGGTCGATAGGTCGTCCACAGTTGAAAAATCCGGGTTTTTGCTTAGAGAACCATAAAAAAGCACGCAACTTAAACTCCCATGTCCGCGCACGGTTATGGCTCAAATCTGCGAATTGTACGGAATGTAGGGTTGGATTAGAATCTGTTGAGGAAGGTGTAGCATCTTGACTAGCATCTGAGTCACTATTTTTCTTACAAGGGATTGTAGTGACTGGATTATTGATGTCAAATTCACTGCTAAAATCCCATGCTTGAGCGGATGCTCCAAGCCAGTTAAGTCCACAGAGCATCAAAGATATTGATGATGAATAACTTATAAAACTCACACCCTTCATGCTGGTTCTCCTCGATTTAGCCTGGTTTCTGAAGGTTCGGTAAGTAGTTTAAAAAGTCAACTCAGCTATTTATAGAATATGTCAGTTTGCGCTTCAATCCCAAGTAATATTTATCTAATTTGGGTAAATCTACCCTTCAGCACAATCGGTTCAGCACAGGAAGAGGAAGACGAAAAGTAAAAATCTTGGCTCATCAAGCCTCCAGCTTACTCATCACCCCTTCAGGGAAAAAAATATCCTGTTGATCCGAAATCTCCTCATTGCCAAGTGTAGAACTAGTTTAGATAGCAAGTATTGTCGCAGCTGACTTCACATAGAAAGTTAAGAGCTAGTAAGCTAAGCACTACCAAGGAGTAACAACTGTCATGCCAACCACCAAGCAGGTTCAAGATGATTTTACGGTGAATATTTATTACGAGAGTTGATACCTGCATAAAATTGGATACTTTTCTCTGAGACAGATTTAGCAGTTAACGGCAGAAAAGCCAACGGATTGTAAATGTATCCAACTAATTAAGTAATTTTCCGGAACTTAAGGTAACTATCTGAGAAATAGAGGGAATAAATTTCTTAACCGTGACCCAGTTATAAAGGTCATGACGGATTAGTGATCTTAATTCAAGTAACTCAACCTAGATTCTGAGGCTAAGGCAGTTAATTTATGTTTGCGAAGATACCAGAAAAATACATGCACTTAGTTCGTTGGGTGCTAGTTATCAGTTGGTTGGGGTTGATTTTATCTCTGTTTTATGACCCCATTTCTGTTTATCTAACTGACCCTAGTAGTCCCATTGGCTTTTTAAAAGACCCAGAACAACTAGTGTTAGTGCAGGGACAACCTCTAGAAGTAAGCGATGCTTATCCCCTAGGAGCAAGACTGTTCTGGGGCATGATAGTTCCCAGCGCCATTATGTTTGTCTTAGTATTCGGTCATGAGGCATGGCGGCGCATTTGTCCTCTGTATTTTTTCTCTCAAATTCCTAGAGCATTGGGCTTAGAACCACGACTCGATATAGAGAAAAATACCTGGTTAATCAGAAATCATTTATACCTGCAATTTGGTTTATTTTTCCTAGGGTTGACTAGTCGAATTCTCTTTATTAATTCAGCTCGTCCAGTCCTAGCTGTGTTTCTGATTGTCACTATTCTCTGTGCCGTCACAATGGTATTTCTTTACGGTGGCAGAAGTTGGTGTCATTATGTCTGTCCTTTTGGCATGGTACAGATGGTTTTTACAGGACCGAGGGGATTATTAGATAGTCAAGCTCACACAACACCTTCTGGTAGCATCACTCAGTCCATGTGCCGAACTATCGACAAGAGTACGGGTAAAGAAATAAGTGCCTGTCTCAGCTGCAAAAAACCCTGCATGGATATAGATTCTGAAGGTTCCTATTGGGAACAACTCAACAAGCCGGGTCGTAAATTAGTTCAGTATGGCTACGTCGGTTTGGTAGTGGGCTATTTCCTCTACTACTGGTTATATGCAGGTAATTTCAATTATTACTTGTCTGGCTATTGGACTCATGAAACCGACCAACTTGCTAGTATTTTTAAGCCAGGATTTTACCTTTTCAACCAAGCAATTCCACTACCCAAGTTGATTGCAGTCCCCTTGACTTTTGCTTTCTTTATCTTGGTAAGTTATCTAATTTGTAGTTACATGGAAAAGTATTACTTAACGACTCTTCATCGTCAAAGGCAAGCTGAAAGCAGTTGGCAAGAGACAAAGGAACTTGCCAGACACAGAGTTTTTTCCCTTTGCACTTTTTTCGCTTTTAACTTTTTCTTTATCTATGGTGGTCGTCCGGAAATTAATCAGTTTTCTTTGCCATTACAGTTAGCCTTTCAAGGGTTGGTATTAATGGTTAGTAGCCTCTGGCTTTACCAAACCTGGGGTCGCAGTTCCGAACAGTACAAGATGGAAAGCCTTGCTGATAGATTACGTCGAAAACTGAAAAAACTGCCCATTGATTTTACCCGTTTTTTCAATGGTCGTTCTCTTGAGCAACTGAAAGCAAACGAAGTAGATATTATCTACAGATTGCTGCCTAGTGTAACCAAACAAGACCGTTTACAAGTCTACAAAGATATTTTGCTTGATGCCTTAGATGTAGGTAATTTAACACCTCAAGAGAGTTTGGATGGTCTTGAGCAGCTACGCCAGAAAATGGAGATTACAGAGGATGAACATTACGAAATATTAATATCAATTACCGATGAGAATTTAGAGGTAAAAAGACTAACTCTAGATAATAATCCGACAAAAATCAGAAAAGGCAAAAACTGGCATCCAGCAGATGGTTCTACGAGAATTAGAAGACCTAGTTTGTCCACAGATAATGAACAAACTAAGGCAAGAAGACCGGACAATCAGTTCTTAGAAAAAGAACGTACTCGGATTAGACCGAAGTAACTTGACAAACATAGGGGAAAATCCCAAATCTAAAATCTAAAATTTGAAGAAGGGGAAACATGCTGAAAATTCAAGTTCTTAATTCTGAGACGAGTAAGTCTGAGGAGAAAATCCTCAAGCCTGAAAAGGAAATGAGGGGTGAGTGTATTATTGGTCGTCACTCTAGTTGTGATTTGCGACTTGATGATGGTGAAGGCCTGGTGAGTCGCGTACATGCCAGAATTATCTTTCAAGATGGTCAGTATTATTTCAGTGACCTTGGCAGTACAGATGGTTCACGAGTTAATAATCAAGATGTTTTAGTCAATGAACTTTGCCCTTTGAGACAGGGTGATGTCATTAGCATTTGTCAATTTGTTCTTCTTGTGCAGAAGGTGGAGTTAAATGACCTGGCATCAACGGCAAAAGTTTCAAGCCAGATTGTTGAGTCAGGTTCTGGTCGCTGGAGTAAGGGTAAGATAAAAGTCCAGTGTGTACAGGTAATTGACGAAACTAATGATGTTAAAACGTTCCGCTTCGTTGCCAACCCACCATTATTATTTGATTACAAGCCGGGACAATTTGTAACGCTAGATTTGCCTATCAATGGGGAACAGGTAAAACGTTCTTATTCCATCTCTTCGACACCTTCTCGCCCTCATACTTTAGAAATTACTGTTAAGCGAGTGCCAGCACCAACTCATGCGACCCATCTGCCACCGGGTTTGGTTTCTAACTGGCTCCATGACAATATCAAGGTGGGTAGTGAGATTAATTTAAATGGCCCGAGGGGGAAATTTAGCTGCTTTCCTGATCCCGCCAACAAACTACTGTTACTTTCTGCTGGTAGTGGCATCACGCCGATGATGTCAATGTCCCGTTTTCTCTACGACACCGCAGCTGATGTAGATATCATGTTCTGCCACAGTGCCAAAACTCCACGGGATATTATTTTTAGGCAGGAGTTGGAGTTAATGGCGGCAAATTATCCCCATTTTAAACTGGCAATACCCATTACTCGACCCCAAGCCGGCCAAGCTTGGCTGGGTTATACTGGCAGGCTGAATGCATCTTTCCTACAGGTAATTGCTCCTGATTTTAAAGAGCGTACAGTTTATGTCTGTGGCCCAGAACCCTTTATGGAAGCGGCAAAATCTCTGCTGGAAGGCTTGGGCTTCCCGATGGAAAATTATTATGAGGAGAGTTTTGGTGGGGCACCTGCAGAACCCGCAACTCCAGTACCAGCTAAACCAGAAGTGAGTAATTCTGCTAATGGCAAGTCTACTTTTTCTGCTCCCAACCAATCCCAAAGCAATGGAGTAATCTCTTCTGAGTCTGCTGTAATTTACCTAGATGAATCTGGACAAGAAATTGCTATTCCTTGGGATGGTGAAACAACAATTCCTGAAGCAGCAGAAGAAACAGATGCTGAGATTGAATATTCCTGTCTCTCAGGAACTTGTGGCTCTTGTAAGATGTGGAAGCGAGAAGGGAATGTAGAATATACCAAAGAACCTGGTAAAAGAGCACTCAGGGATAGCGATCGCGAGAAAGGCTATATTTTAACTTGTATCGCTAAACCTCTCGGAAAAGTTGTACTCTCGCCCCTGCCTTCCTAGGTTTAGTCAGATGGCTATAGTAAGGGAATGTCAATTCGTCTACCACGTCCGCTGCTTTTTCTTTTCAGTTGCCTCACCTGTACAAGTGTTTTTTACTCTAGTACCAATGTCGAGGCCTCTGAATCAGTAGTACTTAAGTACCGCATTTTGCGTGAGAAAATCTCTGTTTCTGAGCTATCAACTTTTGCCGAAACGGGTGAGCTTTCCAGTGAACTGCGCTTTTATCTCAATGCTGCCAAAAGAGATCCTGAAGAATTGCGTCGTACCCTAACTAGAGAAATTGAGGTTAACCCAATCTTGCTTTCTCGGATGCTCAACAGCATTGTCGGGGAAGCTATGCTCGATCAAGTAAGTACCGTGGTTTATACTCCCTCTAAAAGAGCTAGCCGACAATCTTTGCGCTCAGCTTTGCTTAGTTCAGCTCTCCCCGACGGAAAAATTACCCTCATTGAAACCCTAGAAAATTACCCAACCTCAGAAGTTTATGTTGATGGCGATCGCCTGGTCAAGGTTTATGAGTACCTTAATCGAGTAATCTCCCTACCGTTTAGATATTGACATCCTCGCCACGCCATCTTCAAAAAGATGGTCGCTGAATGGGGGGTCAAAAGGGATAATTTCAATTATTCAGAGGACTGTTGTTCTCCGCTCTAAAAAACTTACACAAACTTACACATCAAACAGCGAAAGCTGGTGATACACAGGCTTGACGTTCCCTTCCTGCTTCATCGACTCCCTTTGAGCAATGCTCTCAGGTTGGTTTGAGCCTCCACAGGCAATCCCCCCAGAGCTTGGGGTTCCAAAGTTTTCAAGATTAAGACTGGCATTTAAATCCCGGTCTTTTTTCATGTCACAGCTGCCACAGTGATAAGCACGGGCCTTGAGTGGCATTTTTTGTCGATACTCAATAATCTACCCATTACACCATATTAGCACGGTAGTTGGGTAGATTATTATAATAATGTCTAGTTTTTATTCTTGCTGTTGTTCTCCCTCTTCGCCGTTCGTGGCAATGACTTCTGTCTCCTCTTCTTTAACCACAGATGAATCAGCAACGACTTTTGTCTCCTCTTTAACTAAAGATGAGATAGAAGATTCACTCGAATCAGCTATAGCCATAGGCAAAATGCGCTTGACTCGCAGACCTGGGATAGTAAAGTCTTGGGGTATTTTGTCTGTTGGATAGGGTTGGGTGGCAGCCCATTCTGACTCGCTAGTTAGCAACACTTGTGCAACTGACAAAGGTACTTGTAAAAACAAGTTGCTCATAAGAAACGCCACACCAGCCCAGAGTAATCCTGCTATGCGCCACTTGGGTGCTAGGGGAGCAACAGCTAGGGCTAAGGGTGCCACTCGATATATTTGCCAGAGTAGCCAGAGCATGAAAACTACAGCCCCAATTGTTAGCAACTTGTTGGTCTTAGCTTGGAACAAGCTGAGGATACGCTGTTGTTCACTGCTTAGTTGTTCTGGTTTGATCGCTATAACTAGGATACTGAAGATATCGAAGGGATGGGTCAATTGCATCCAGAGTACTGGCACAATGCCAATAGCTGCCACCAACAATAACTCCAGCCAAACTGGCAGTATAGGGTCACCTACTGCCAGTCCCAACCAGACTAACTCCAAAGTGAGAGGCAAAGCCGCTATACCGGCTAAATGAATCCACAAGAAAGGTTCATTCCAGAAGGAGCGCATATGTTGTTAGTTGTTAGTTGTTAGGCGTTAGTCTTTAGTCACTAGTCACTAGCCCAAATAGCTAATAACTAATGACTAGTAACTACTTCGTTGAAAGAGTTCTTCGCTTGGTCACCATCTTGTAAGTTTCGATGATGTCTCCTTCTTCCCAGCTATTGAAATTAGTTACTCCAACACCACATTCAAAGCCAGATTTAACTTCTCTGACATCCTCTTTAACCCGTTTGAGAGAATCAAGAATACCTTCGTAGATAACTTTGCCACCGCGCTTCACTCGTATCCGGCAGTTACGAACTGCTTGACCAGAAAGTACGTAACAACCGGCGACGGCACCGCGACCAATGTTAAAGACGGCTCTAACTTCCACTTCACCTAGGTGTTCTTCTACTTCCTCTGGTTCTAGTAGACCTTCCATCGCGCCCTGGATGTCGTCTAGCAGCTGGTAAATAATGCTGTATTCGCGTACATCAACACCTTCCCGTTCAGCAGCTGTGCGAGCACTGTGAGAAGGCCCAGTATTAAAGCCAATAATTACAGCACCACTAGCAGCAGCCAGGTCAATATCGGTTTCGCTGATTTCACCAGCGGCCGTGAGCAGAACTCTGAGTTGTACTTCATTTTGCGGTAGTTGCTTGAGAGAGCCTAAAATTGCCTCTACAGAGCCTTGTACGTCTGCTTTCAAAATCAAGTTTAGTTCTTTGAGTTCACCTTCTTGTGCCTGGGCTGAGAGGCTGCTGAGGGTGACCCGACGTGATGCCATCACCTGTTGTAGGCGAGACAGCCTTTGTTCATCAGATCTCTTGTCAGCGACAGAACGAGCTTCTTTCTCGCTCTTAAATACCTGAAACTCATCACCAGCAGCGGGAACGTTGCTCAAGCCTAAGACCTCGACAGCGAAGGAAGGAGTTGCATTTTCTACCTGCTCTCCCCGGTCATCGATCATTGCTCGCACTTTACCAAAGATGGAACCAGCCACAAGGGTATCACCCACCCGTAGAGTGCCATTTTGCACCAATAGGGTGGCAGTTGGTCCTTTTGCTTTGTCTAAGTTGGCTTCAATAACCGTGCCTCTAGCTGGACGTTCAGGGTTAGCTTGGAGGTCTTCAATTTCTGCTACTAGCAGAATCATCTCCAAGAGGGTATCAAGGTTTTCTTGTTGGATAGCGCTGACAGGAACCATAATGGTTTCACCGCCCCATTCTTCTGGTACTAAGCCGTATTCCGTTAATTCTTGCTTAACCCGATCAGGAGAAGCTCCCTCCTTATCAATTTTGTTAATAGCAATAACCATTGGCACTTCAGCCGCCTTGGCGTGGCTGATGGCTTCGATGGTCTGAGGTCGAACACCGTCATCAGCGGCAACTACCAAAATGGCAATATCAGTTACTCGAGCTCCCCGTGCCCGCATGGCTGTGAAGGCTTCGTGACCTGGAGTGTCAAGGAAGACCACCTGCTGCATCTGACCTTCATGCTCTACATCGACGTGATAAGCACCAATATGTTGAGTAATACCACCAGCTTCTCCTTGTGCCACTTTAGTAGAGCGGATGGCATCAAGTAGGGTTGTTTTACCATGGTCAACGTGACCCATGATAGTTACAACTGGCGGACGTCTAACTAGTTTTTCAAGATCTGCTTCATCTAGCCATTCCGTCTCCTTAGTTGCCTGAGATTGTGCCTCTGGTGTCTCAACTTCTACACCTAGTTCCTCTGCCACCATTTTGGCAGTTGGTATATCCAGAGTTTGGGTGATACTAACAGCAATTCCTTTAAAGAACAGCTTTCTAATAATTTCCGTTCCAGCAATATTGAGAGTATCAGCCAGTTCTCTGATAGTTAAAGAGTCACGCAAAACGATTGTCTCTGCTATTTCTTTAACGCCTTCTTTGGCACGGCGCTTATTGCGACTATCAGCTTTGCTCTCTTTGTTTGAACCGGATTTTCTGTCCCGGTTAATGTTGGGCTTAGCCGTTGGAGCAGAACCAGGCTGTCCTTTGCCTGACTTAGGTTTAGGTGGACGAGCTACTGACATACTGATGTTCACAGCATTGCCTGCTGCCATCAGTTCTGCTTGTAGATCTTCCTCTTCATCTTCGTCTAGGAAAATTTCCCGACGACTTTTGTTCTTGCCAACTTTGGCTTTAACGTCTTTACCTTCTTCTTCCCCGTTAATTTCTTCGTACCGAGATTTCTTCTTAGGGCTTCGGGGGGCACTCGGTCGCTTGAGTTTTAGATCAAGCAGTTCTGTTGTCTCAACGCCATCTTCTTCATCAGAGCTATCGTCGTCTGACTTACTCTTGGCCGCCAGTTCATCGGCTTGTTCCTTATCCCGCCTTCTAACTGGGGGTTCTTGGAGCTTAGGAACAGGTGGTGCTGGAGTGGGGCGTGATGGTGAGTCTGGCTCAGCAAAAGCTGGCTTTTGCTCTTTACTAGTGGGTCTACTAGGAGCTTGAGTTCCACCTGATTGAGGAGCAGGAGTACTTGGTCGCCCAGGCTTCACAGGTGGTGGCACCAAACTCCTATTTGCTTTTGGTTTTGGTGGTGCCGGTCTGACTGGTGGTGACACCAATTGCGGTTTTTCAGAAGTTTCATCTGCCGGAACCTCTAGCTGTGAAACCCTAGGTTCTGGCTGGGGTGGCAAAGCTGAAAGTTCAGTATCCTCCTGACTTTCCTGACTAGCTGCTTGGTCAGGAACTGTTGTTTTTTTCGGTGACACGACCGCAGGTTTAACCGGAGGTTTGGGAGGGGTTACCGATGGGGTGGCTTCCTGGCTAGAGTTGCTAGTGTGACGAGGCTTAGGCTTACGAAGTTCCACGAATTGTTGCCGCCGCTGACCGTTAGAACGTCCAATTGATGTAGATTGAGCCCCAGAACCTGCTTGAGAGTATGCAGGTCTTTCATGACCTCCTACTGAGGCTGGGCGATTAGGATACTTTTCTGCCGCTGCGCGAATGCGTTCTGCGTCAGACTCTGTAATAGTGCTACTGTGACTTTTGACTGCTATGTTAAGCCCTTCACAAATGTTCAAAATGTCTTTATTGTCCAAATTCAATTCTCTTGATAACTCGTAAATTCTTACTTTGCCGTTGCTCATCCACTATTCCCCCGTTCTACCAGTTTTTGCTACACCATATTTGTTACACCGTAACTAAATGCTCTACTAAAATCTCTGACTAGTGTATTTTCCTCAGGTATAACCTTAAGTCATTGGCTAGCCTGTGTTCTTTAGCAAGGGAGTTTCGAGGTTACTCTCTTACCCATTTACTGGAGGTTACCTAGAAACCCTGGCAAGAAAAAGTCTTGCTTTCTAATCTAGTTGATCTTCCCTTCGCACTGGTTTACCGTCAGTTTGACCTTTGCTTATTAGGGTAGCTTGCTAATGCCGTGTTGAACTGACTCACCTCCTATTTCTGGGAAAAAACTACTGGTAACTAACCACCCCCTATCTTTATCCTAACTATTGCTGATCTTAACGTTCCAGGTATTTGATTCTTTGTGTGTCGATGTTGCTCCTTCTCGTTTTGTTTCTGGTGTCACTGCTCTAAACGCTAGGCGCTGCCCTAAAGTTTCGTAGAGGGAGTCTGGTACAGATACACGTAGTGCTCGCCCCAGTCTGTTTTTCTTTTTCGCCGCTGCCAGACAGCTGGCTTTGGGACATAGATAAGCAGAACGACCCATCCCTTCGTCTAATTGTACCTGTCGGGAAGGATAGACTCGGACAATTCTCCACAACACTTTTTTGGGTAATAGTTGGCGGCAGCTTATACAACGTCGGTAGTTGGGTTCCATAGAGGTGGAAAATCTGTTCAGGGCTCGCTGGCAAACAAGGGTGTTGTCAAATCAGGTTATGGTAAAACCTTTGGTAAGGGATTTTCTTCGCTACGAGCAATTTTCAAAGAACAATCAAGCTAGAGCATCTTCCTCTTCTTCATTCTCCTCTGCTTGATAGTCAGTTGTAGCAGCTGTCTCTGAATCTGTTTCTGAATTATTTAAACTTGTGGCTTCTACCACTTCCTCTTCGTACTCCTCTTCAATATCCTCCTCTTCTCGCTCTGCTACTGCCGCTTCTAGTTCCTCGATTCGCCGATGTTCAGCTTCGTAGTCGTATTTAGCTACATCTTTAATATCAATCTTCCAACCAGTCAAGCGTGCGGCAAGGCGGACATTCTGTCCCTCTTTACCAATTGCCAAACTCAGCTGGTCTTCTGCAACTAAAACGTGAGCCTGACGACCTTCGGGATTTACTAACAGCACCTGATCAACTCTTGCTGGGGAAAGGGCGTTGGCAATATAAGTTGAGGGATCTGGCGACCAACGAATAACGTCTATCTTCTCCCCCCTTAACTCGTTAACTACAACTTGAATACGCGAACCTCTAGCGCCAATACAAGCACCAACTGGATCTACATCTCTCTCTAGAGTATCAACAGCAATTTTAGTTCTAGGACCGACGTGGCGAGAGGGAGGATTGGCTTCCCTTGCCACGGCGACAATCCGTACTACTTCGTCCTCAATTTCTGGTACTTCGTTAGCGAATAGATAGACGACTAAACCGGCTGATGCCCTGGAAACGACCAATTGAGGACCACGATGGGGCCCTTCACGAACTTTTTTGAGATAAACCTTGAAGGTGGCGTTAGTACGGTAGTTGTCGTTAGGTAGCTGTTCTCGCTTAGGAAGTTCTGCTTCTACTTCCGGACGACCAAAGCCACTTGAAAGAGCTAAAATAACGGATTGCCTCTCAAACCGCAGTACCCTGGCTTGCAGGACTGTACCTTCTAGCTCTTGGAACTCCTCTTGAATTAACTTACGTTGTTGATCCCTTAGTTTCTGGGAAAGTACTTGCTTTGTTTGAATGGCAGCCATACGACCAAACTCTCGCTGATCTGGTGTCACATCTAGAACTACCGAGTCTCCTAGTTGTGCCTCAGATGCCACTTCTTGAACTTCTTTGAGGCCAATTTGATGATCCCCGTTGCTGACCTCTTCAACGATGGTTTTGGTAGACAAGACGCGGAAGCCTTCCTCTTCGATATCTAGGTCAACTTCAAAGTTGTCGAAGTAGTCTTCATCAAAATGGAACTTGTTGTCAAGACGTTGGGCGCGACGGTAACGCTCATATCCTTTGAGAAGGGCTTCTCGCAGAGCTTGTTGTACTGCTTGCTTTGGTAGGTTATGACTTTGAGAGATTTCTTCAATCATCCTTTTTAGTCCTGGTAGACTAACTATTGACATAAGCTTGTTCTCCGTAATGATGAATTCATGACATTGAGTTATTTTGCCTCGGCTTAAAGATGGGTTAGGCTAATGGCTAATTTGAAAGAGCTTCTTAACTTCTCCTGTTAGGCAATTTACTCTTCTTGTACGAGGGATTAGTCCCTGATGCAGCTTAGTTTTAGGCTAGATTAAAGCGAGATCAAGACGTTACTTTTACTCTTTCAACAACGTCTGGGTTGTGCTGAAACGCTCATGCCAAAGGAAAGAGTTTAGCAATAAGCTAGCTTATTGTTAAAGTTCAAAATTTATCGTCTAGCTGCACCCTGGTTACCAATTGACGGGGAATGGTAATCGCACGACCCTTGCGGTTAAGATAGACTCCACTCTCATCTCTGCGAATAAGCTTACCTCGCCACTCTTTTTGGCCCTCGTATGGTTCAGAAGTCTTGACCAGTACGGAGAACCCTTTAAAAGAAATGAACTCTCTGTCTGTACTCAGCTCTCGTGAGATACCAGGACTGGAAACTTCCAACACATAGGCATCCGGAATGATATCCATGGCATCTAACTTTTCTTCCAAGATCCGACTCATCCGTTCACAGTCCTCCAAACTGGTGTCACGGATACAGTTGCGAATATCCACACGCAGTACTGGCGGACGTTTGTTGGTGTAAAAAACTGCCCCCACTACCTCCAATTCCAGGTTTTGGGCCACCGGCGTTGCCAAATCTATTAGTTGTGGAATCAGGGGATGAGTCATTGAAAAACTCCAACAAAAAAAGTGGGTTCAACCCACTTCCAGGTAAATTTACTTCCAAGAAGAGTGACGTTCTCCCAATCATCACATTATAGATGATGAGATCTAAAAACCGTGCTAGACGCTCCCGTTCTAACACCGGCTTTGGTAAGGTACGTCTTTGTCTTACCTAGAAGTATAATAGCGCAACCCTCTCTATCGGTGAGCCTCTAGTCTTTAGTTAAGTTACGATTGGGAAACTTGACGAATAGCTCTGGTTTGGTCAAGTATTTCCTCTAAGTCTTCTTCAGACAAGCGCTCGACATAGTTAACTTTGACTTCTTCTAAAAGAGCGGTAAGTAAGTACTGAATTTCCTCTAATCTTTTCTCTGCCTGTACCTCAGAACCTAGCGCTTCCCCAAGATTGCTGATGAGATTCTGAAACAGTTGATCTCCTACGGCATCTTCTTCTGTCAAGCTTTGGAGTCCTTCATAAATAGCCTGGGTAATTTCTTTAATTAGTCGTCCGCTCAATTGGTGCTTTAATTCTTCCGTTCCTGGTAGCTTACTTATTCCCTGGTAGGCAGGTGACTGATTAATTGCTTTTTCTAGATGATGTTGCAGTAAAGCTTCTACGTCCGGTCTGATTTTGGGAAGAATCTTATCAACCATTATCTGGAGAAAGATGCTGGTCAACTCTGCTATTTCATCAGTTTGGTTGAGGTCAATGTAGGAATGAGTCTTCTGCTGCGATAACCAACCAGCGATATCCCCTGAACTAATCGATTTTTGAGCTTCATTAATCACTCTAATTACCACTACCTGAGTCATGTCCTCAGCAATTTCAGCGACAAATCCCTGGCGAACTTGAGCTTCTATACGACTGAGATCTATGATCTGAGATTGGTCTAAGCGAATCGTTACGGGAATAATGCGTAGCCAACGCCAGACGGGGATAAGCAGAAAAATATCATACCAACGCCAGAGCATGGCATCCCACCAACTAATGCCCGTGCGGCGACGGCTAATTAACCAAGTACGTGCCAGAAATTCTAAACCAAACAGAACAAAAAATGGGAAATCAATTAAGCCAAAATAATCTACAAAATCTCCAGTTTCTCCAATAGGTCTGTAATAATTAGTTTCTATTAAAGGAATAATTTCTTCATCAAAAAATCCGAGTTTTTTTATTGGGTCATTTGCTAAATATTCTTGACTCCAAAACCTATTGAATGCTCCTTTAGATGAATTAGTTTCATTGGGAACCTGTTCGCGCATTCTATTTTTTATTTTTTCTAGAGTTCCCGTTTTATTGGCAATCTGGAAAGGATTAGTATTAATCATTTCTATGCTGCGCTCCCTCAGCTCTCTGAGGATTATTTCTACCTCTGGTGAACGCAAGCCAGGATCGATAAGCTTATTTCTTAATTCTTCTGTTAGTTCTAGGTACTGAGCCGTATCACGATAGGGTTCAATGCCCTTAACTGGGTCATAAAATTGAGTAATTTGGGGAATAATCGGCGATAAGTCTATAGGAAAACCGTCATACTCTATCGGACCAATCTTAAAGCTTAGAACCTGTATTTTGCGATGTAGCCAGAAATCTCGCAAAGGGACGTAGGTTAGGTCAAATAAAACCATTAATAGGTTGACTGTTGCCAAAATCGCCATTACTCTTTCAAACCAAAGGGCGCGGCGAACGTGACTCTTTCTTTTGTTTTTTTCCAGTCTTTGTAAAGATGACATGGTTAAGTAGCTAGAGAGGAGGCTGGGGAAGATGGGGGAGTTGGGGAAGATGGGGGAGTTGGGGAAGATGGGGGAGTTGGGGA
>JBAUJE010000096.1:0-3425 GCA_049683475.1 Coleofasciculaceae cyanobacterium | reverse complement strand
GCTAAATCTTCAATCGCAAGCGTTTGCATTGAAATCTCCCTATCCGTCAAGTAACTTATCTATTCATCACTAATACCTTATTTTGGGATCGTGATAGTACTTGACTTTTTAGCAGTTACTGGATATGGATTTCAATGCTTCATTTCTAAAAGTAAATATAAAGTAGATGCGAAATTGCAGTGGGTAGGTTAGCCCAAGTTAAAGCGAGGGGACTTTTTACTCCATCATCTTCATTATAAATATTAGGATTAGGGCTTAACGCTTAATTCATTCAAGCTGGTAAGAAGACCCGCATAGCACCCAAGATAGCAGCTAAGATAACTACCAAGGCTGGGTCAAGTATGCGTCTAACTGTCAAGAGTGTAGCCAATAGGCAAACACCAATACCGAAGATATCCCCTCCGATGTTTTGCCCAAGATTCCAAGCCGCAGCAGCCATTAAGCCAATAGTTACAGGTCCACAAGCAGCGTGGAAGTGCTTGATCCAAGCTGGAGGCTCTGGTCTTCGTGCCAAGTTGGCTACGCTAGCTAGTAGAATTGAAGTCGGTCCAAACATGCCGAGTCCAGCAGCAACTGCTCCTGGCAAACCAGCCACTTTGTTGCCAATGTGCAGAACATAGAGCATATTTGGTCCTGGTACAAATAGACCAAGAGCAATTGCATTAATGAAATCTTGATGATTCATCCAACCATGGACAAGGACAACTTGACGCTCCATCTCTGGAATCACGGCCATCGCACCACCCAAACTAATGATGCCTAGATAAGCAAAAGTGAAGAATAGATTAAGCACTACACTCATTTTGTTTTCTCCTAAGTTTGCTCAAGTACTAACCAGACAAAGGGCGCGATGAGCGCCATAGCAAGAGGTGTAGGTATCCTGAAAAAAACTACTAGGACAAACGTTATGGCTGAAATCAACAAGCGAGTGCGATTACCTAAACGTAATGCCAGCCTCCAAGTCATTCCCAAGGCTAGCCCTGCTGCTGCTGCCGCTACAGAGGAAAGTACACCTTGAAGTATCTGCTGTTCAGGCATCGAAGATATGAGTTGAGATGCCAGAAATATGAGCAACGCTCCTGGTAGCAGGATAGCAAGGGTTGCAAGGAAAGCACCCTTTGCTCCTTGCAAGCGACACCCTAGGTATGCGGAAAGATTGGTTCCGTTTGGACCAGGTAGAGACTGAGACCAATTGAGAGCTTCTATGTACTCCTTTTCCGTTAAAAGGTTGTTTTCTACACACTGATGCAGAAGGTGAACAGGTAATGCCCCGCCAAAAGCTTTCACTCCAACCTTGGCAAATATCATAACCAAAACACTGAGACTGAGAGGAGGAGTACTTATTTTTTGGTCTGAATTTACAGAATTCTTAGGCTGCATTAACCCTCTTTTGCCACTTCGGGAAAATTTGACGAATTTGCGTCGATGCAGCCTTAAAAAAATTGAGGTTTCATCAAACCAGTTGGACAGAAGAGAGTTAAGCACTTTTAATCCTTTCTCCTAGAGGGTAATACTCCTCACACCAGACTGTAAACTTTTCATGCAACGGTCTTAAAGTTGCTTCAATTTCTTCGCGTTCTTCTTGGGTGACTAAGGCAAGTTGCTGATTTAATTTCTCACTTTCTACGGCATGAAAGGAAGTGGCTTCTCTCATGTCCTTATGTTGTAATCTTGTGAAGGTTTCTTGATGACCTTCGCTACAACTGATTTGATTAACGTCAAATTGCTTCTTCCAAGCAATCATATTCTCAGTAAAAGGAATATCCCAATTGCGGCAAATTAACTGAAAGGCTTTATTGGGATTTTTAAGAAGGTGTTCTCTGGTTATGCAGGTGGTTTTATCAGAAATGGCTTTAGTTTTTAGGAAGGAATCATAGGTGTGCTGATAGGCAGTCTTGAATAAACCAAAGTCACAAACTCCTTCCCAGCCTTTTTTTCCAGCCGCTTTTAGTTTCTTCCAAGAACTCCAAGTTGCCACTGGATCTCTTAGTAGAAATAGAGGCCTTGAAAGCCGGGTTACTTCTTGATTGGGAAATACTTCAAAACAGCACTCTTCATGAAATGCATGACCAAAAGTTTCTTTAATGAAAAATATTTTGTCTGGATGTTGTTGATAGGCTGGGTGAGAACCATCAAAAACGCTGTAGTTGGGACCTTTATTCTCTCGAATTCCTTCTTTGAGAGGTTGGAAGAAAACGTGTACGAGAGGATTTTGTGCCATAGACTGCATAAAAGCAGTACTGCCGCTTCTACAGGGAGAAATAAGCAATCTTATCTGGGTAAATGCCACTGTTTTGATCTCCTAAACTAATCTACTACTGAACTAAAGCCTGCTAGTCAACTAACTGTTGAATATTTGTTGCGTGCGGTTCATCATTCGCTATTGATTCGTTAACCAAGAACTATGAATGATTATTAATTCTTATAGCCAGTAACCTGGCACTTTGTATGCAAAGTACTGGCTATACTGAATTTTTATGGTTAAGCCCACGTTCCCGCAGGAGCTTTAGTAAAAGATTTGATTTCGATGCCGTTACCAGAAGGGTCTTCTATGAACATTACGTTCTGCTCGTGAGGCTTGCCAACAAAACGCAAGCGCGGTTGCTTCAAAAAATTTACTTCGTGAGCAATCAGTCTCTCTTTCAGACTTTCAAATTCTTCAACAGTCAAAGCTACTCCAAAGTGAGGAACTGGCACATCTTCTGCATCTACTTCCATTTGAACGTTCTTAGCAGTGTAGCCTGGTATTGCGTGAAAAGTAAGTTGACAACCAAAGAAGTCAAAATGAACGGAAGTCTTAGATGCTCGTCTTTCCTCAACACCAAGAATATCTCTGTAAAAGTGCCGAGTAGAATCAAGATTATTTACACACATTGAAAGGTGAAAAGGGTGACTTACAGCTGTACCCTTTGATTTTTCTGTTGTACTAACAGCTGCATCAGGATTTTGGCTGTCGTATTTAGTCTTGGTTTGAGCAGTACTGGCGATAGTTAAAACTTGTTCAGATGTGGATTGACGCATTTTTCAATTTTATGATTAGCGTGTATAATTTTCAGGATTGGTAGTCAGGTGAAGACAGGGTAAATGATATTTTCATTCTCCCTTTGCTCTTGTCATTCTTGCTATTAGAAAATTACATTTGGATTAATAAGTGTCCTTCTTCTGCAAACAGATATAACTGGATTGCCAATCTATTTATGGAAACTCATTTTCGGGTTTTTAACTCTGCTGATAGCTAGTATTGCTTGACTTTCAACTTAACTCTATCAGTCCTTTGGCAGAGATTATTAACCAGCAGTATTGCTTATTTAATCTCTTTACAAAGCATAACATGTCTCATTTTTTTAATTGAGGCACTTTATCAAAAAATCAAAAACACTTTATCTGATCTTCATCGTATCTTTAAAAAACAATTCTCCTGAATT
>JBAUJE010000095.1:0-39906 GCA_049683475.1 Coleofasciculaceae cyanobacterium | reverse complement strand
CAGATGTCCCTGGGCCATCCAGTTCTCTAGCAAAACTGGATCTGCTGAATCTAATCCGATAGCAATTACGGGGTGTTTCATAAAATACTCCTGATTTATCAAGGTAAACTGGTCTAGATTAATGTCCTTTCAATTTTTTCTTGAGGACATAGACAGTATTAGCCAGTTATCAGTTAATCTGCATTTAAGTTGCATTTTCTGCCAGTGTAGGAAAAATTGCCCAACCCGTTCCCCCTCCCCCCATACCTGTTTCAGTTATTAGTTATCAGACTGTTGACTGTTATCTGGCACAAAAAAAACACTTCTTCCACTTGGTTGTCTTAATACTTTGTGAGAGTTAATCAACTCACTAAGACGGAAGTACTCAGCAGAGGCTTACCCTCACAATATTCGGGAATTGGTGCATCCATTAATTGCAAAATTGTTGGGGTGATATCTAGAGAATGACCCTTGGGCAAACTAGAGCCTGGTTCAATTCCTGGTCCTTGGGCAATGAAAAATCCTTGAGAGCGGTGGCTACCTGTACGGACATGAGGAACTGGACCGATACGTCCAAAGTCAGGACTATCTACAGTATCAGTAGCGTATTCCTCCTGCCAAATAACCACTAGGTCTGCATCAGGTAGCTTCGGGTCACTGTCAGTAGGATTTTCACGCATCCGCATGACTTTCTTGACCATAGGCGTGCCAGTGTGGGCATCTTTGAGTTGGTAAAGCTTTTGAGTAATTTCCTCACAGAGGGCATCATACTCAGATAATGGGACAATACCCTCGGCTTCACGACCTTGCAAATTGACGCGGATATAGCCTTCAGAGAAGCTAGGTAGAGCAAAGGCTTTCATCTCTTTCCAGCAGGGTTTGTACCACTCGGCTGGTTGGAAGGTTAAAGGATCTGACTGTTCATTTAACTTATGGGGAGAGACTAAATCTGGTTTTTGGGCAGAACCAAGGAATGGTTCCAAGTGCTTGAAAATTTTGTAGGGAGCTTCTCGCCTTAAAAATCTCCTGAGGGGGTTAGGATCGTACTTTCTTGACCAAGTCTCCCAAGCCCAAGAGTTTTTCTTCAACTTAGTAACGGGAGGAGGTACAGGGGTTCCAGCCTCTCCCTTAGCTAGTCCAAACTGTCCGGGAAAACTAAAGCGATAAAGGAACTCTGGTAGGAATGTCCCACTAGGCAAGTCCATCACGTTTGTACCCATGCCGTGGACAGAAAAAACAATGAAGTAAGCGTCTTCAGGTGCTGCTGAGACAATCTCTCCAACAGCCTTATCTACGGCTTTAAAACTTTCTAGCATGCTGTCATGGGGGGCCTGGGAACCCAACTCCTCATAGAGAGGATGGTCAGATTGGCTCAGGTGCCACATAAAGTGGCCAGCAGCGTGGGTTTCACCGAAAACCGTCAATAAGAGATCCCAAGGCTCTTGCTTGAGCAAATCCTGGCAAATGGAGGAACGGCGGGCAATGCCAGTCTTGAGAATTTCTTCCAGGCGACTGATGCCAGCCATATCGAGACAGCTAACATGGTCGTTATGTAGTCCGGGATGGACACCGTACTTGTTAACGATTTGCTCAAACAGTTCTGCCGGACGAGAATGACTGGGGGTTTGAGGTGAGTGAGCTCCCCATGCTAAAACTTGCACTCCATTGACCTGTTCTGAAAGGGCAGATTGGGGCATGTCAAAGACTGCTACCCGGTGGTTGTCGCCCAGGGCATAAAACGGAGGATGTTCAGCGAAATTGTAAGCCTCAACTAGTTCGGCTTCGTAGCTATCTGGATGAAATTTAATTGGTGACCAGTAGCCGTTTTGCTTGGGTGAACAACCAGTTAAAAAGGTCGTCCAAGGGGTTTCTGCTCGATAGTAATCAAAATTTTGTAGCCGTGTGTAGGCTCCCTTTTCTCGCAGACTTTGGAGATTTTTGAGATGCCCCTGAGACATCCACTTCTCAATAATGGTTGGTTCAGCAGCATCGAGACCGATGGCAATAACAGGCTTCTTCATAGGCTTTTCGCTGGTAGACACAAGGATTGAATGTCGTACTTTTACTTCAGCTCAGGCAAAAGTTTTTTAACTAGCTTAGTTAACTGATCATCAACTCAGTCTGTGATCAGCCAACCTGAACTGGCGTTTTGATTAGGGGCTTACCCTCAAAGGATTCAGGAATTGGCGCTCCCATCAAATTCAAGATTGTCGGAGCAATGTCGAGAGAATGACCGGCTGGCAAGTTAGAGCCTTCCGGAATATCTGGCCCAACTGCCACTAAAAAACCATCGGAGCGATGGCTACCTGTACGGTTAAAGGGAACAGGACCAATGCGTCCAATTTCAGGACTCTCCACCACATCTGTGGCATACTTTTCTTGCCAAATCACTACTAAGTCAGCATCTGGCAGTTTGGGATCGTTTTCCGTTGCTTCCTGGCGTGTCCGAATAATATCCTTGACCATCGGCTCACCTGTACGGGCATCTTTGAGGCGATAGAGTTTTTCTATTAACTCATTGCATACCGCATTGTAATCTTCTGGGGCAACGATTCCCTGAGCTTCCCTACCTTGCAAATTGATACGAATATAGCCTTCTGAAAAGCTGGGTAAGGCAAAGGCTTTCATTTGAGTCCAGAAATCTTTGTACCAGATTGCTGGTTGATAGAAAAATGGATCTGATTGTTCAATAAACTCAAAAGGAGAAATCAAATCCTGTTGAGTGCTATTACCAAATAATGGTTCTAGACGATTGAAGATTTTTCTGGGGAGTTTTTTCCTCAAAAATCCCTTAATTGGGTTAGATTCATGCTTGAGGCTCCAGACAGTTCCTATCCAACCCCTCTTGGCACGTTCTCCCACCATTGGCTTACCCGGAGGTTGTTTCATATTGCCACGGGCCATACCAAACTTGCCGGGGAAGTTCCAACGGTAAAGAAATTCTGGCAAGAACAACATGCTGGGAAGATCCATGACGTTGGTTCCCATACCGTGGGCAGCAAACACCAGTATATTGGCATTCTCTGGTGATTTGGAGACAATGTCGCCCACTGCCTTGTCTACGGCTTCAAAAACCTTTAGCATTTTGTCCCCACCAGAGTAAGCTTTCATCTCCTCATAGAGAGGATGATCCGGCTGGCTAGTGTGCCACAAATAGTGACCGGCTGAATGGGTTTCGCCGAAAATGGTTAGGAAAAAATCCCAAGGCTCTCTTTGTAGCAAATCTTGGCAAACGACGGCACGGCGGTGTATCCCCGTTTCTAGCAATTTTTGCAGTTCTGTGAGGGCAGTCAGATTCTGACAACTAGCAAAATCCTTGTGAAGAGCAGGATGTTCGCCGTGCTTATCGGTAATCTCTTGGAGAAGTTCCGGGGGACGGGAATGACTGGGAGTGAGAGGCGCATGGGCTCCCCAGGCTAGTACCTGTAAACCATTAACCCCGTCAGCCAAGGTGGAATGGGGCATATCAAAGACCGCTACCCGATAGTCATCTCCCAAAGCATAAAAAGGGGGATGCTCAAAAAAATCGTAGGCCTCAATATCCTGCGCCTCATAGGTGTCTGGGTGAAACTTAACGGGTGCCCAGTAACCGGTATTTTTTGGTGAACAGCCTGTTAAAAATGTCTCCCAAGGTGTCTCAGCTCTGTAGTAATCGAAAGTTCTTAAGCGTCCGTAAGCTCCTTGTTCACGCAGGCGACGCAGGTTTTTCAAGTGTCCTTGAGACATCCATTTCTCAAGCAAGGAAGGGTCTGACGCATCCAGTCCAATCGCAATTACAGGGTTCTTCATACTTCTCTTAATGGGGGTAGTGCACGTGAAAGATCAACTTCAGGAGACGAGCTTCGGCTGAGGCAAGACCAGTACAAACAAGCAATGACTTATTTTTATTAGTAACTCTGGTACCTGCGTAGTTAACTGTAGATACTATCCCTTAACTACAGAATAATCTTCTTGAGAATCGATGATCATGAAGAATCAGTGAAGCTACATTACTCCTTGGTGAAGTTTAGGTGAGTCTTCCTAAATATCTAGGTTAACTTCCTCGCAATCCTACGCTTATTCATTTTATTGCTACACTTTTGGGCTGCTTAATCCTTTATTTAAACGTTACATTTTGTCTTTTGTGTGTTCTTCTTGACACATAAATGTTCAACTAGTTCATGGCAACGCAAGCTTAGGAGTGGCAGAATACTTACCAACTAAGCTGTTTACCAAGCAGCTGATTAATTTATAAATTGCACCCCTTCTGAGTCTTTATCTACGGTAACTGTAAATAAAGCCAAAGCTCGTCGAACTGGCATATTTCGTAACGAGAAAAAAGTAGTCAACTTCTCGCCCCAGTGCCTCTGCCGTCTAGCTTAGCAAACTAAATTTGCTACAGTCTCACTAGCCATCATGCCTGAATTTTGCTTACAAATGCAACTTCAGATAGATGCCAAAAATCTTCAAGGCTTCGTATAAACGTTAGAGAAGATTATTTCTTTCTCTGGAACTAATTTATTTTAGTGAGCGTCGGCTCTTAGTAATGACCCACTTATTCTCAATTACAGTTTGCTTGTTGATTTAGCTAGAAGTGATTGCTCGGATCTGGTTGAGCCAGGTAGATGCTTTTGTCTGACTTACTTTCCTTTAAATTTTACCTGAATTAACCTGCACCTGATCGAGCCAGACTTTCCATCCTTTTGGTATCTGAAGCAAAAATTTCGACGATTGAAGAAAATATGGAGTTAGTGGACTCTAATCTTGATAAAATCTTTATAAAGCTGCCAAAAAGTGAAATTTAAGTGAAGTTTTGAGGCAGATCCTCTTAAAGATTCGATGAAGCTGAGCGAAAGCACTAGCACTTTTCGTAAAGATTATGCAAATATTTTCTTGTTAGAGGTTTTTACCAAAGCCTTGCAGGTTTCTTAACCATGATGAACTTTGCTATATGTGCACACCTTGCCAAATCTGAAAATAAAGTCTCTGACTAAGGGTGCTAGGCTTTGGATCAGCAAATTTAACATTCTTGCTTCTAATAACCAGGGTAAATCGGTAATGAAAAGAGTCAACATATTAAATGTTTACGTTGATAGTCTCTCTCAATCTGAGCTGTTGAAAAATCTGAAGTCTGGAGTACTTTTTACCCCAAATGTTGACCACTTAGTCAAGTTACAAAGAGATCCAGATTTTTTCAAGGCTTACGAGATGGCAGACTATAGGGTTTGTGACAGCAAAATCATCTACTATGTATCTAAATTTTTGGGTTCGCCTATAAAAGAAAAAATTTCTGGCTCTGACTTTTTCCCAGCTTTTTATAATTATCACAAGGATAACGGGGATATTAAGATATTTCTGTTGGGTGCCAGGCCAGGAGTTGCTCAACTAGCTCAAGAAAAGATTAACGACAAAGTTGGTCGGCAAATTATTGTAGATTCTCACTCCCCCTCCTTCGGATTTGAGAAGAACGAAGAAGAATGCATGGAAATCATTGAAAAAATCAAACGATCTGGTGCTACTGTGCTAGCCGTGGGAGTGGGGGCACCAAAACAAGAGAAATGGATTCAGCAATATAAAGACAAGCTACCAACCATAAAAATATTCCTGGCAATTGGTGCAACCATTGATTTTGAAGCAGGAAACGTAGAGAGAGCGCCAAAATGGGTCAGTGAGGTAGGCTTAGAGTGGTTGTACCGACTTTTATCTGAACCTCAAAGATTGTGGAAGAGATACTTGATTGACGATCCTCTCTTCTTCTGGTTAGTTCTTAAGCAAAGGCTCAATCTTTACAAGTTTCCTCTTGCCAAAGCTAAACCCACATTACAGTAGCTTAAGTTACCAGTATTTTTAACACTAGAATAGTTCAGCGGAGGGTTGTCCCCTTCGCTTTTTTATTACCTAGGATTGGTTATTTCGTATTTACGAAATAGCTGCTTGCATCTCAAAAGCTTGTGTAATTTCTCTTCTGGTGCTGGTGCTGTTTTACTAATTCTCGCTAACAGTTCACTGTCTTTATTGTTTTACTCCCCTCACAAAAACAAAGTGAACTTAACCACCTGCTTTACGTTTACTGCTGCTTGCTAAGCATTGTGATAATTATGTAGCTCAATACAAAACTGTTGTGAAGCAGGCCTAAAAACAGGCGATTTTTTTGTAAAGAGTCTCTAAAGCTCGAAAAACTATGCTGCATCTCCTCGATTTTTAACCGGATCTCACCAAAGAGAGATGTAAACCTAACTAAGCATGGTGTTTTTTAGACGAGCTTCAAAAGTCTAGGATGACAGCAGTTGAAGCGTTATGGGAATTTATAGCTACGTAGGTAACTAAAAATGGCAAAGGTAGCACTGCTGATTGGGGTCAGTGAGTATGGACCTGGTTTAAAGCAACTTCCTGCAGCCTTAAAAAATATTGAGGTAATGCAGCAAGTCTTGCAGCACAAAAATATGGGTGGCTTCGATGAGGTAAAAACCCTAGCTAATCCTAATCCGCCCCTGATGCGGGAAGCAATTGAGGCTTTTGTTTCCGAACACACCGACCAAGACTTAGCACTGCTCTTTTTCTCCGGTCACAGTATTATTAATAATAGGGGTGAGCTTTACTTTGCCACTTCCATAACTCCCAAAAGCCTAAAGGAAGAACTAATTAGGGTAACTGCCTTTCCTGCCAGTTTAGTCAATGAACTCATTAACAAAAGCCCCTGTAAACAGCAGGTGGTAATTCTCGATTTTTGCTTAGATAGTGAATTGGCTGAGGAAATCAAGACTCAAGATAGCAGCAAAATCGATATTAAAGACCAACTAGGCTGTGAGGGACGGGCAATTTTAGCCTGCTCTGATGCTCTTGAGTATTCCCTTCAACAGATAGAGGCGAGTCCTTCAATTTACACTCGTTACCTGATTGAAGGAATCGAAACAGGAGCAGCAGATCAAGATGGTGACAACTGGATTTCAGTTCAGGATCTACATAAATACGTTAGTCGCAAGTTACGAGAAACTGCTCCGGCTATCCAACCAGAATTTTACTCCAACGAGACAGAAAATAAAATTTTACTGGCTAAAGTACAAATTGATAATCCTAAGTTGAAGTATCGTCGGGAAGTCGAAAACTGGGTAAGTGGCGGAGATATTTCTTCAGTAGGACGCAATATCTTGGACTCGCTAGCAAAGAGTTGGCAGTTAACCAGCCAAGATTGTACTGCCATTGAAGCTGAAGTCTTGAGACCTTATCAGAAATACCAAGACAATTTACAGCGATATGAGCAGGAGTACAAAAAAGTACTAGCAAAAAGCAATGTTACCGACAGTCAGGATGTTGAGGATATAAAGCAGATTAGGCAGTTTCTCGGACTCAGAGCTGAAGATGTAGCCTCAATAGAGGAAGCACTGAAACAATCTCTAGCAACTGAACTATCCCTTCAAGAGCATGTTCAAGCAACTGAAGAAAAATCACTTCAAGCCACAGTTAGCCAATCCTCTCCTGAAAAAAATCTTTTTCAACCACCTACTAGTCATTCCCTACCTCCAGACATTTCTCACAATCGATCTAACCCTTTACACATAACTCCTACTAATGATGCTGAAATAGCGCCAGAGGAAACCCAAATACCGAGTAATGAACAGGAAAATCTCAATTATGACCCTGCCCCGGTTCCTTTTTTCAAAAAGCATCAGTCTTTGATGGCGATTGGAGGAGGCTTAAGTTTTCTGGCTTTAGGGTTTGCTATTTTCTCTCAAACCTTGGTGAAATCTCCAGAAGCATCAACAGAGCTTGTTCCGTCTTCAAGCGAACCTTTACCAATCTCATCTGTAGAGCAGACAGACAATACTGAGACAGAGATCGGCTCTAATCCTTCTCCTTCCCCCTCCCCTACACCTTCGCCCTCACCAGCACCAGAAAGTAATACTTGCTCGATTTCTGTTAATGGTAATGTACGCTCTGAGCCAACTTCTGAGGAGTATAACGTTGTCACGTCGGTAGAGGCAGAATTACCTGTCACCGGTAAGAGAACAGGAGATGGCTGGATACAGGTAAAAATGCCAAGCTATCAACTAGCTTGGGTACATCCGCAGGTTATTGCGTCAAACCTAGAGGAACTCGATACTTGCCTTGCCAATCAGGGTAGAACTACGAGGATAGTTGATCGATAATTGTCAAAAAAAAAGGGTAGGCACAAAACCTACCACACAAATTTTAATCAACTCAAGCTGTTAAACCAGCTTTAAATTTGGATAACCTGCCATGAGATCATCTGAGGTGAGAGTGTCGCCTTGAGCTTGTGGTGTCCAGAGCAGTTCGATAGCTAGTAAGCGATCGCTCGAAATACCGCCAATCTGACGAAGTGCTTGATTTAAATCATCTGAACTGTTAATTTTCGGCAGTTCTAACTTACCCTGTACACCAACCAAAAGGGTGACAACAATGTACTCACTTGGTGCTTCTGTCGCTACTATTTCTCCACCACCTTCAGAGGCGGCTGTCAAAGAATTAGCCTGTCTGAGCTGACTATCAAAATTAGAAAGAGTTTCTTCTGTGAATTTACTACGCTCAGTTAGGGAGAGCTGATTAAACTTTGCTTCTGCTGCTTCTAATCCAACTTGCTGAGATTCTGTCGAACCGTATACCCAGTACTCAGGATGACGTAGTAAAGCGAGAGTAGACTCTTGTAGGACTTGTGCTCTTCCCGTTACTGAACCTGTATCAGCTGTACGCGCCAAATCGTTTAGTTCTTGTTGAAGAGTGCGAGCCTCGGCTAAAAGACCAACTTGCACTTGTCCTACGGAAACTTTAGAACTGCTGTAGCCAGGAAGGTCGTTGTTACCCCCTTCACCCACACGGCGGAAAGTCTGCACCAAGAAATTAGCGATCGCAAAGAAAATCAGAATACTGAATAGACCGCCGAATCCCCCAAAACCGAAGAAAGGTAACAAGAAGGGAAAACCAAATCCACCTCCATACCCATAGCCACCACCTGGTGATCGGTAGCCACCGCCCGGTGGTGAGTAAGTGCGAGTAGGTGCTCGGAAGGAACCACCGCCAATGCGACCGCCACTGCGAGCCGCCAATGCGTTACTGGCATTACCCAGCACCAGAGTAAAGATAAGTCCAAACACCACAAGGGATTTCAAAAATGGTTTGATTGCTGCAAAAATTTTTTTAGGCATAATAAATATTTTCCAAGCTTAACTAAACTTTAACGGTATTAGTCGTCGCAAAAATCCCTCAACCGATAAGTTGTTGGGAAGATAGCCGATCTAGACCCAATAGCTTTAGCTTTACCAACTACATTTCTAATTTACCGTTAACCCTTATCGATTGAGGCATTCAAGCTGTCGAGATTCCCGATGAGGATACCCGTACTTAATTTTGTATCTTTAACCGAACCTGTCATGAGCGAGGGGGTAGGGTGTGGGGTGTAAGGAAAAAATGAACCCCAAAATTTATTAATAGAAAATAGGACTTACGCACTCAGACATTTAGAATCGCTGTAATCCTCTGTTCCCTGTTCCCTGTTCCCTGTTCCCCATAACCTGGAACCATGATTGTTCCTTTTCACTGCGTAAGTCCTAGAAAAGAAAGGGCATCCAATGAAGCGTTCAGTTTTAGCGACGGGGTTTCCTACACCCTACACCCCAAACCCCGGATCCACGAAGTATTGCTTCCATTGACCCCCTAGCCACCCCCAACAATGGTGACAACTTCCAAATTATCCCCCTCTTGTAGCCGAGTTTCTGACCAAAATTGCCTGTGAAGGATTTCACCGTTGTATTCTACTGCTACCAGACGTGGATTGAGGTTAAGCTGTTCTAAAAGTTGAGGTAGCTGAGTTTGAGAAGAGCAAGTACGATCTTCGCCGTTAACTTGAATAGTAATTTGCTCTGTAGGATTAAACATGAGATTGGGGAAGGCGAATTGGAACAGGGCGGAGATTGTTAATTCGGTTCAACTCAGAAAGAAAATACTGGGTAACCAGGGTAGGCTGTTCTGCTTGCATAATGGCTCGAACAACCGCTACTCTCTGTGCACCGGCATTCAGAACCTCTTGTAAGTTATTAGGTTCAATTCCACCGATGGCGAACCACGGGATAGAGGCATTTTGATCAGCATATCTGACATATTCAGTGCCAGCTGCTGCCTTACCTGCCTTCGTTGGTGTTTCGTAAACTGGACCTACCCCTATATAATCGGCTCCTTCAGCAATCCCACGTTGCATTTCATCAGGGTTTGTGGTGGAGCGACCAATTAGGCGCTGTGGCCCTAGTAGTTGACGTGCCAAAGCAATTGGTATGTCCTGTTGACCTAAATGTACACCATCAGCATCAACAGCCAAGCACAAATCCACCCGATCATTCATAATAAACAACGCTCCGTAGTGGTGACAGAGCTGGCGCAGTTTATGGGCATTGGCTAGTTTAACTGTATCTTCTGCTGTCTTCTCCCGATACTGTACTAGGGTAAGTCCACCTTGAAGAGCGGCCTCAACTTTAGAAAAGAGCTGTTCTGAAGCTGAGGTTACCAGGTAGAGATGTGATCGCCTGAGGATTTCGTGGCGACGGTAGGCTAATAATTGGCTCTCCAAGGTATAAACCTGATAACGCATTTGCTTAAAAGCCATGCCCATATTGGGGTGATAAAGTTTGCCATATTCTTCTAAGACCCTGAGTGCTTCTTGGACACGGCACAAGTTTGCCTGTAAAAGTTGTTCAATATTGATACGTTGTTCCTCCCCCGGATGAGTGAGAGACGTACCGGGATCGGCAAGGGTATCCCGCGATTCTCTAAGTTCTTGGCTATGCCAGCGAGCTAATTCCTGACGCATGTCTTTGCACTCAGCAGCCATCTGGCCATTATTCAGACCAAAGCGGCACCATTCTTCGATAATGCGCAAACCCTCCCTCGCTCGGTCTAAATTGGCATCTAAAATACGGCAAATTGCTGGTGCTTGCCATCCACGACCTTTGTACTGATCGCTCATCGGGAATTACTCCATTATTTATATCTATAATTATTCAGACTCCCATGCCGTTGCCTCTTTAGTACAACGCAAATACAACGAGCGTGCTACTCTTGTTCTCTATTATTGTGATACCAAGTTTTGGTAAGTAGGCTTTTCAGCCTTTACCTCTTTTTTTAGGCACAAAGGTGGCAAGGTGTCAAGCAGTTAATTTATATTCTTTTTGCAGAAAATACCAGTTAAATGGGTATTAGCTTAAATATTAGTTTTGATTGTATCCTCCTCCATTATCGAACTCTAAATAAACCGTAGCGAGTAGATACAATAGCCAATCGAGGAACTAAAACTTTCAGCCAACTCGATCAGCTGCTTCGGCATAAACAGGTATAGGGTGAGTCATCATGCAAAACTCGTCGGCACCAAAACTATCACCAAAGCTTCTATCTGCTAATCGTTACCTATTGCCAAATCTCAAGCCAAGATATCTGTTTCAAAAGATTCTTTTTCCAGGGAAAATTGTCTGCTCTTCAAAAGCAGCTTCTTCTTATCCCGGTGAGGAAGTTTTATCTCAGAACATTTGGTGTAAGTGGAGCCGTAACTGCGGTATCTTCCTGACTGTAAGTTTGATTGCAATTGTACCGCTGAGCTTACTTAGTCAAAGAGCTGTATCGCAGTTGACTCTGTCTCAGCCTAATCAACTAAGCCAGTTAAACTCAGACTTTAAGGTTTTATTTGTTGACTCAACTGCCGGAGATGACAGTAATGGCAATGGTACGGAGAAATTACCCTTTCAAACAATAACCCAAGCACTAAAAGTTGCCGAACCTAACACAGTGATTTTACTCTCTCCCGGTGTCTATAGCAGTGAAACTGGCGAAACTTTCCCGTTAGTAATGAAATCAGGTGTAACGGTTCAAGGCAATCCTCGCACTAGAGGGCAAGACATTATCATCCAGGGAGGTGGTAAATTTAAAAGCCCTACAGCCCAAAGTCAGAACGTCGCCATTTTGGGAGCTGATAGAGCCAGTTTAACTGGGGTAACTGTAACTAATCCCCATCGGCGAGGTTACGGCCTCTGGATTGAATCAAGCTCTCCTCTAGTTGTGGATAATACCTTTACTGAGAATCGTCAAGGTGGTATTGCTGTCAAAGGTGAGAGTGCGCCAATAATTCGTAGTAATTACTTCTACGACAATGGTGGCAACGGAATTACTGTTGAGGGTACTTTGCAGCTAGAAATGGGGCAAAATGTCTTTGCTGATAATGGCGTGGGAACCCCATTTGCTCAGAGAAATTCGCCCCAGTTAATTGAGAAAAACCAACCTAGTGCTGTAGAGGAAACAATAGTTGAAGATAATCAACCATCTGTCCGAAACAACCAAGGGAGTGAGATTTTAGAGCAAAATGAATTAGGTAGTAGCCCTCCAGTCATTAGCAATCAAGAAATAGCAGAACCGGAAGACAATAACTTAAGCAATAGTATTAGCTCAAACTCCAATGCTCAAGACTCTGAAACAACCATAGTCGAATTTGGTGAGCAGCTTGGCCAGAGAACGGAAAATAGTCCCAGTCAAGAGTCAAGTTTTGAATTAGAAACACCACCAAGCGAGAATGAGCTACAGTCGACAGAACAAGAAAGCAGTCCCGCTAAGTTAGAGCCAAGCATTGTTGAAGAGTCAGTTGTCGAGGCCAACTCAAACAGTCAACCTGATACATCTTCAGAGCAAATTTCTGTACCAGAAATAGCAACTCCGGCTGAGAGTAATTCTGAGCCTAGTCAGGAAGATGCTCAAGAAACATCAACACAGATTGAGGCACGATCACCTCAACCTTCGACGATAGAACCTTTAGAAAATAGCATTTCCGCTGCTTCTTTTCCTGTCCCATCCCAGCTTAACAATCAAACTTCAGCTTCAGAGGTAACGGTTAGCTCAAAACCAACAGAACCTTCTCAACCAGAGTCTGACTTCAGTTCTGAGGTGCCGACTTCAACTAATGCTTCTCGCCAGAATAGAGAAAAACCCAATAACCAGCGAGTTGATTCAGTACCAGTTCTCAGTAGCAATAACCTTCAAACAAATACTAGAGCTGGACAAATAGCTACAGTACAAGAGCAACGTTATCGGGTTTTGGTTAAGGCGGCAAGTACAAGTCAGCAAGATTTGGTGCGATCGCTCGTTCCCGATGCCTTCCGCGTTTTTGTCAATGGACAAGCAATGATGCAAGCAGGAATATTTAGCACTCTTGATCGAGCTGACAAAATGCGGGAATTGCTCGATAGTAATGGTTTAAGCGTTACCATTGAGCCATTTAATTAAACCATCAAATTCTAGATGGTTTTTTTTTGCTGATGGCTTTTTAAGAATTCAGCCTTATCCCCCCTTAGGGGATGTTACGCTAAAAGATGACGGCGTGCATCCAGCAAAATGATGCCAAGGTGCCCTAGCTGTTGAAGTTACATCTATGCTATAGGTAGAAAACGTGGTTGCTAGTCCTGAAAAACTGCAAGAAGTAACATCCCCAGCCCAAGATAGTGATGATCGTGTTGCTGTCCTACTGATGGGCTATGGTGAGGTGGAAAGTTACGAAGACTTTGCTAACTACAACGAGCAAGCTTTAAACTTACTCACGGCAAAATTTGCACCTGTACCCACTTGGGTTTATCCACCACTGGCAAAAATTCTGGCTATTTTTGACTTTCACGAGTGGGGACATCAGCACGGAAATTTTATCTCCCCCCACAATAAAATCTTTGAACAACAGCGTGCAGGCATTGAAAAAAACCTGCAAGAAAAATGGGGCGATCGCATCCAAGTCTTCAAGGCATTTAACTTCTGTGCACCCTTTCTGCCAGAACAAGTCCTGTCCGAGATTAAAGCGCAAGACTTCGACAAACTGTTAATTTATCCCCTTTTGGTTGTCGATTCCATTTTCACTAGTGGTATCGCAGTTGAGCAAGTTAACCTAGGTCTTACTAAGCTAACTAACACTGATACTAGCGAACACTGGCTGAAAGGATTGCGCTATATTCCTTCTTTCTATAACGAAGAGGAATACCTTAATTTAACTGCTCAAATGGTTGAGGAGAAAATTGCCGCAGACCTAGCCGAAACACACCTACCCTCACAAATTGGCATTATCTTGATGAATCACGGCTGCCCTCACGAGGCAAAAGGATTCGTTTCTGGTATTGATGAGAGTCAGGCACTCTATGAGGGGGTACGAGAAAAGCTGATGTACAAGTATCCTCTCCTCTCTGTGGGCTGGCTTAACCACCAAACACCCCTGATTAAATGGACTCAGCCAAATGCTGAGTTGGCAGCTAAGAACCTGATTGATTTGGGGGCTAAGGCATTGGTCTTTATGCCCATTGGCTTTGCCACAGAAAACCATGAGACGCTGCTAGATGTGCATCATATTATCCACAACTTAGAGCGTCGTAACCCCCAAGTTACCTATGTCCAGATGCCCTGCGTCAATGATCATCCTGAATTTTTAAAGATGGCGGCTGATTGGGCTAATCCACAAATAGAGACTCTTCTATCAGAAACTGCGGTTTCTGTCAATCCTCAGTTGGCATCGACCCAACCATCTCACCACCATCATCACCACGACCATCATCATCACTAAAACCTTGGTGGTGGAGTTGAGATTAGTTGAGGGGAAAGTTTAGTAAACTTTCCCCTGCTTTTTTCTATGATTTTTCTAAGGTCAGTAGATTTCTTGCTTAAGAAATAGCCTTCTCTTCCTAAGTTACTGATCAGTGCTTGTATTTTTGTGTATTTACTATTTAAATTAGGAAGTTTTCTGGTATTACCAGTAAGATGCCAAAGAGGTCAAGAATTAAAAGGACGAGCCAGTGAGCCAAGAAACTGTCGTTGAGAATCCCTCAAAACCAGTTAAAGCAGAAGCAGAGTCTGCCCCCTATAATCTAGACAAATTTGATGCCAGCGTGATGGGAACCTATGCTCGTTTCCCCATTGCTTTAGAAAGGGGCAAAGGATGTCGCGTCTGGGACACAGAGGGACGTGAATATCTCGACTTTGTGGCGGGAATTGCTACTTGTACTCTCGGTCACGCTCACCCTGCTCTCATTGAAGCCGTGACGCAGCAAATTCAAAAATTGCACCATGTTTCTAACCTCTATTACATTCGAGAGCAAGGGGAGTTAGCCCAGTGGATTATCGAGCATTCCTGTGCTGATCGAGTCTTTTTCTGCAACTCTGGAGCAGAGGCTAACGAAGGAGCAATCAAGCTGGCAAGGAAGTATGGTCACAAGGTTTTAGAAATAGAGAAGCCGCTGATTTTGACGGCAAAAGCAAGTTTCCATGGGCGAACCCTAGCCACAATTACTGCAACAGGTCAGCCAAAGTACCAGAAAAACTTTGATCCCCTGGTGCCTGGTTTCCACTACGTACCCTATAACGATATTCGGGCGGTGGAGCATGCCATTGAAGAACTTGATGAAGGCAACCAGCGAGTAGGAGCAATCATGCTCGAAGCCCTGCAAGGAGAAGGTGGCGTTCGTCCGGGAGATTTAGAATACTTCCTCAGACTGCGGAAAATATGTGACGAGACTGGTATCTTGCTGATTTTAGACGAGGTACAGGTTGGAATGGGTCGTACCGGCAAATATTGGGGTTATGAGCATTTGGGGATCGAGCCTGATGTCTTTACCAGTGCCAAAGGATTAGCCGGTGGTATTCCCATCGGGGCCCTTATGGCTAAGCAATTTTGCGATATCTTCGAGCCCGGTGAACATGCAAGTACCTTTGGCGGTAATCCTTTTGCTTGTGCAGCAGCCCTCAAAGTAGCTCAAACCTTGGAGCAGGAAGAGATTCTGCAAAACGTGCAACAGCGTGGTGAGCAATTGCGGACAAGATTAAGGGCGCTCACTGCTCAATATCCTGAACTAATTGCTGAAGTGCGAGGTTGGGGTTTGATCAATGGTATAGAACTGAAAGCTGATATCGATTTAACAGCCATTGATATAGTTAAGAGCGCCATGGCAAAAGGTTTACTATTGGTGCCAGCCGGAGCAAAAGTTGTTCGCTTTGTTCCCCCATTGATCGTTTCTGAACCAGAAATTGAGCAAGCAGCTGCAATCGTTGATCAGGTTTTGGCAGCTCTAGCTTGATTGTTAACTTAAACAAGAGGAAAGGGGAAAAGTTCATAATTTAGTAAAAATAGCTTTTCCCCTTTGTCCTTAACCTTTTTTGCTTAGCTTGAAGTTACGAGCAAGAAATGGTTGGACCGAGGTTTCCCTCCGGAAAACCGCTAGAAACCCAACCGTTCATTGGTGCTGTGATTTTCACCCAGGTGCGTCCTTGGCTATCCTTTTTGGACTCTCCTGCTAACTTAATGGTTTGTCCTTGGAACACTCCACCCACCCTGGAACCGGCACCAGCAGCAGAGCGGACACTTAGACCCTGGTCAATTGTAACTTTACGACACTGACCTGCTTGGTTATCGCTTTGAGACTCATCGTCAGCATTATTACCGGGTGTAGGGCTAGGTGTCGGACTAGGTGTCGGACTAGGTGTCGGACTAGGTGTCGGAGCTGTGCTTCCTTCCGGACATCCCTTAAGATATCTGGCAAGGACGTACCCCGCTACGGGAGCACTGATTTTTATCCAACCGTTGCTACCACTGTCAGCCAGAGTAACTCTTTGGTTTGCTTCTATGGTTCTCACCGTTTTACCAGTGGTTAGGGAAGGTTCGGAAAAGACATCAATTGTCCTGTTAGTAGTGCGACATTGACCTACTAAATTTTGGGCTATTTGAAAATTGTCCTGAGTATAGTCAGCTTCTGATGCTTGAACAGTACTGGCTGTTATGGTGCTGCTCAGGGGGGCAGCTGTAGCTCTCAAGCTAGCTAAACTAGCCAAAGCTATAACCAAAAAAGTAATAGATTTGCTGTAGTATCCCATCTTTTTAGTTCCGTTAACTCCTCATTTCACCGAAGTCTTTGCTTTGTGAAGACTTCCCACTTAAAAAACTTCAAGCAGATAGGAAAAGATTTTTCCGATTAGTCGCCACAATTTAGTCAATTACCATATAAAGAGTATTTGTGCAAACCAGGAAAAATTAGAAGCTATCCCCATTAAGCTTGTAATCAACCACTCAATTGCTCTAAGTTTCATGAAACCAAGCAGTTAAGGCAACTGCCAAAGCATCAGCTGCATCATCTGGTTTGGGAATATTTTCTAGATTCAACTCCCGTGTCACTGCTTGTTGCACCTCATACTTCTCGGCATTACCATAGCCCGTTAGTGCCTGCTTAATTTGAGCTGGTGTAAACTCTAGTATCGGAACACCATGTTGTGCTAAAACTAACATCAATACGCCCCGTGCCTGAGCCACGGTGATTGTGCTACTCATCTTGTAGAAAAATAGTTTCTCAATTGCCACCAGATCGGGTTGCAACTGTTCCATGACAGTATGTAAGTCCTCATAGATAGTACACAGCCGTTTCCCCATCTCAGCCTTAGCGGGTGTCTTGATGACACCAAAGTCGAGCAACCGCACTGGCTCAGATATTGAATTCACTTGTGAGTTAATAGAACTAGGCACGGCTAAAGCCTGAGAGTTTGCCATCTGGCATGAAATTGCCCCAAAACCCAAAATTGCCAGGCCAGGGTCGAGTCCCAAAATTCGCTTTTCCATCTGCCCTACTGCGGGTTGCTTTCTGTAAAGTTTAATATTCTTAATCCCAGAGGAAGTAAGCTAGTAACTCCCCAGAGACGAGGTAGCGAAACCTAAAACCGTGACACGTAAGGTATTGAGTAATTTAACTAAGCACAGTTAAATTCCTATTCAGTCTTGGTATTCCTTGGACTTATATCAGTAATGTCTTCAATCAGTTTTTTCACAAAAGTTCTACGCACCCTAAAACATGAATCAAAAGGTCGAACACCCCAGCGAGTAAATAGCTGGTTTAAGTGGTTGGTTCCAGGATTGTTGATCAAGCGCTGGTTGCTTATAAGCGCCTCTGGAGTACTACTGACAAGTTTGGGGTTGGCTATTTGGGTAAAGCTGACCCCCATTTTTTACTTAATTCAATTTACAAAATATTTGCTAGAAACCCTGACGACGATTATCCCTAATTACGTCTCTGGTCCAATTGCGATTATCTGCGGTCTCGTCTTAATTTTTTGGGGACAAACTCGAACAGTTGGCTCAATTACTGAAGTTCTAAAACCAGCCGGGGATAGAGAACTGGTTGATATGCTCATGGATCATCGCCGACTCAACCGGGGAGCAAAAATTGTAGTAGTTGGCGGTGGAACCGGACTTTCTACCCTACTGAGAGGGCTAAAACTTTACAGTGCTAACATTACAGCCATTGTTACTGTAGCCGATGATGGTGGTTCTAGTGGCAGGTTGCGGCGAGAGAATGGAGTGCTGCCACCAGGGGACATCCGTAACTGTCTAACATCCTTGGCAGACCAAGAAAAACTGTTAACTGAGTTATTTCAGTATCGCTTCAAAGCTGGTAGTGGTCTAGTAGGTCATAGTTTTGGTAACCTATTCCTAACAGCAATGAGTGACATTACTGGCGACTTAGAAAGAGCCGTAGCAGCCAGTTCTGAAGTACTAGCTGTAAGGGGAAGGGTTTTACCAGCGACTCTGAGTGATGTTTGTCTTTGGGCCGAATTAGAAGATGGGCGTCGAATTGAAGGAGAGTCTAATATTTCTGCGGCTAACGGTAAAATCAATAAGATTGGTTGTACTCCTGCCAACCCACCAGCTTTACCCGCAGCACTCAAGGCAATTAAGGAAGCAGACTACATTATCATTGGTCCTGGTAGCCTCTACACTAGTATTATTCCCAATCTCTTGGTGCCAGAAATTACTGAAGCGATCGCCTCTCGCTCAATTCCGAGCATCTATGTTTGCAATATCATGACCCAGCCAGGTGAAACTGACGGATACAGCGTTGCTGACCACATTCAGGCTATTGATGAAGGATGTGGCAAACAACTTTTTAAAGCAGTCTTAGTGCAGCGAAAATCCCCCTCAGCCCATTCTCTGATTAAATATGCTCAAGTGGGCTCTCATCCGGTTTTTCTAGACCGAGAAGCTACTACTCACCTAGGTCGTCGCATCGTTTTTGCTAACGTAATGGATGAAGATGAGGAAACTAATCTAGTACGGCATAATCCAGAACGGCTAGCGCGAGTGTTGCTACGTTGGTACAATCATAACTGATTTAGGACTCAGACACTAAGGTTATCTGTTGAGACGGGGTTTTGAGTGTTGGGAAGCCACTTTGGAATTACCCCAGCATGCGCCAACCTTCGACCCAACCTGATTCTTCCGTCCCTAACCAATTAACCTTACTCAACCATGAGTAAAAGATATGCTGGCAAGATGAAGACAATTTTTCTGGCAGAGGCTGAGGCAACGCGATCGCTCGGTGTAAAATTTGGGCAATTACTCCCTACAGGCAGTGTGATTTTATTGGAGGGAGATTTAGGTGCTGGTAAAACAACGCTGGTTCAAGGAATTGGTGAGGGACTGGGAATTACAGAACCAATTGTTAGCCCCACCTTTACTCTGATTAATGAATATACAAAAGGACGCTTACCCCTCTACCATCTGGATTTGTACCGCCTGCAAACCCCAGAGATCAAGGCGCTAAACTTAGAAAGCTACTGGGAAGGTGATGAGGTGGCGCTGGGAATTGTAGCAATAGAGTGGGCAGAACGTTTACCCTATCTGCCAGAGAGTTATCTACGTCTTTGTCTAACTTATTCAGGGGAAAATGGGCGTGAGGCTAAACTTATAGCAGTTGGTCAGTCTAATCTAGATTTGTTTTAAATTCTACAAAACAAGCCCCAGTCAAATACCAGGGCTTGAGATTTAAGGTGACTTAAGCTTTGGCTGTCTTAGCAGGCTGACCCAAAAAACTACTAACTTTCAAAAGTCAAGGCTTCACCCCGCACATGGGTATTCAACTTTCCTCTCTCGTAAACCACTTGACCCCCAACAATAGTCATTACAGGCCAGCCAGTCAGATTCCAACCTTCAAAAGGACTCCAGCCACATTTAGTTAAGAGTTCTTCCCGTTGAACTGGGTGATAATTTTCTAAGTCTACCAGCACTAAATCAGCGTCATAACCGGGAGCGATCGCACCTTTTTTGGGAATTCCATAAGCTTTAGCAACTGCTGTAGACATCCAGTTAGAGACTTGAGCAACCGTACAACGCCCTTGCATCGCCTGAGTCAGCATTAGTGGTAAAGAGGTTTCCACTCCCGGCATACCTGAGGGACTGTTGGGGTAGCCTTTAGCTTTCTCTTCGAGGGTATGGGGAGCATGGTCTGTGGCGATAAAGTCAATTACACCATCTAGTAAAGCTTGCCAGAGTACTTCGTTATCGTGAGGGGATCGTAAGGGTGGATTCATTTGGGCTAAAGTGCCAATTTTTTCGTAGGCACTAGTATTAAGTAACAGATGCTGGGGCGTTACCTCGGCTGTTAGCCAACTCGGCTTATGCTGCCTTAGTAACTCTGCCTCTTCAGCTGTGGAGAGATGGAGAATATGCAAACGCCGCTGATATTTTTTAGATAGCTTTAGTGCTAATTTAGTAGCATTGAGGGCAGCTTGATTGTCTTGAATTTGAGAGTGAATTGCTGGGTCAGTAATTCCAGCAAATTCCTGGCGCCGCTGATTAATCCGGGCTTGGTCTTCTGCATGAACTGCAATTAGGCGATTACCTTGAGCAAAAATCGGTTCTAGCAAGTCTTCAGTACTGACTAGTAAATGACCGTGAGCTGAACCCATAAAAATTTTAATCCCACAAGTGGGCTGAGCATCTTGCAGATCTGGCGAGTTATCTGGTGTTGCCCCAATAAAAAAGCCATAATTGACTAGGCACTTGGATGCGGATCGAGACAGTTTATCATCAAGAGCTGCCTGATTGATAGTAAGGGGTCGGGTGTTAGGCATCTCCAGAAAGGAGGTTACTCCACCCTTGGCACAAGCGCAGCTAGCAGTAAATAGGTCTTCTTTGTGTTCTAGACCAGGTTCTCGGAAATGTACCTGTGGGTCAATGACCCCTGGCAACAAAGTTAAGCCATTTGCGTCTATCTCTTTATCCGCTGCATTTACTGCTGAGTCAGAGATTTCTGGTGCAACCTGCACAATCTCTCGACCACAAGTCTGAACATCTCCCACCAAGAATTCACCCGTGGGTAAGAGAATACGAGCTTGGCGGAGAAAAATACAGAAGTCAGAGGACATAATAGAATGCTAAAATTCGACGGTGATTACACAGTTATACTTGAAACTTTGTGCAATTGATATTTAGGAACAATTTGTTGAAATCTAACGTGAATATATAATAAATTTCTATCTGATTTTTTACTTGTAACTGTATGGTAATCGGATCACTATGACTAAGCGAGAAAATCCCTGGATAGAAGGAGTCAAGACAATTAGCTTGAGCCTAGTTCTTGCCTTTGGGATTCGTAGCTTCGTGGCTGAAGCGCGCTACATTCCATCTGGTTCGATGCTGCCAACCCTACAAATTAATGACCGCTTGATTATCGACAAGGTAAGCTATCGCTTTCAGAATCCCCAGCGAGGAGATATTGTCGTATTTATGCCCCCAAATGGTGCAACTATTTGTTTTGACTCTGTTGCAACTCCACAACCAGGACTGATAGAGCTTTCCTCCCAAGAGCAAGGAGAGCAAAAAGATCCAAGACTAAAACATGCCTTTATCAAACGAGTAATTGGACTACCTGGAGAAAAAGTGGAAGTAAAGGAAGGAAAGGTCTATGTCAATGACAAAACTCTCCAAGAAAAATATATAGCAGATACTCCAAACTACCAGTTTGACACCGTTATCGTACCCAAAGACTCTTATTTAGTACTAGGTGATAACCGCAATAAAAGCTGCGATAGTCACTACTGGGGCTATGTACCTCGTGAAAATATTATTGGCAAAGCGGCAGTTCGCTTCTGGCCTCTCAATCACGTAGGTGAATTAGATTAAATTAAAGTTTATTTTGATAATCAAAAGCAAGAAGTGGAAGTTAAAAAAACGACCTAATTAAATTTTCAGATCAGCTGTTACTTCAATTATTTAAATTCAAACTTGACAGTACATTTGCTACTATTTGAGGACAAGAGCAAATAACCTGCTCCTTTACTTAGCTCAAACTTGATGACTATATGGAAGTAGAACCGCGATGACTCAGCAAGAAAATCCCTGGATAGAAGGATTCAAGACAATCGGCTTGGCTGTCGTTCTTGCCGTTGGTCTTCGCACCTTCGTAGCAGAAGCACGCTATATTCCTTCTGAATCTATGCTACCAACCCTACAGGTCAATGATCGCTTAATTATTGACAAATTGAGCTATCGATTCAAGGAACCAGAAAGGGGAGATGTTGTTGTATTCAGACCTCCTGCGGAGGCTGGTCGTTGTCTCAATCCTCAAGCTGTCAACCCAGTAGCCCCCCGAGATGCCTTTATTAAAAGAATCATCGGAATGCCGGGAGAGACGGTACAGGTAAAAGAAGAAAAAGTTTACATCAATAATCAAGTTTTAGAAGAGAAGTATCTCGATGATCTTGCTAACTACGAGTTTGGACCTAAGACAGTTCCGGAAGATTCTTATTTAGTCTTGGGGGATAACCGCAATAATAGTTGTGACGGTCACCACTGGGGTTATGTCCCCCGTGAAAATATCATAGGTAAAGCTGTAGTTCGTTTCTGGCCTCTCAATCGTCTTGGGGGTTTGGATAAAACCCCTCTTTATCCTTTTTCAGCAAAAGACAAGAATAACGACAGGTCAGAAACCTTGTAACTAAATGGTGATTTAATCACAATGACTAAGGTGGAGAATCTAGATCCGGAACAACAACCTCTACAAAATGCTGAAACTTTTTGGACAGATGGGTTGAAGACAATGGGCTTTGCCCTTATTTTTGCCTTTAGTTTCCGCATTTTTGTGGCGGAACCACGCTATATTCCGTCTGGTTCGATGCTGCCAACGCTTCAGATTAATGATTACCTGATTATTGATAAGTTGAGCTATAAATTTCGCAAGCCAGAACGGGGAAATGTAGTCGTTTTTTCCCCTACTGATGCTCTGAAAAAGCAAGATTTTACAGATGCTTTCATCAAACGTGTGATTGGTCTCCCTGGCGATGAGGTAGAAGTGAAAGAGGGTCTGGTCTATATCAATAATCAACCTCTACCAGAAAAGTACATTGAGGAGAAGCCAGAATACAACTATGGTCCGGTTAGAGTTCCAGCCAACCAATATCTTGTACTGGGAGATAACCGCAATAGTAGCTACGATTCTCACAATTGGGGCTTTGTCCCCCGTGACAAGATTATCGGTCAAGCCGTGATCCGTTTCTGGCCTCTCAGTCGAGTTGGTAAATTGGAGCCAGATCCAATTTATCCTCTTTCACTTTCTACTCATTTTTTCTAGAAGACCAGGTCTGTATCACTTTACCTGTCAGCTTCTGACTTAGCCAAGGCGTGTTGACAGAACAAGACTTCAAGTTTTGTCTTTCTGCTTGCCAAACTTGCTGAGGATCGAAGAGAAGCATTTCAGCTGGTTGCTCAGAAGCAATAGCAGATGGAGCCTGATGTAGACAAATAGCAGGATTAGTGCTAAGACACTTCCAAAGTTCTAAAGCCGAATAATCCCCCGTTTCTACTAAATGTTGCCAAAGTAAGGGCAAGGTAAGCTCTAGACCAATTACACCTGCTGGTGCTTCGGAAAAAGCAACGGTTTTTTCTTCGTAGGTGTAGGGAGTGTGGTCAATAGCGATCGCATCGATAATTCCCTCTTGGACACCCTTAATTATTGCTGCTTGGTCATCTGGGTTACCCAAAGGAGGTTCTAGGCGCAAATTGGGGTTGTAACTATCCAAGTCTTCCGTATTAAGTAGTAAGTGCATCCAAGTAGTACTCGCCGTCACAGGCAAACCCCTGGTCTTTGCTGCTTTAATCAATTCCACACCACGACGGGTAGAGATACGCATCAAATGCACTGGTGTACTTGTGGCAGAAACCACTTCTAGTAAAGAAGCTAAGGCAGCAGACTCTGCAATCGAAGGACTACCCGGTAAACCTAAACAAATTGAGCTGGCTCCTTCTCGCATCACTCCGTTACCAGTTAGTTGAGGGTCACAAGCCCATAGAGCAACAGGCTTAGATAAGTGTTGCAAATATTCCAGCACCCGGCGTAGCAATGCCAGATTTGAGAGGGGAAGTCCATCGGCAAACCCTACAACTCCAGCTATTGTCAACTCGGCCAATTCCGTCATTTGTTGACCTTGCAAACCCAAAGTTAGAGCACCCCAATAGTAAAGTTGGGGGAGAGCAAATTGTTCTTCCTGCTCTCTGTTTAAAGCTTGGAGCTTTTGATTTAATCCTGCTAATCCAGCTAGGTTATCTAACGGTGGTGCAGTATTAGGCAAGATTGCCAATCTTGTAAAGCCACCAGTCGCGGCTGCAGCTAGAAGTGATGACAAAGTTTCCCGATCCTCATGTCCTGGTTCACCAGAGTGACTGTAGAGTTCTACTAAACCTGGACCTAAGATTAGTCCTTGGCAATCTCGCACTAAGGTATCAGTTGGCCAGTCGGAAATTTGAGTTTCAATGGCTTTGATGAAACCATTTACAATTAGGACATCTGCCAGTTGGTCAGTTTCAGAGACCGGGTCTACTACACGGACTTGTCGAAGCAGTTCACTATTCATGTGGTTCAGGGACTAGAATCCTACCACACTAACCGACCAAGGTTTTGCTAGCCCTTGATGAGCTTTTGAGCTTCTCTTCTTGTTTTGCCAAGAGTTCTTGCCAATGATTGAGTAGGTTCGAGGGATATCTATCTGGAAACTTCACGACTTCTTGCTTAATCGACAACTTTAGCTGGTTTAAACCTTCTATATTAGGACAGATCTGAATCATGCGGGTAACTCGCCTGATCCAATAGGCAAGAACTCGACAGCTGATAAATTGACCACCTCTGTCGCGACGATGGACAAAGAGAACGTAATTCCAACGCTCAATCCGCACGATTGCCGATTTAGGAATTTTCAGGAAACAGGCGATATAGTAAGGAAAGATTACGAGAAGAAGCCGGACTCTCTCAACAAGCGCTATCTCACAAAATTGGTGTAGCTGTAACAACGATAAGTCGCTGGGAAAGAGGGGTATCTGTAGCAATGTTGACAGTGCCTCAGATGAAAGCACTATGCAATGCTTTGGGCAAAAGTCTTGAGGAGTTACCGGATGAGTTTGGGCCGCCAAAGGGTGGATCTGAGGATGGGTGAGGGGGTAAAAGGAAATTCACTGTATCCTCATGAGTAAACAATTACCTGATTTAGAGCCTAGTAGAATAATCTCTTGTGCAGAAAGAATTGCTCAAGCTGACACAAGTATGCACTGGGATATTGCTGTGCATACTGTGCTATCTGTCTGTTGTAAATTGCCTAATCTTTGTCCGAATTTAGGTAAATTTGAATTGTTTTCAGAGGATTATATATCTAAGTGGCTAAAGAAGTACTTCAAAGGGTACAATCAGCGACCATCGAAGCGTGTAAGTAAAAAAATAGGTACTGTTCCTGATGAAATTGTCGATTTGATCATCTCGACTCGCCTCCCATCCCTAGATAAGCAACAAATTACGTCAATCAATTCTGCTCATCGCCTTTCAATGTCGGCAGAAAATATTCTAGGGTTACTTTTAGAAGAATATCTAGCAGATAAGTTACAACTCTATGGCTGGTATTGCTGCTGGGGAGGAACGATGAAAAGTGTTGACTTCTGCAATAGTAACTGTGATTTATTACAAGTTAAAAATCGTAGTAATTCTGAAAATAGTTCAAGTAGTAAGGTAAGGCAAGGAACTAACATCAAAAAATGGCATAGGGTTAACGCTAGGACAGGCACTTATTGTTGGGATGATTTAAATTCACTAGTGGGATGTACGGAACTTTCTGAATCTGACTTTTCTTCCTTTGTTAGACAAACGATAGCTAGTAATCCCGCTGCTGTTTATGTAGAAGACAATAATTGCTGGCAAAATTCAGGAAAACAGTGACAGCTGATAAAATTCTTCTTTTCCTTTAACTTTTTCTCCCTTAATTAGCTTATGTATATGTTCACCAATTGCCTGTCCTAACAGCACCGGAACTGCATTACCAATCTGTCTGTATTTAGAAGTAATTGAGCCAGAAAAAACCCAATCATCAGGAAAAGTTTGAATTCTGGCACACTCCCTGACACTAAGAGGGCGCAACTCTTCTGGATGGCACATTTCAGTAGCCTTTTGATGGGGACTTGTTGTTATGGTTGGGGAAGGTTTTTCCCAAGAAAGCCGACGATAGAAACCAACTTTTCCTCCTCCGGATTTGTAAGCTCCTCCCATTGCTTCTTGCTTGAGTTCATCAGGTAAGTATCTCCAATTTTGACCTGATTTAAGAAGTCTTAAGTACTTTAGACGGCTCTCTGAATAGGGAACATATTCTAGGTAAGGGTCAACTATATTTGTCAAAGCATCTTTAAGAGTTTTCCATTTATTTAAACCATCAACGCCGTTTTTTCTATGAGTTGGTAAAGGAAGAGTCGCTAACTCACCATCTCTTGAAGCAATAAATATAACTCTTTCTCTAGTTTGAGGTACACCATAATCAGCTGCTTGTAGAAGTCTAGGATTATTAACTTTGTATCCCAAACTATTCATTTCTGCTAAAACTACCTGAAGTGCAGAACCAGGCATCTCATCTGCTTCTAAGGCGGGATAACCTTTTCCTCGCTGATTATGAGGTCTATGACGAATTGGTGCAGAAAGTAATCCTCTCACATTTTCCATAATGAAAAAACGTGGTTGAACTGCTTCAACAATGCGTATAAAGTCTTTAAACAAACTTCCTCTAGGATCGCCAACTGACATACGCTTTCCGGCCGTACTGAAAGGCTGACAGGGCGGTCCCCCAGTTAGCAAATCGACTTCACCAGGACGCAGAGTTCTACCAAGATTTAAGACACGTCCTCCTTCTTCGAGAAGAGTTTGGGCACTAACCTTTTGTATATCTCTAGGTATAGCGCTTTCGGCAAGATGTGGTTGATTAATGGCTATAGTCTGAGCTGCATCAGGATCAATTTCTACCACACTCACAGTCTGAAATCCTGCCTTTTCCAAACCCAGGTCTAGGCCAAAAGCCCCAGCAAAAAGACCAATGGATATTGGTTGATTATTGATCATGGCTTTCTCTTCATGCCTTGTACTGATATTGACTATAGTTCAACAGCTTATGCGATCGCCCTTTAGGGCGCTACGCTCTGCGTAATCGCCTTTCAGAATACAGCACTCTACACCGTCGCCTCACAACCATCAAACCTTGCACAAATTTACCCTTCTCAGTAAATATATGAATTATGATTCATATATTTACGCAATAAATCTTATGTCCCACCACCACAGCCATCAACACGGACATAACCATGACCACGAACCGACCAATTACAACCGTGCTTTTATTATTGGCACTATTCTAAATATCGGATTTGTCGCTGTTGAAGTAATTTTCGGCTTCCTGATTGACTCCCTTGCCCTGTTAGCAGATGCTGGACATAACTTGAGTGATGTTCTCGGACTTTTACTTGCTTGGGGAGCCAGTATTTTAGCTCAACGTCCTTCCAGTAAGCGCTTTACCTATGGGCTGCGGCGATCGTCTATTTTAGCTGCTCTTTTCAACGCCATTATTCTACTATTAGCGATGGGTGGCATCACCTGGGAAGCAATTCAACGTTTTAGCAATCCTACCAGCTCAATTCCTGGCACAACCATCATTTGGGTAGCAGCGATCGGAGTTGTCATTAACACAGCAACAGCTCTTCTTTTTATGTCTGGTCGTCAGGGTGACTTAAATATTCGAGGTGCATTCTTGCACATGGCTGCTGATGCTCTGGTGTCCTTAGGAGTTGTCCTGGCGGGTATCGCCATTCTGGTAACTGGTTGGCTGTGGTTCGATCCGGTGGTGAGTTTAATTATTGTAGCTGTCGTAGTAGTCGGAACCTGGCAACTGCTGCGAGATGCTCTTAACTTAGCATTAGACGCTGTACCTAACGGAATTGAGCTATTAGCTGTAAAAACTTTCCTAGCAGAACTACCTGGTGTTACACAAGTTCACGACCTCCATATTTGGGCTATGAGTACTACTCATACAGCACTGACAGCTCATCTGGTGATGCCAGAAGGATATCCTGGTGATGCTTTTTTATCTCAAGCTAACCGAAAACTACACGATAACTTCGGTATAGAACACGCTACTTTACAAATAGAAGTTGGTGACCCTGACTATCCCTGTTCCCTAGCTCCAGCTCACAAGGTCTGATCTGCAACTTGTCTAGGTACGCACATTCTGCCCTATCTCATTCTCTCAATTTATGTATCCCACTCAGGTAAGATAGTGAAAATCAGCGTTGTTTTGCCAGAGCGACTAACTAATACTCTGGTTTGCGCTGCTTGATGCGGCTTGCCTGATAGAGAAATAAATAATATGTTTGTTGTCACCAATCGTAATTTACAAACAGACGAATCTCCTGAGAAACGTTTCGGTGAAACCTTCAATGATAGAGGTCCCAATGAACTGCGCATTGCTGAAGCTCAGAAAGTTGGTGGAGTTTGGCAAGTAGAAGTATTACCAGATAGGTTGATTTATCAAGGTGAAGAAAGATGGGCAAGTGAGGTTGCCTTTCTTCAAGGTCAGGCGCGGATGCGTGAACAAAAAAAGAACTGTCTCCTCTTCGTCCACGGTTTTAACACAGACTTTAGATCGGCTCTAGAAACAGGTCATACTCTAGAAACTCTCTACGGCATGGAAATAGTTATGTTTACCTGGCCTTCCAATGCAGGAGGTCTTCATCGGGTAGTAGATAACTACAGAAGTGACAAACAGGATGCCAGTCTATCCATCAATGCCTTTGATCGCTGTTTAGAAATACTCAACGAGTACATTCTCAAACATAGAGAAACTGATTGTGGGCAGAAATTAAGCCTTGCTTTGCACAGTATGGGTGCTTTCTTATTTAAAAAGTTACTTCAGTCGTCTATTTATGAGGGTGAAACCTTACTATTTGACAACGTTATTATGTTGGCCGCCGATGTTAATAACCAGGATCATTCTGAGTGGATGGACAAAATAAAATACCGTAATCGACTCTACATTACTATCAACGAAGATGACTTTGCTCTTGCTGCCTCCCGTGCCAAACCTGGCCCCGAACAGCGTGCTCGCCTCGGACAGTTAGCTCAAAACCTGAACTCCCGCAATGCTATTTATCTCGATTTCACAGATGCACCCCATGTCGGTGACTCCCACAGCTACTTTCAAGATGACGCTTTAAATAATCGCATCGTCAGGCAGATTTTTGAAGATGCTTTTAACGGTCGCCGTGCCGAAAGAGGATTGGAGTACGATTTACGCTCACATGCTTATAGAATTTACTAATTAAAATTCTACAAAGCTCCAGCGGCTGTTTGATCCAAAACACTGCCAGAGAGGTGGGTGGTAATATTCATCGCCTCTAAAATCGGTGCTTTTTCTAAACCTTGAGGGTAATCAATTACACTAACAGAACCATTTCCCTGTTTAATACTCCAGAAAGATTCTGGGTTTAAACCTAAAACATGGCAAAGAATTACCTTATTAATAGCATCGTGAGCAACAACTATACCCGTTGTAAGTTGGGTTTCAGACATTGCAGCTGATTTGACAATCTCTTGCCAACAAGCAATTGCCCTTTCCCAAACCTGTTTGAGATTTTCACCTTCTGGCATTTGTACTGTTTCCGGTTCCTCTTGCCACTGGCGCAGTAAATCTCCGTACTCCTGCTCAATTTCTGATTGCAATTTTCCTTCCCATAAACCGTGATTAATTTCCTTGAGGGAAGCTTGTAGGTCAAGCTGGATATCTGGGTGAAACTTTAGTATTGATTCAGCCGTCTCCTTGGGGCGTAACATTGGGCTACTGAGAGCAAAATTAATCTGCACATCTTTGAGAAACTCAGCAGCAAGCTGTCCTTGTCGGCGACCATTGTCGTTGAGTGGTACATCAATTCCCCCCTGAAAACGCGAGACTCGATTCCATTCTGTTTCCCCGTGACGCACTAGTAACAAACGTAAACCTCGATTACCTTCTCGTGCTGTAGGTAAAGCGCGTCCCAAGTGAGATGTTTGATTGAGAGACTCTAATTGCACCTGTTCCCCCCAAGCACCAGTAAAGTTGAGGACATTAATGCAACAGTTTGATTGTTGGATTGAATGGTAACGACTTGGGGAAACACCAATAGCACTACTAATCAAGCAGCGATTGATGCCATTGTGAGCCACAATTAAAATAGTTTTTCCTTGATGGCGAGGGAGAAATTCTTGCCAAAACTGCTCTGCTTGTTCGTAGAGGGCTAGAACAGGAAAATGGGGTCTTGAACCATCTTCACTGGGAACTACCATGCAAAACTCGTGAGGGCGTTCTTTCCAGCAGAGGTAATCATCTGGGAAATTTGCTTGTATTTCTGACTTACGTAGCTTCTCCCAAAGAGGTAAATCGACTTCCATCAGCTTGTCTACCACCTCTAATTTAGGAGAAGCTGACAACGAGGATAAAATAATTTCTGCCGTCTGTCTCGCTCTCTTTAGGGGTGAGCAGTAAACAGCATCAAGGTTCAGGCTACTCAAAGCCGTGCCAACCTTTTGGGCATCTTCAGTCCCTTTTTCAGTTAAGACTGACTCATCCAAGCGTCCTTGTACTCTCTTCTGAATGTTATAGGTACTCTGACCGTGACGCACAATAATGACACGAGTAGCCAAACTCTTAATCCTCCGCTAGCAAGTATTGGAAATTCCCAGTTTTACCCAAAGGCTACTAAATATTTGGGTGTGAGTGAACTGCTTATTGGCTTAGTCGAGTAGTCAAGAGGGTGATTAGAACCTCTTACCTCATTACCTGCATTTTTCCCGTCCACCCATTTAGCATGCTTTGAATTTCTTTGACTTCTCCCACGACTGAAGTGCGTGGGATTCTGAGTAGTCGTTCGGCAATGGATAAGCTCAAATTGCTTCACTCTTACTAGCTGTCACTGGACTATTTTCCCAGTGGGGACAGTCAAAAAATCCCCTAGACGCTCAGATATGTTGACACGAGTGCCACACACATTACGCTTAGTTCTTTTTTTTCGTGCTGTCTTTCTGAGTTCGTCACTAGCCAATTCGGTACACTCCCCAACCTGCCATTACTCGCCCTATGAAGTCATACTGACATCAACTGACCGTTGTTTCTTCGGTACCGGGATTTCTCCGGACTAGGATGGTTTTTCGTGCAGACGATTATTCCTACTCGACTAGCGCGCGACAATTTTATCACTAACAGACAGGTTTTAAACTGCTAACTCGACGTTCGCGACGCTCAAAGACTCGCTACCGCTTCCATAAGGGGATGCCGTCCGTAAAAGACAATGTTTATTTACCTCAACCCTTGAGCAGGGACAGGAACAAGCAATGCCATAATTACACTGGGAATGAACAAGCAGTGGGTGAGGAGTTTTGATGACGATCAAGCGAGTAGTTCTGATTATACTGACGATTCTAGCGCTGTTCAAAATTAGCATTTCTTTAGTAGAGAGCTGGAATCAGCCGCAAATTCAGAGTCGGCTAGAACTTTATCAAACCAATTTTTTACTACATGCTGCCGAGTGGCAAGACAACAGTACAGAAACAACAACACCTCAACAATCGACCCAGGATTCAACGACTCCCCTGGAAGCTTTGATTGGCAAAAAACCTTTCCAAACAGCTGAGAAACAGTACAAAGAAGCCATTGAATCAGCTCAGAAAACTAAATCGAAAATCACGGCTCAACTGCAAGAACTTTCCTCTAAACCAGTGGCGATTACTCCTGATGTTGCCCCATCAGATCCACAATTTGCTCCCATCGCTGATTCTCCTGCTTCCTCAGAGCGTGAGCAGTTGCAACAGTCTTTTGCTGAAGTAGAGCAACTGATCTACGAATTCAATTTACGGTTAGGAATTATTCAAGTTCAACAAGGAGAGATTAATTCTGCCCTGCAAACCTGGCGCGGACTAAGCAATCAAAAGACAGAAAATAGCGCTTCTTCGCCAGAGGAATCATCATTATTACAGACATCTCAAGTACTCCTTGGTCTTTGGAATGAGCCAGCTCGTTTATTGCCAAATGCTGAGGAAAAAATTCAAAAAAACTTAGATGGTTGGTTCCGCTATCGCGCTCTGAGTCATTTGTATCAATTGCAACAGCGCTCAGACGCTTTATCTTCACTAGAGAATAAAGAACAAAAAATAGCTCAACAAGCAGTTTTCAAGTTAGCGCTGATTGGGGGAATACCAGGAGTCGGTGGAGTTTTGGGTGTTGCTCTTTTACTATTTTTACTAGTCCAGCTGCTTTTACAAGGTAGGCGATCGCTCCTAGCTACCAACGCTGAGCTGCCTTGGGAGACACCCTGGAATTGGGAAATTATTTGGCAGGTACTTATTTTCGGCTTTTTCTTCATCGGTCAACTTCTACTGCCCATCTTATTTGGTTTATTGGGCGTTAACCCAGTCAATTACACAGTACGAGCCAAGGCATTTTTCGTTCTACTTAGCTATCTACTGATGGCAGCTGGGGGATTATCAGTACTGTATTTTTCGATCAAGCCTTTTTTGCCTCTGACCCAAAATTGGTTTCGCTTCAAACTATTTGGTAACTGGATTGTCTGGGGAATTGGTGGTTACCTAGTAGCTGTACCTCTGGTAATTTTGGTATCGCTAATTAACCAACAACTCTGGCAAGGACAGGGAGGTAGCAACCCAATTTTACCCCTAGCTTTAGAAGGACAAGATAAAATAGCATTATTAATCTTTTTTGTAACAGCATCCTTAGCAGCACCAGTGTTTGAAGAGATTATTTTCAGAGGATTTTTGTTACCTTCCTTAACTCGTTATCTGCCGGTTTGGGGTGCTATTGCAGCAAGTAGTCTACTCTTTGCGATCGCTCACCTTAGCCTTTCAGAAGTTTTGCCTTTAGCAACATTGGGAGCTGTATTAGGAGTAGTCTACACTAGGTCGCGTAATCTCCTGGCTCCGATGCTGCTTCATGGTCTTTGGAATAGTGGTACATTACTGAGTCTTTTTCTCTTAGGCAGTGGTTCTAATTAACCAAGAGTTTATCCAACTGCTGAAAATAGGCAATGGTCAATTGAAAATTGAAAATTGAGATGTAAACATTCATATTCTTACTTATAGCTTCAGTTTTCCATTAGCCATTTAACAATTTAACCATTTACTCTTAGCAACTTCTCTCCTGTTTTTCAAGCAGGGGAGAAGTAAATTAGTTTAATTTAATTTTTAATTAATTAAAACTACTGTGACTGCTAGAGGACAGTAGACAGAAAAACGCACAATTAAAAAAAGCCAAGGATTTTTGGCAAGTCACCCAGTCTTTCGCCTAGCATCAGACAAGAGATGTCTCGGCGTTGAAGCGTTGAGGAGTAAAAATTCGGTATCACAAATTTTTATCTATATGCAAGTATCTTTAGATAACCTACCTACACCCGCAACCCAAGAGAAACCCTTAGAAACCCTAACTTTAGATGTTACAGGTATGAAATGTGCAGGCTGCGTTGGTGCCGTAGAACGACAGCTGAAAAATCATACCGGTGTTATATCTGCTCGTGTCAATCTTGTAACTGAGGTGGCGGTTGTAGATTGCCAAGCCGGTACAGTTGACCCAGTGGTACTAGCTGAGCAATTAACTTCTAAAGGATTTCCCTCTCAGCCCCGCTTTTGCCAAGCAGGAGAGAATTCTACCTCTAAGCCCCGTTTGACTAGAGTTGAACGCCGTCAACAGGAAAGCCAAGAGCAACTGCGAAGATTACTAGTTGCCAGTGTGCTTGTCTTTTTATCTGTAGTTGGACATATTGGTCATTGGCTTGACGGTCCAATGTTGCCTGTTGTTAGCAATATTTGGTTTCACTGGGGGTTGGCAACTTTGGCGCTGCTAGGTCCAGGACGTCAAATCTTGGTAGATGGCTGGCGTGGTTTGTGGCATGGCATGGCTAACATGAATACCCTGGTGGGTCTAGGAACTGCGACATCCTATCTTACCAGTTGTGTAGCTTTGCTATTTCCCAGCCTTGGTTGGCAATGCTTCTTCGAGGAACCAGTGATGATGCTGGGTTTTATTCTCTTAGGACGTACCTTAGAGCATAGGGCAAGAAGTCGAGCTTCAGCCTCATTGGAGTCCTTACTAGCCTTAAAACCCCAGGTGGCGCGTTTAATTGGTAGGGGCGCACCAATGGCAGATGAACATACAGGTATTGAAATTCCCGTTGAGCAAGTGCGAGTTGGTGAGTGGCTGCGGGTATTACCAGGGGAAAAATTGCCGGTAGATGGGAAAGTGGTAGCAGGTCAATCTTCTGTGGATGAGTCGATGCTGACGGGAGAACCTATGCCCTTATTAAAGCAGCCAGGAGATACCGTTACAGGTGGCACTTTGAATAAGTCAGGGGTACTGGCTATCCAAGCAACCCGTACAGGGGAGGAAACCACATTAGCACAGATTGTCAAATTGGTAGAAGAAGCCCAAACCCGTAAAGCTCCTGTACAGCAACTTGCGGATAAGGTGGCGGGTTACTTTGCCTACAGTGTTATGGGTGTTGCTTCTCTAACTTTCCTCTTTTGGTATTTAGTTGGTACAAAAATCTGGCAAGATGTACTACCAATAGCTGGAGCTGCCAGTGAGGGTATGGGGATGGTGGAGACTACTTCTCCTCTACTCTTAAGCCTGAAACTGGCGATCGCTGTTTTGGTGATTGCTTGCCCCTGTGCTCTTGGTCTAGCTACACCTACAGCCATTATGGTCGGTACAAGTCTTGGTGCAGAAAAGGGATTATTAATTAGGGGTGGCGACGTTTTAGAGCAAGTTAATCAAATTAATACAGTGGTTTTTGACAAAACGGGTACTCTCACCAGTGGTCAACCTACTATCACAGATTGCTTGCTCCTCAGCGATCCGGGGCAACTAAAGCCTAATCAGTCAGCACAGAACTATTTGCTACAACTAGCAGCAACAGTAGAACAGGGAACATCTCATCCTTTAGCCTTCGCAATTTGCGATACCGCAAGGCAACGTCAAATACCCTCTTTAGCAGCTCAAGATTTTTATACAGAGCCAGGTTTAGGAATATCTGCTTTAGTAGAAAACCAACGAGTGCTGCTAGGTAATGAGGATTGGTTGACTAAGCAAGGGGTTACCATTAGTCAGAGGGCAAAGGCTAAGGTTCAAGCTTTGGCAAATACTGGCAAAACAGTAGTTTACCTAGCAGCTGATGGCGTACTATTAGGAGTTCTTGGTCTAGGTGATGTCCTTAGACCTGATGCGAAAGAAGCTGTAAAAAACCTTAAATACATGGGTTTCCGGGTCATGTTACTAACCGGAGATCAGCCCAATGCTGCGGCTGCAATAGCCGGTGAACTATCCATTGCTACCGAAGACGTGATTGCTGGGGTTCGTCCTGATGGTAAAGCCAGAGCAATTGAACAGCTACAAGAGGAGGGAAGTAAAGTAGCGATGGTAGGAGATGGCATCAATGACGGACCAGCTTTAGCTCAAGCAAACGTTGGCATCGCTCTACAGGGTGGAACCGATGTTGCTGTAGAAACAGCAGAAATTATTTTAGTGCGCGATCGCTTGCTAGATGTGGTGGAGTCCATTAAACTTTCTCGCGCCACCTTCAAGAAAATTCGTCAAAATCTTTTTTGGGCGTTTAGCTACAATACTCTAGGGATTCCTGCAGCTGCTGGAGTACTTTTACCTAGTTTAGGTATTGCTCTAGACCCGGCTGCAGCAGGAGCATTGATGGCTCTGAGTTCTGTTAGTGTAGTCACTAACTCACTTTTGCTAAGGCATGGCGGTCGATAAGAATAATAGGGAAGGACAAACTGTAAAACTTCTTTTTACTCTTGCCTCTAAATCAATCCCTGGATTGCTGATCACCTGAAAGGATATGCCAAAATGGAAAAATAAATAAATTTTTGAGATTAGGCACTATATCAGGGGCAATATTCAGGCTAGCTAGTTGCTTTTTCTTTTACCTAGAATCAAGTGACTATAGGCTTGTAGGCCTATCCGCTCAGTTCCACAAATGTTTATGATTATCTATTGTGGAAGTGCTCAGTTGGAGTTCGGCAATGAAGGTGTCTTTCACAAAAAGCAAGAAACACTGGTGGAGAAGTGTGGCAAATTGATTAAGCAAGAGCGTTTCTCTGAAGTAACTGGACTAACTATCATTATTTTTTCATGCCTGCACAATCGGAACACAACCATTTGTTGATTGTCGAAGACGATAATGGACGTAAGGAGTTTAGCTTAACAGAATCTGTCTATTCTATTGGCAGAGATCCTAACTCTGACATTCGCTTGATCTCGCAGTTCGTCTCTCGCCGACACGCAACCTTAGTTTTGGCAAAACGTAAGGATGGAAGCCAGTATTACCGTATTGTTGATGGTAACCTCAAAGGCAAGAACAGCTCTAACGGACTTTTGATTAATGGTCATAAACTCCATTCGAGCGAGTCTCATGATCTCCACGATTTAGACGAGATCGTTTTTGGTCCTAACGTAACTGCCAAATACTACCTGCTCAAGCGTGATGCTATTACGACAGGATCAGGAGAAGATGAATTTGATATTACCCTAATCAGCCCTAACATGATGATTGAGCAAGAAGAATCAAGCTAGTAGAGCTGCTGATGGGTAAAGAGAGGCACAGAGTATTATTAGTGGGACTAGCAAGGAACTATCCAGCTACGCTTTCAAGCAGTTGCCAATTACGATTATCCTCAACTGCTTGACAGACCAGATCAAACATTTGGTGGCAATGGTTCTCAACTTGGAGAGGCAACTCTTCGTTTTTAATGACAAAATTCATCCGCACTTCCTGAGCCGTGGCTGTGGATCTGTCAATCAAAACTTCCACTGTGACCAGTTTGGCGAATGGTACAGTCCCAGGACTCTCTCGTGCCATTAGATAATCGGGAGTGTTATAAATAATGTCGAAATTGCAGGATCGTAAAACCTCAATCAGTAACTGAGGTAGGTGTTCAAGGGAAACTGCAATAGTAAAAGAACAGGTATAACGAGCCATATACTATAAAATCAGGGTATCAAATAGCTAGACACTCTTATCATATCGAACCTCTGTTTAGGGTCAGGGGAGAAAGGGAAAAATTAAATAGAGAATTAAACTTATTAGCTAGGGTAATTTCAAAGGCTCTCTGGAGAAAAATTAGCAAGGGATATTTAATTGAGCCAAACCAGGGAGATTGTATAGAAACTTAATCTAGTAGTTCTTAAACATAAAAGTGGGAATGTTGCTAATGGGTGGCAAGCTAATTGTATTTGAAGGGGTCGAAGGTGCAGGAAAAACTACCCAAATACAGCAAACTAGAGATTGGCTTGAAGCTAGTGGTTTACTTTACTCCCTAAGTCCTGTAGGCAAAAAAGTTCCTCTCATGGTTACTAAAGAACCTGGTGGAACTTCACTGGGTATGAAACTGCGCCAACTATTGCTCTCAGCAAACTCCTCATCGATTCAGGACAGAACAGAACTTATACTGTATGCCGCTGACCGAACTCAGCATGTTGAAGAATTTCTGAAGCCTCAACTAGCCCAGGGTGCGATTGTTTTGTGCGATCGCTATACAGATTCAACCATCGCCTACCAGGGTTACGGACGCGGTCTTGACCTCACTTTGATTGAGCAGCTTAACCAAATTGCCACTGGTGGTTTAGACAGTGACCTCACTCTTTGGCTAGACGTTGAAGTAGAAACAGGTTTGAAGCGGATGCAAAAACGAGGAAGTGCAGATCGCATTGAACAAGCTGACTTGGCATTTCATCAGCGAGTTCAGCAAGGTTTTAGGTCACTCCATCAACAAAATCCTGATCGGATTGCCCAAGTAGACGCAGATCGCAGCGAAGCAGAGGTTCAAGCTTCAATTCAGGAAATTTTGCAGCAAAGGTTTAAGGCATGGTTTCAGAAGCTTTCGCCAACCTCATAGGACAGAAGCAGGCTGTTGCTCTGTTAGAAAGAGCCGTTGCTCAAAAACGCCTTGCCCCTGCTTATCTGTTCGCCGGCCCAGAAGGTATCGGTCGTAGCCTGACAGCAAAAGCTTTCATCGAATTGCTGTTTTGTCTAGATACTTCACCTCAGGAGCAGGCCTCAATACAAAAACGTTTGAGACAGGCTAATCATCCGGATGTATTGTGGGTAGAACCAACTTACCTACACAATGGTAAACTCCTGTCCGTTCGCGAGGCTGTCCAAAAAGGTCTTCAGCGTAAGACCCCCCCCCAGATTCGCCTAGAGCAAATTCGAGAAATTGGTAAGTTTTTAGCTTGTTCTCCTCTTGAAGCCAAGCGAAAGGTGGTGGTACTAGAAAAAGCAGAGACAATGGCAGAACCAGCAGCCAATGGCTTACTCAAGACCCTAGAAGAACCGGGACTAGCCACCCTGATTTTGATTGCACCTAGTACTGAGTCTCTGTTAGCAACACTGATATCTCGCTGTCAGCGGATTCCCTTTTCTCGCCTCGCACGCTCAGAGATGGAAGATGTACTTAAACAGACTGGCCATCAGGAGATTCTTCAAGAGTCCTTACTCTTAGAAATTGCCCAAGGTAGTCCCGGAGAAGCGATCGCCTCTTTTGCTCAACTCAAAGCTATATCTCCTGAGTTGCTTAACCAGCTAGTCAAGCTACCTAAAACACTACGCAAGGCTTTAGAACTAGCAAAGGAAATTGACAAGACCCTGGATGCCCAAACTCAATTGTGGTTATTGGATTACCTAGAACACAGCTACTGGCGCACCTTTGCTGAACCGTCTATCCTCCAGAAACTGGAGAAAGCCAGAAAGTATCTCCTCGGCTACGCCCAGGCTAGGCTTGTTTGGGAGGTGACATTGCTGGAGTTATGCCAGCGCTAATGCGTAGGGGGTAGGGTGTGGGGTGTGGGAAAAAGAAGATTTATCAAATTATTTAGGACGGTCATAGTTTAATTTTTCTTTATCTGGGAATAATTTTATAAAACTTTTTTAGGTTGCCTTAAACAGAACTTACTGAACAGACTTACCCCTACTCTAGTAAGAAGTAATCTTCTGTGAAGTCTCTATAAAAATTGAAGACTTTTAATAAGAAGACTATGTGAAGATTGTCTTTCTTAAATGCTTCTTTAACTAGCCTTTACCTAATCCAGGATGATTATCTATTAAAGTTACAAACGAACAGGATAAGAAAGTTTGCTGTTCAACAGGAGCGAGAAAATTGATTTGGAAAAAGGAAAATTTTAAAGCCAATTCACTCTAGTTGCTAGTTTTGCTTTTTCTTTTTCTAGAAAAACTTGAGATTTACTCTAACTATAGTTCTCGTTGATTTTCAGAGATATTCCGAAATTGATTCCCTTGACTAAAGCAAGATTGCTAACAGTGTCATTGTTAAAAATGGCTTGTTTTAACTAAAAATAATTAACTAGTTAATACTAAGTCATCTCCTAATTTGGCATCTTACTCTCAACTAATTAACCGTTAACAGCGAATTATCTACCAAATTGACAGATAACTACCATGACCAGCGTATTCATCAACGAAATTCATTACGACAATGATGGCATTGATACAGGTGAAGCAATTGAAATTGCTGGTCCTGCAGGAACTGACCTAACGGGTTGGACTTTAGTTCTCTATAACGGCACTAACAGTCGGCGCAGTCCCTACAACACCCGCAGTCTGGATGGTTTAACTATTTCCGACCAAGGAGGTGGTTTCGGCACCATTGTTCTGGAGTATCCTAGCAATGGCATACAAAACGGTTCTCCTGACGGCATTGCCTTAGTAGATAACAACAATAGCGTCATTCAATTTCTCAGCTACGAGGGCAGCTTTACCGCAGC
>JBAUJE010000094.1:0-2385 GCA_049683475.1 Coleofasciculaceae cyanobacterium | reverse complement strand
ACTCACTACTCCCTACTCCCTACTCACTACTCCCGACTCCCCAAAAAACTAGTCAACAGACACCCAAAAAGATGAACACAAAAAACCTCTCCGCGTCAACAAATACCCCATCTCCCCATCCCCCCATCTCCCCACCCCACTCCCGACTCCCTACTCCCTACTCCCTAATACTAATAGCCGGAGCTAGTCTACTATTATCTACTCCAGCTCTTGCTACTTCACCTAACCAATCCAACAATCCCATCGCTAATATTTTGGAGCAAGCCAGTCAAAAGTTGAATCAAATACAATCTTTTTTAGATGAAACATTGGATACAACTCTTGAGGCTATATCTCAAACAGTAGGAACTGACTTACAAGCAGCAATTGACCAAGCAATTGGACAGCTAGGACTACCTGACCCTGAAACTGTACGCCAAGGAATTGAAGATAGCTTATCAGTCAGTAACTCTCCCGTCTATTCAGGAGATTTAGTCTCCAATGAACTAGACCGTCAAATTACTCGCGCTCAAGCATCTACTGTTTTTAGCACATCAGGACAGCAGCAGTTAAAGCAAGAATTACAGGGTACTCAGCAATCTGTCCAATCAGTACAGCAGTCAGCCGATGCTGCTCAAACTGAAGTTATTACCCAAAACGTAATGAAACAAATTGCCCAACAAAATGCTCAACAAGCAGCGATTTTAGGAGCATTACGACAGGATTCAATAGATGCAGCGAAACGTCAGGAATTAACTAACCTCAACCTAACTAATATTTCCCGTGCTGTAGATGGACAAAATCAAGCACAACAGCAGGAAAAAGTAGGAGCTGGTTTTGAAACTTTGCAGACTGCTGCTTTGGGTCGTCTTTTTTGAGAGGGAGTAGGGAGTAGGGAGTAGGGAGTAGTGGGGGAAGGGGGTATTTGGGAACAAGGAAGTAGGGAGTAGGGAGTGGGGGTAAGAAAATTGAATGTACCTCATCAATTTTGAGATTGGCTACCTATCGTTACTTCAAGGGTCATATCTATCTAGCTACTTTATAAACCACAAGGAAATTAAAGGAATGTCGAAAGATAATTCCTCAACAACCGTAAATAGTTTAACCAATGGAGTCAAAGAAAATGAAGATCATCTCTCAGATGAAAAAAGACCAGCCGTCCTACTAGGTATCGATAACCAAACCCCAACTCCCTCTCAAAACCCTACTCCATACTCCCCACTCACTACTCCCTCTCAAAACCCTACTCCCCACTCACTACTCCCTCCCTATTCCCTATTCCCTACTCCCTACTCCCTACTCCCCACTCACTACTCCCTAGTGAGCAAAGCGAACGCACTCCCCTTAAAACAATGCAAATCCTCGCTAACACTGGACAAACCGCATCACAAATAATGGACGAAGGGGTCTTGACCCAATCTGCCATAGCTGAAGCAATGGATAATCTTTGGCAGGAAGTTTTAGGAGGTGGTTTGTATTTTGCCATTACTCGTCTAGGAATTTTCTTTGCTGTTGGTACTTTGCTCCTCTTTATTGTTCAGTGGACAAGAAACCTGATTGAAGATGATAACACTAAATCCTTCAGTGAAGTTATCTGGCCTTTAATTGTCATAGTTCTATTAGCAAACAATGGTGCAGTTCTAGCTGAAGGTACTAGAGGTTTAAGAAGTATTATCAATGAAACTAATCAGTTACTTCTAGAAACCACCTCTTCTACAGTTTCCTTGCAAGAAGCCTATCAAAAAGTAATGGGGGAAGCAGGAGCAGAAGCAGCAATTAAATCAGTAGTAAGTCAGTGTTCTACCATAGTTGACCCTCAACAGCAATCTGAATGTTTAGCAAATGCCGCAACTCAAGCAGAATCAATTGCTAACTCCTTACCAACTCCCCCTTCTACTGGTTTAGCTCAGTTCATGCAAGACATAACCAATCCTGGAGAAATAGTAACAAAAGCAATTAGTTCTACCTTGGGACTGGCTCTCCGTGGTTGGTTAATGGCATTTGGCATTGCCTTTCAATGGGTTACAGAAGTTTCCCTGTTATTAACAGGACTATTAGGACCTCTAGCGGTTGGAGCCTCCCTACTACCTGTGGGTGCTAAGCCAATTTATGCCTGGTTAACAGGCTTTTTCTCCGTTGGCATGGTGAAAATCTGCTTCAACATTATTACTGGTTTAGTAGCCACGATAGTTGTAAATGCTGGTACTAATTCTCCTTTGATTTTTGCCTTCGCTACTGGACTAATTGCCCCCATACTGGCATTAGCTTTAGCTGCTGGTGGAGGAATGGCAGTTTTCAATAGTCTCTCTTCTACTACTAGTTTTGTTCTAGGCAGAACTTTGCCAGCCATTCGGAGTAGGAAGTAGTGAGTGGAGAGTGGGGAGTAGGGAGTAGGGAGTGGGGAGT
>JBAUJE010000093.1:0-3460 GCA_049683475.1 Coleofasciculaceae cyanobacterium | reverse complement strand
CCACTCACCTGAGTAGTCTACCAGCTTGAGAGCGAGTTACGTTTCTTGTGCAAGATGTGAGGCAAAGGCAATCTGTATCTAGGATAAAAGAAGATAGTATTGGTTCCTTTGAACTATCAGGTGAACATGGTCAGGCGAGAAAAAAACATCAGCCGTCCCCCCAAGTTAGTTATCCCCATCCTCATTGTTGCTGCCACTATTTTGTTTTCCTTTGGCACAGTTGTGCATTTGCTGACAGAGGGGTGGTGGTTTGAGGCGGTAGGCTTTGCCAATGTTTTCTGGACTCTGCTAATTTGGCGATCGCTCCTCTGGGTTGGGACTTTTATTATCTTTGCTCTTGTCCTCTGGGGTAACTACCGCCTCGCTATGCACCTGACACCCCTAGGGGTTCAACCAAGATTTATCAGAAATCATTCCCATCGATATCCTTCCCTGCGCCTGGTTGATCCTAGCAATTTAGATATCTATAGCAGAAACTTGCCTAACTACGTTGCCCTTGTAGCAATTTTTCTCATCTCCTTAGTTGCGGCGAGTAGTAGTGTAGGTGCCTGGGAAACAATCTTAAAATATTTCAATGCCAGTGACTTTGGTAGCACCGAACCAATTTTTCAGCAAGATATTGGCTTTTATGTTTTCCAACTACCTTTCTACGAGGGTATTCGGGAGTGGTTTTTATCACTTCTGGCCTGCTCTTTAGTAGTTTCCGTCCCTGTTTATTTTCTCAAAGGAAGCCTAAACCAAAGCAATTGGCGCAACATAATCTCTGGTAAAGGTAAAACCCATCTCAGTTTACTGCTTGCCACTGTATTTGTTCTAGTTGCTATCGGCTTCTGGTTAGAACGCTATGACCTACTTTATTCTGAAGAAGGGGTAGTTTTTGGTGCTGGCTATACGGATGTTCATGCCAGATTAGTATCCCTCTCAATTATGAGCTTTCTGGCTTTAGTCTTAGCCGCCTTATTCCTACTTTCAGTTTGGCGCAATGGCACTACTTTACCCATCTACGGAATTGGCGTTTTTATCGCTGCACTAGTGCTAGTAAAGGGAGTTTATCCCGGCTTTGTCCAGCAATTTCTTGTTGAACCCAATGAACTAAGGAAAGAAAAGCCTTACATAGATAACAATATCCAACTTACCAGGCAAGCCTACGGTCTTGAGGGCGTGGCGAGGGAGCAATACCCAGCTAAGGCACAACTGAACCGTCAAGCTTTGCAAGCCAACCAAGGCACCATTGATAATATTCGTCTCTGGGATTACAGGCCACTATTAAGTACCTATCGCCAACTCCAAGAAATCCGTCTCTACTATCGCTTCGAGGATGTTGATATTGACCGTTACACTATTGATGGTAATTACCGACAGGTAATGCTCTCAGCCAGGGAACTTTCCTATGCACAAGTACCCCAGAGAGCCCGTACCTGGGTTAATCAGCGTCTCAAGTATACCCACGGCTATGGGTTAGTGATGAGTCCTGTTAATAAAATTACTTCCCAAGGCTTGCCAGAGTTTTTTATTAAAGATATTCCCCCAGTTTCCCAGGTGGATTTGCAGGTAACGAGATCGGGAATTTATTACGGCGAAGAAACCGACAGCTACATTTTTACTGGAACTAGCACTGATGAATTTGACTATCCCCGTGGTGGTGAAAATGCCTCGACTAGATACGAGGGAAAAGGGGGAGTGCCAATGGGTTCGTTTGGACGCAGGCTAGCCTATGCTTATGACTTGGGTAATCTCAAAATATTAATCTCCAATTATTTTACCAATGAATCCCGCATTCATTACTATCGAAAAATTAAGGATCGGGTGAGAAAGGTTGCACCGTTTTTGCGTTTAGATAGTGACCCTTACATAACTCTAATTGATGGCAAACTACAGTGGATTATCGATGCCTATACAACGAGCGATCGCTATCCCTATTCTGAACCAGTTGCCCAAAACATTAGTGGTAAATTTAACTACATTCGTAATTCAGTCAAGGTTGTAGTAGATGCCTATGACGGCACCATGCAATTTTTTGTCGTCGATCCTAGTGACCCCTTATTAGCAACTTACCGTCGTATTTTCCCCGATTTGTTTGCCCCTAATGAAACAATTCCTGCCCAAGTTAGAGAACATTTCCGCTATGCCCTCGATTTGTTTAAAATCCAGTCGCAGATGTATTTGTCCTACCACATGAGCGATGGGGAGGTATTCTACAACCAGGAGGACTTGTGGCGTTTGCCCACCGAGATTTATGAAGGGAATCAGCAGCAGGTAGAACCGTATTATATGATTATGCGCCTGCCGCAAAAAGCAACTGAAGAATTTATTCTCATCTTGCCCTTTACCCCAAGTAATAAAGACAATATGATTGCTTGGATGGCGGGACATTCCAACGGTAATGATTACGGTAAATTACTATTGTATGAATTCCCTAAGCAGCAACTCGTTTATGGGCCAAGACAAATTGAGGCTCGCATTGACCAAGAACCGGATATTTCTGAACAGTTAACCCTGTGGAGTCAGCAGGGTTCTAAAGTGATTCGTGGTGACTTGTTAGTTATTCCTATTGAAGAGTCTTTACTCTACGTTGAACCAATTTATTTGCGAGCAGAACAGGGAGAGTTGCCTGAACTGAAACGGGTAATTGTTGCCTATGACGAAGATATTGTTATGGAAGAGTCTTTAGACGATGCTTTGGCAGTTATTTTTGGTGAGAAAAAGCCTCAGCAGTTAGCACCAGTTCCTCAAAATGAAGTTCCTTCTAGTTTGGTGCAATCAGCTTTAGAAACCTACCGTAAAGCAGAACAAGCAGCGCGAGAGGGAAATTGGTCTGAGTATGGTAAATATCAAGAAGAATTAGGTAAGTTCTTAGAGCAATTAAATCAATAGACTTCTGGCAGAAGTAGGGAGCAGTGACAAAAAGTAACCTATAGCATTTACAAATAGCTCATGAAAGCAAATGCTGATTTCTCATAACACAAAAAATGCTCGTATCTCTTTCCTACTGTTGCCTGTTTAATTTAATAACTTACTTTTATTTTAGTCTACGCATAAATAGAAAAATGTTGTGATTATTTTTTTCTATCCCTCTTCTGTCACTCTGCGGTTTTTCCTATTATTTGAACTTCCTGGAAAGGAGCTATAGTGAGGGATACAAAGCTCAATAATCAAATTTTAGCAATTTTACTGCTCTCAGGAATTTCTAGGAAGAAAAAAGCTAGCGATCGCAAGATAGACAAAAGCCCTAGGATTTAGAAAATACAAATGTTTTCGGAGTCTGACAGAAGAGGGCTATAGCACCACGCGTTAATGTTAGGACATTTCTATACTCTCAAACTCAGCCACAGCTTACTGTTGCCTATTGCCTGTTCCCTGTTCCCTAGTGCGTAGCGCTATAAATTCTAAATTCTAAATTCTAAATTCTAAATTTGCTTCATCATCTGAATTTTAAGCCTAACTGAGCAGTATTGATGTG
>JBAUJE010000092.1:0-4315 GCA_049683475.1 Coleofasciculaceae cyanobacterium | reverse complement strand
TATTTTTCGTGAGTGTAACCCCGCGCCATTGCCTTGAGAATTTCATTATCCCCTGACTGAAAAGGAATATGGAAATGCTCACATACCTTAGGTAACTCCTTACAGGCAAGAATTAGTCTTTCGGTGAAATAGCGAGGGTGACTAGTGGCAAAACGAATACGCTCAATTCCTGGCACACCATGCACATAATATAGTAAATCTGTCAAGGTATGCTGATGACGGCCTGACTCAGTTACACCTGGTAAATCCCGTCCGTAGGCATCAATATTTTGCCCTAATAAAGTTACTTCTTTGTAACCTTGTCGTCCTAACTCTGCCATTTCTGTCCGAATTGCCGAGGGAGTGCGGGATTGTTCTATACCACGCACATTCGGGACTACACAGTAAGTGCAACGCTCATTGCAACCATAAATCACATTAACCCAAGCAGTAACCTGACTATCGCGGCGGGGTTTGGTAATGTCTTCTACAATCTGAATTGCTTCTGTCGCAACTACCTGACTACCATCAAATACCTGTTCGAGCAAGTCCTCTAGACGGTTAGCATGTTGGGGCCCCATTACCAAATCTAGTTCTGGTACTCGCCGTAGCAAAGTTTCTCCCTCTTGTTGGGCCACACACCCAGCCACTACCAAGGTAAGGTCAGGTTGTTGATGTTTGCGTTTTGCCTGTCTCCCTAAGTAGGAATAAACTTTTTGCTCAGCATTATCTCTAATTGTGCAGGTGTTGTAGAGAATAAGGTTGGCATTATTTGGATCTTCTGAAAACTCAAAGCCCATACCCTCAAGGATACCAGCCATGCGCTCCGAGTCAGCTTTGTTCATCTGGCAGCCAAAGGTGGTGATGTGGTAGCGTCGGGGGGAGGTAGTCATGATTGGTTACGGCGAAGGAATGTAAACAGGCTTCAACTTTCCATTATAGAAATTGTGGCAAAACTGAGCAGATTTGAGTGAAAAACTACAATTTCTAAAATTTTCTAGCTTTTCTGGCATTTAGCCTTAAATAAATCACCAGAGTAAATTCACAGTCTCTTCATTTTTATGTGATCAAGATAACTTTCTTTTTTTTGCGTCCTGATCGTTCTAATGAATTTCCGTATATGACAGAGGAAACTCTAAGATGGAGGACTGCCATGTGTCAATACATGACTACCTTTTCGCTTAAATACAGTTCAGGTTCTTGGAGTGGAAGCTTTGTAATATTACCAAGTTTGTTACTTAGCTATTTTGCTGCTCCTTTTTTTTGTAAAGATGATGGTCGAGGTAGTGGACGCTAGACCTATCTAGATGGGGAGTGATTAAAAACTGCTTGATTTTGGTGAAAATTTAAATATTCAAGTAAAACCTGGCTAGAAAAGCTGGGTTTTTATTTTTACTTAGCTTGGAAATGATTCAAACAAGCCAAGAATTTCTTTCACTAAACAGACTAACTACTGTGCTTAGCAAATTCCCAGTAAAAAATAAACGAAAGTAGACAGTTTATAAACTGTCTCAAGCATCACACTTTTGTCCTGATTCTGCTTGGTTGAACAGAATCACGTATTACATGTCTTGCGCGATTTAGTTGCTGAAGTATTAGCTGTGGAGTTTAAAAAACAATTCTAACCTATCTATCGGACTATTGCGCAAGTCGTGGATAAAAAATCTTCTCCAAGGATATCCACAATGTATATACACAGCTTTTTTCTATTAGCCAGCTTGTTTGTCACGGCTTTATCGATTAATGGCTTCAAAACTGAATATCACTCTCGAGGAGTATACTCCTTGAATTCAGTTACACAGAATTTATTAACTACTGTTGCACAACAACACGATAGCGATAGTGATTGTCAAACGAGTAGTGAAGAAAAGACGTGTCATAGAGGTTCTGGACGAATGACCAATGAGCCTGTCTAGAACAACCTGCTGCTTAAAAAATTTTCAGGTATTAGGTGAAACATTAACAGCCTATTGCCTAATACCTATTTTTGACTGAGTTATTGCCCAGATTGATAAGAAATAAGCGTAGACAGTAATTTCTCTAGCAAGCTGATTTCCAGGTTCCGTGAAAACCGAAGGGAATCACACTAGGTAATGCCAACCGACAGACTGGTTCTTGGTCAAGTCCTTCGCTATCAAATATTACTACCTCACTCCTGTCTGTATTCCCGTCATAGACAACTGTAATTACCCAACCTTGCAGGGGATTGCTTAAATCTTGGACGTAGATAGGCTCTGAGGGATAGCAGTTTTCTCCCAGGTCAGCCATTAACAAGGTGTCTGTTTGATGCTCAAAACGTCCAATTGTCCCAAATACTTCCTGACTAATATCTACATCGTCTCGGTGTAAAGAGAGATAGGTATAAGGAGAAGCTTGCCCCACCATTTGTTGTGGCACTACCGGAAAATCACAGCCTTTGTCTAATAATTCTTGCAATTTAGTTAACTTACCTGTCTGAGGGTGCAAATGCGATCGCCACAGTTTTCCTTTTGCTTTCGTCTGGGTTTGACCTGTCGCTACTTCTTTTAAATACTGATTGGTCTGAAAATCTCGGTAACGGACAAAATCGACAACAATTGAGCCATCTCTGTCCAAGTAGCCATTAGCAAAGTGCCATTGAAACCAAGCTTCAGTTTCAGAACGACTAACCAAAGAGAGTGTTTCACGATCAAAAATAAGAACTTGAGTTGCTTTTTCCGGATGCCACTCCATTGCCTCACTAAAGCTACTCAAGCCTAACCCGGCTTTCAAGAGATTTACTCGAACTGGTGGAACAAAAAAAACTAAATATTGCCCCGCCATCACAAAATCATGTATCAGGGGCAGACCGTCTAGCTGGACAGAACCTTGTTTAATAATCTTGCCAGTTTTATCGCTTTTATAAAGTTTTAGTGTGCTATTGAGGCCAGCAACAACACCAAAGTTAAAAATCTCTCCTGTTTTGGGGTCACACTTGGGATGGGCAGAAAAAGGTTCTTTTGGCAGTAACTGATTTAAATTATCTGTTCCCTTGGTTTCTAGGGTTTGCAGGTCTAAGGCATAGGGATTGCCACCTTCCCATAAGGCTAACAGCTTATCAGATAATGCTAGTACTGAAGTGTTGGCAGCATTCTTGACTGGCTTGCGCCAATTCTCCCAAACAGGACCAGGTGCTGTCATGCCGTAGTTAGGATACAGGAATTTACCAGCCGCTGATTCTGCTAAATAGCCTGAGGTTTGCACATAACGATAGAGAGCAGTTGCCCCAGCGATCGTAAAATGTACTGCCAAAATTGCCCCATCACCATCAAACCAATGCCCAACTGGTACGCCACCTCGTTCTAGTCTTCCTGGGCCGTTGCGATAAAGAGAACCTCGTAGTCCTTCTGGAATTTTGCCTGAAATAATTGGCAGAGTCGTAGATGGAAATTCTTTTGCCGGTTGGGCGATCGCTTTAGCCCAAGTCCTTTGAGTTGATGGTTTATTAGTTGTAATCATGCTGAGAGGAACTACAGATTAAGCCGTTATTTGACTCAACTTAATTGTATGTACTTTTGTTACAGGAGCGCCTATTCCAGTAAAATCATCGAATCTTCATAAAAAGGGGGTGACACTCCTCACCCCCATAGTGCTATATTATGTTAAGTAGATGCACCCTGATAATCAAGAGAGTCACGCGAGTGGCTCTTTTTCTTATTCTTTTTATTGTGGGCAGATTAAAAAGGTGCACAAAGGCAATGATTTTCTACTAGAAAAACTAATTACTAGCTGTTGCTTTTTCCTTTTGGGCAGAACCTTGAGTACCCAACTGAATTAGCTCGATCTTATATCCGTTTGGATCTTCGATAAAAGCAATTTCTGTTGAACCATGTTTCATCGGTCCTGGTTCACGCACTATATTGCCGCCACGCAGTCGGATTTTGGCGCAGGTATCGTAGATATTATCTACACCGAGGGCGACATGACCGAAAGCATTGCCCAAGTCATACTTGTCAGTACCCCAGTTGTAAGTTAGTTCAATGACACTATGTTCAGACTCATCACCATAACCAACGAAAGCTAAGGTAAATTCCCCTCCTGGATAATCCTTCTTGCGTAACAGCTTCATACCAAGGACATCACAATAAAATTTGATAGATTCTTCCAAGTCACCAACTCTCAACATTGTATGTAGCATCCGCATGGGCTTTTTTCTGACTCCTTAATATTTTTTTCTTCTCTTTACCTATTTTTACAATTTTACTTTTCCCAGTGTCTTCCTCCGAGGTGGGGAGATGGGGATGATGGGGGAGAATTTTCAGCAATATTATGTCAACAATTACTCTTCATCGTTTCTCATCTCCCTCACTCCCTCACT
>JBAUJE010000091.1:0-9052 GCA_049683475.1 Coleofasciculaceae cyanobacterium | reverse complement strand
TCTCCCCCATCACCCCCAACTCCCCCATCACCCCTACTCCCCAATCTTTACTCCCTGCTTCCACCTAGCGATCGCTTTTTGAGCATCTTGATGAGAGAGTGTACCTGCTGGAACTAAACGGGCTGTCTCAATTGCTTGCTCGAACTTACCTTGCCAAGCTCGTGAATTGGCGATTAGATAAATTTTGCGACTTGCTTGAGCAATCAACTCTTGGGCTTCGGCGTATCCTGGCTGCCCCTTAGGTACTTTAGTTAGGGTGGTAATGGCACGATTATAAGAGGAGGCTTGATTGGGTTGAACCTGTCCTCTGGCAGCTAGAATAATGTCTTGATTCTGCTGTTGTTGCTTTAAAAGAGCCTGCCAGCGTTCAAGGTTTTGTCGAGCCTTAGCCGCCAATGAGGGCTCGTCTTGTGGTATTAATTTTACTGCGGCAATGGCACCGGCAAAATTACCCTGTTTGGCTCTCCCTTCTGCTAAGTCTAGGATGACCAGACTCCAACGTTTAATGTTTTGCTGAGCCTCTTGGTAAAGAGGATCTCCTGGTTTTACCTTACGTGCAACTGAGATCGCCTGACTAAATAGTGATGCCTGGTTTGGTTGAATTAGCAGTTTTGCCTCAGCTAAGGCTTCTTGGTTCTCTTTAAGACGCTTGGCATCCGGACTAGCTGGTGCAGTTTCTGGCTGTTGACTAGAATCATCTGAGCTAGCAGGTAGGGAACCAGCGCCCTCGATTGGTGAGTTTTCCAGAATTGGTGTAGTCGAGGGAGGAATTGTTTGTACTGCTATTTCTCCTGAACCTTGACCGATAAAGCTCTCTCGGTTACGAACTACAACAGCAGCAACTAGGGCTAAAATAATCAGACAACCACTTCCCCAGAGCAAAACTTGTCGCCACCAGTTTCTGTGAGCTGCTATCTCTATTTCCGATTGTTTCTCCTGCTGAGTCACCATTGATGTAGATTGAGGTGCCAGGGGTTGGGAGGAGCTACCATTCCTAGACGCTAGAGAGGGATTTGGTGGTTTGTCTGCTGCTAATACTGGATTAGTTTTTCTGAGACTTGACCCTGTACCGTTAACTTCTTCCTGGGAAAAACCATTCCAGTCAGTGGGACTGTTTACGTAAATCGCTTTTGGGGCAGTATTGCCTGTTCCTTTACCATTTCCTCTTGAGTTAACGGCACAAGGCAAAATTAGCTCATCTCTAGGAACTGATTGGGGAATTATACTTAGGGGTGTCTGAATAGGCCGCCAGTGGTGTTGGCTTAGCTCTGGCAGACGTTCGTTGAGATACAGAAGAAGTTTTTCTAAAGTGGTATCACTTTGATGGTAGTGGAGTGCTTCTAGTAAAGCGGTTGTAAACAAACCGTTACCAAGAGCTGCTGCTTCGTGGGAAAACTGGTCAAGTTGACTAGAAAGTACCAAATTAATTCCCATCTGACGGGCTAATTCTACCGTCTCAGCCCCAACAGGGGCCCCTGCCACTAGTCCTGTTGAGCGGTTGATATCTAACAGCACCAGGATTTTCTTGTTGCCATTGGCTGAGAGAGATTCAAATAGTCTTCTGACAGGAATACCTGTAGAGGGAATATCCTCTGGGTTGCCATCAATGGGCATTAAGTAATCAACGTTTTCCCAGCTGATGCCGTAGCCACTGAACAAGAACCAGCACCAATGGTCTGAATTATTGGTAGTCTGGCTGTTGGTTTCTAGCCAGTTGTAAATATTCTCTCGGCGGGGAGTTGTGGAGTGATTATTGACGAAGGGCGAGGTGTCAGTTAAAAACAGACACTGGTTAAGGGGTAAGGAAGCTTCCTCAACCATAAACTGCCACAGCGCTTGTGCATCGGCTTGCCCATAGCTCAGAGGTGGTAAAAACTGATATCGATTAATGCCAATTGCAATGCAAGCGTGATTTGCCATGTGCCTTCCCAGGTGTCTTTCCAGGTTATTGGTCAGTTGAGCTATTTGTCTGGGAATTTCAGATGCCCTCAATCTCTACCCCATGCCAACTTCCAAGACCAAGCCAGCCTATAGTTTATTATTAATGTTATCTGCAATCCTATAGATAAAGTATTTTAGCCTAAGTACCGATCTTCAGAGATCATGCCTCCAAAGGCTAACCAGGGAGCGAAGTAAAGTATGTTGAGGTTTGACTTAAATCATTTTCCTTTTTTCTCAACTCTCTCAGTTAAATTGAGGCGCTCTTGTAGCAAGAGAATCCAATCTACTGTCAGAAAAGCTATTTTGCCAGTCAGTTTAGGGACAGTCTTCGGTTGGACAGGATGCTACTGGCTCGTGACAGGTGTACTCGCTCCTCAGGTGGCCCAGGCTTACACAGCACGTCTGGAGGTTTCACTGAGTCTTCAGGCAGAAGAAGGTTATGAAAGTTTACTACGTCGCGCCGAGGCCGTGGCTAGGGCCGCAGCACAACGCAGCTTTGATCGAGATGTCCTAGTCACAGAAGTAGAGGTGACAATTCTAGGGCAAAATCGAGGTGCGATCGCGCCAATTTTATTGTTAGGAGTTAGCCGTCAGGCTTGGAGAAATCGCCCAGACCCACAAATATGGGCAACTTATTTTCCCACTAGCGAATCCCTCTTAGAAATTAACGACGATTCTGACTTAGCAAACGATCAGCAGCCAGCAGCACCAGCACCAGCGAGTACTCCTACACCTTCTCAACCGGGAATTCCTCCTCAGCCAACAATTCCGGATACTCCCGATAATGCAGATCAGCCCCAAAGTCCGCCTCTTCCAACAGAAGCACAGCCAGATGAGATGCCTCAAGAGACAGAGCCAGCTCCTCCCATTCCGGCAATCCCAACCAATCCTAACGAGCAGCCAGAAAGCTCAGATACATCAGATACAGTTCCTGAACCTGGTTCTAATTTGCCTACACCCAATGCGCCGATACCCTAGGTGGGTTTGTAGCAAAAAGAATCTCTTAACTTTAGAATAGGAAGACTGTTAATTGTATTCTTTAAGCTCATGGCTGTTCCTAAGAAGAAAACCTCGAAATCAAAACGAGATAAACGCAAAGCTACCTGGAAACATAAGGCAGCGATAGAAGCTCAAAAAGCTCTCTCTCTAGGTAAATCTGTTCTAAGTGGACGTTCTACTTTTGTTTACCCTGGCGACGAGGAAGAGGAAGAAGAAGAAAGCTAGGATTATTAGGGGGTCTTGCGCTTTGGTCAATAGTCTGAAACTTATCTGACTATTGGAAAAGACCCATGCTGTAGCGCAAGCCCAATTTTAAGAGGTATCAACCTCAGATAATATTTTTATTAAACTATGGGCAAATTTTTCCATAAGCCAGAAGCTGACCAAAGTGAGCGTGTTCCTCCCGGTCAATATCTGGCAAAGGGCTTTCCTGTCTTAACCTACGGTGAGATTCCCCAAGTTAGTATTGAAAGCTGGGAATTTCGTGTTTGGGGTCTAGTGCCAGAAATGACCTTTAGCTGGTCAGATTTTATGGCAATGCCTCAGCATGATTTTACTGCTGATTTTCATTGTGTAACTCGCTGGTCAAAGCTCGATGTGAAATGGACTGGCATTAAAGTTACTGATTTGATAAGTAAGCTGCAAATTAATCCGAAAGCAACTCATGTGATGGAACACTGTTACGGCGGCTACACCACTAATTTGCCACTAGAGGATTTTGTTCGGGAAGAAAACTTTTTTGCTCACACCTTGTTTGGAGAACAATTATCAGCCGAACATGGGGGCCCGATGCGATTAGTAGTCCCCCATCTTTACGCTTGGAAAAGTGCCAAGTGGATTAACGGTTTAGAGTTCCTCGACCACGATGAGTTAGGCTTTTGGGAACGCAATGGTTACCACCGTAGAGGGGAGCCTTGGGCAGAGGAACGCTACAGCTTTTAAGTTTAAACTAAATTACTCTTACTATACTTTAGTGCAGGCTGGTTTTGGTGTTGAGTCACTAACCAGCTTTTTTTTAACAGGCTTTTAGTCCTACGAGTTCCTGTGACTGTTGCCTGACTCTACCAGAGCTAGTAGCTTTTTGTAACGAAACTAAGGCTTCTATATCTTCTACATTACTGCTAGAGGCGAACAGTGCCCGCACTTGCTCCTCGGCTTCCACTGTCAGATATCCAGATTTAAGAACTTGATTAACAATTTTATGAAGTACAGACATTAACTCGATTCCTTTAACTCTGTAATCAGTATCTAATTAATACCAGCGGTATTCTGTGATGCGGGTGACTTTTGACTGGTGAGATTGCGAATACGTCACGAGTGATCTAGCTATTTTACGTGATGTGACTAAAATCACGACCCCTAGTTGAGACGGGGAGACGGGGAGACGCACGGACGGGGAGAGGGTTTTTTCCTCACTTGTAGAGTAAACAATCTGAATGCGTACTGGCTTATCCAGCTTCATCTCCTCTTCAGGATTTACACTTCATGCTTCACAACCTCTAAATAATAAATATTACCTGAACTAGTATTTTTTGCTTGTTTAGTCTTAACTATAGCTGTCAGAACTTACAAATGTTAATTACTCTTACCAAAGAATAATTGAAATAGAGCGTTGAGAGAATAATGTGACATCAATGCGGGTCGTGCTGTGTTAGGGATCACTACTTTTTGTTTGGATGATGTTCTAATATATACGTAGGAAAAAAAGTTTTGGTCATCAGGGTTATAGTCCATGGGGCAGAGGTAATAAAACCTGAGAATCAATAGTATTAATTCAAATTAAAGGTAGTCACCAGGGACTAGTTCATCAGTTTAAAGACGACTAGCGAGGTAACCATGTTTAAAAACAATAGTCTATATTGATTAGCCTGATTCTCTTAATAGATACTTTTACAACTCGCATAATTGTTGAGTTGCAATATTTAGTAACTTAAGAAAGAGTCTATCTTCTTAAGAAACGAATTATCAGGGGCTTGGCATCTAATTTTTGCTATTTACAAATCGTAGTAATAATTAGTGGCAATAATTATGCTGGACTTTACCGTCGCTATCTGTACCTATAATGGTGAAAAGCGTTTGCCAGATGTCTTAGAAAGACTGCAAAATCAGACAGGTGTAGAGCAGATTAGCTGGGAAATTATTATTGTTGACAACAACAGTAAAGATAATACGGCACAGGTTATTCAAAATTATCAGTCTAGTTGGTCTAAAGCTTATCCCATCAGGTATTGCTTTGAACCTGAACAAGGACTAGCATTTGCACGCAGACATGTCATCAAAGAAGCTAGAGGTAATTTTATTGGTTTCCTTGATGATGATAACCTTCCTGCTTCTAATTGGGTTGAAGCAGCATATAGATTTAGTAAGTTACATCCGAAACTAGGTGCCTATGGTGGTCGAATTGGAGGAGAGTTTGAGGTAGCTCCTCCTGAAGGTTTTGAAAAAATAGCTCGTTTCTTTGCTTTGATAGATGGGAAAAAATCCTATTGCTATAACCATAAATATAGTTCTACTCATAAAAAGCTTTTTCCCCCAGGAGCTGGTATGGTAATCAGGAAAGAAGCTTGGCTTGAGAGTGTTCCTGAACAACCACGGCTTGAGGGTGTATGTGGTGAGTCTTTTTCGTCTAAGGGTGAGGATGTAGAAACGTTATCTCATATTCAGAGAGCCGGTTGGGAAATTTGGTTTAACCCGGAGATGTATATTGAGCATAAAATACCTAAACATCGCCTAGAGAAAAAGTATTTAATTAGCTTTTTTAGAGGTGTAGGTATCAGTCGATATCAGATAAGGATGTTGGGCTATAAACCCTGGCAAAGACCACTAATTATTCCTGCTTACCTTGCAAACGATTTGCTAAAAACTGTACTTTACTTTATTAAGTCTAGAAGTAAGTTGAAGGAAGATATAGTTGCTGCTTGTGAAATGGAGCTTCTTTTAGGTCTAGTCAGCAGTCCTTTTTACCATTGGAAAAAGCAGTTATTGGGAGGTTAGTTCTCCTCTATTTCCACGATATTAACTGTAGAGATAGAGGAGAAGTATTTCATATGACTGCTCAAAATAGCAGATTATGGCTCTATTCAAAGAACAGGGTTGGTGTTTAAGCCTTTACTGTCTTTGGTTCTTGGGAGTGCAGGGAAGAATCTATTTCAATGCCGAGTTTTTGGGCTACCCGACGACCATAGTCAGCATCGGCGTGGAAGAATTGAGACAACTGTCGCTGTTGAATCTCTTGAGGAACTTCACCCAAACTACCAGCAATACTCTCGACTAATCTTTTCTTGGCATCTTCACTCATCAAACGATATAAATCTCCTGTTTGAGAATAGTCGTCATTTCCTTCCCGATGGTCATAGCGATCAACTGCGACATCTCCTAAAGGTAAAGGCGGTTCGCTATAGCTTGAGTCTGGTTTTGGTGCCTTGGGGTCACTATTTGGTTCGTAATTAGGACTACCGCCACCGTTGTCGCCATAAGCCATGGCACCGTCTCGCTGATAATTAGCAAAGGGACATTTCGGTGCATTAACGGGTAGGTGTTGATAGTTAGTACCTAAACGATAACGATGAGCATCTGCGTAGGACATCACCCTTGCTAAGAGGGTTTTATCTGGAGAAAAGCCGATTCCAGGTACAATCGCGCTTGGAGAAAATGCCGCCTGTTCGATTTGGGCAAAGTAATTATCGGGGTTGCGATTGAGTTCGAGAATACCTACTTCAATTAAAGGATAATCACTGTGTTTCCAAACTTTGGTTAGATCGAAGGGATTGTCGGGATGAGTTTTTGCTTGTTCTTCCGTCATTACCTGAATACAGAAACGCCACCTCGGATAGTTACCTTGTTCTATAGCTTTCGAGAGGTCTTCAGTTGCGTGGTCTGGATTTTGGGCTTTAATTTCTGTGGCTTCTTGTTCGGTTAGGTTTTTGATTCCCTGTACGGTTTTGAAGTGGAATTTAACCCAGACTCGTTGATTATCTTTATTAATCAAACTATAGGTATGGCTACCATAACCGTTCATGTGACGGTGACTTTGGGGAATACCGCGATCGCTGTAGAGAATTGTTACTTGATGTAGTGCTTCGGGAGATTGGGACCAATAGTCCCAACGCATATATGGGTCTTTTAGGTTATTAGCAGGACAGCGTTTCTGAGTATGGATAAAGTCAGGAAACTTGAGAGGATCGCGAATGAAGAAGACAGGGGTGTTGTTACCCACCATATCCCAGTTGCCTTCTTCGGCATAAAACTTCACGGCAAAACCACGAGGATCTCGTTCAGCGTCGGCAGAACCTTTCTCACCACCGACAGTAGAAAAGCGCGCCAAGATGGGGGTTTGTTTCCCGACTTGAGAGAATAGTTTCGCTCTAGTGTACTGAGTTATATCGTTGGTAACGGTAAAAGTACCAAAAGCACCTGCACCCTTAGCATGAACTACTCGTTCAGGAATGCGTTCGCGGTTAAAGTGGGCTAGTTTTTCAGAGAGATGAAAGTCATGCATGACTACTGGGCCTCTAGCACCAGCCGTCAATGAGTTTTGGTTATCGGCGATGGGATAGCCGTCTTTGGTTGTGAGAGTTTCGTGTTGTTCCATATGATCAATTCTCTTAGGGATTAAGTGGAATTTCAACCAAATTAAGTTTGCATTGGAGATTACTGAGCAAGTTTCAATCCCTGATAGGGATTCAGTGGAATTTAAACAGAAGAAGCCCTCGAACAAAAAACACACATAATAGTTTCAATCCCTGATAGGGATTCAGTGGAATTTAAACTAGCCTCACGGCAGAAAATACAGGCAGAATTGGCGTTTCAATCCCTGATAGGGATTCAGTGGAATTTAAACAAACAATTACCTGCAAGAAGCTTGATTTAATGAGAATCGTTTCAATCCCTGATAGGGATTCAGTGGAATTTAAACTTTCAATACAATTCTGGAATATCCCAAAAACGAGGGGTTTCAATCCCTGATAGGGATTCAGTGGAATTTAAACTTTAGAATGCTTGCTAGGCGCGCTTTCTACCCTCAGTTTCAATCCCTGATAGGGATTCAGTGGAATTTAAACAATTCCATTTTCCTCCCGGAATGTGGCACTGAAAGGGTTTCAATCCCTGATAGGGATTCAGTGGAATTTAAACGTTTGTGAGCAAAAAACGGCTTACACACACAAAAAAGTTTCAATCCCTGATAGGGATTCAGTGGAATTTAAACGAAACACCAGGGGGCAGAAAAAGCAAGCAGGCGTTTCAATCCCTGATAGGGATTCAGTGGAATTTAAACACCCCTATCAAAAAACAAACACACAATTCAAAGGTGTTTCAATCCCTGATAGGGATTCAGTGGAATTTAAACTTGACACTAACAGTGAGAAATGAAGCCGAGACTCTCGTTTCAATCCCTGATAGGGATTCAGTGGAATTTAAACTCTGCCAGCTTTTCTGCTAATTCTCTAGGATTTGGTTTCAATCCCTGATAGGGATTCAGTGGAATTTAAACACTAGATAGACTACTGCATCGTATTTAGAGCTAAAAACTTGTTTCAATCCCTTATAGGGATTCAGTGGAATTTAAACAGCCAGGTCGTGTAGCGCCCATTTTTGAATTTTTGTTTCAATCCCTGATAGGGATTCAGTGGAATTTAAACTCCAAGCTGCTTTGATGAAAATTGGCTACGGATACTTGCAAGTTTCAATCCCTGATAGGGATTCAGTGGAATTTAAACAAATTGAAGCAATGTTCCAGCGACTCCAGCTATTTTGTTTCAATCCCTGATAGGGATTCAGTGGAATTTAAACATTGCTGGTCAGAGAGAAGCTTTGGAATGTTTCGGTTTCAATCCCTGATAGGGATTCAGTGGAATTTAAACCCCAGCTCTCTCATCACATGAAGTTCAATGTAAAGTTTCAATCCCTGATAGGGATTCAGTGGAATTTAAACATCAGTTGCCGCACACCAAAGGGGATTTACTGGAAGCTCAAAGTTTCAATCCCTGATAGGGATTCAGTGGAATTTAAACTTTGGACATCCAGCGGATGAGCTTGATGCTCAAATGTTTCAATCCCTGATAGGGATTCAGTGGAATTTAAACATAATGATTACACACCACTGTTTAGGGGC
>JBAUJE010000090.1:0-36965 GCA_049683475.1 Coleofasciculaceae cyanobacterium | reverse complement strand
ACTGTGGATATCTCAGAAGCAACCTTTCAACAACCTACTCTATCTCCAGAACTTGATACCCAATATCGCGACCTCGGACTTAATGGGGAAGTGAAGCCGCCAAATGGTGCTTTCACCCCTCCAGAAGCATATAGTCTGCCTACTTTGTCAGAGACTGGGACTATTTCAGATGATGCCAACACACTTCAGCTGACTTTTGAAACGACAATTCCTCAAGGGGGGGAATTTTCAGCCGCAAGTCTAAATAATTCCTCAAGCAAAACTAAAGACCCCCTAACCGGCTCAACCCAAACAGACAATTTAGTTGGTGATTTAGGTAAAGAATCTTTCGCCAAGGGCATTTTAGAGAATACTGCAACCTCCTCAAAAAAGATTATCCCTAAAGCTCTATTGGTGGCAGACTCAGTGAAATTGGGGGCATTAGATCAAGCAGTAAAAGGTCGCTTAGAAAACTTAGGTTACCAAGTAACTGTCCGTGACGACGACGTTAGCAAAAGTAGTGATGCCAAAGGTCAAGACTTAGTATTAATTTCTGAATCAGTCATCGCCAATAAGGTCAAAAGCGAGTTTACAGACGTAGCAGTACCTGTCATTACTTGGGAAGCGAGTCTGTATGATGACTTGAAATTAACTGGTAGTTCAACCAAAAACTATGGTGTTCAAAGGAATGCTACAGGAATTTCCGTTACTAACAAAAATCATCCTCTAGCTGCCAATCTATCTACTTCAACCCAGGTTTATGACGGTTCTGGTAATATTGCCTGGGGCGTACCTAATGACAATGCCATTGAGATTGCCTCTTTAAAAGGAAGTAGTCAAAAATCGACAGTTTTTGCCTATGAAAAGGGTGCTGACCTGTTTGGTGGAAAGGACGCTGCAGAAAGACGAGTTGGTCTATTCTTGAATAATGCATGGCGCAAAGGAGATAATTTAACTTCTTCGGCTTGGCAATTATTTGATGCTGCTGTAAGTTGGGCAGATGGTGGAAGCAGCAATAACACTGAGGGAGGAAGTTCACCTATAGAAAATGACACTTCTCCTGTAGAAAATGACGCTTCTCCCGTCGAAAACGACACTTCTCCCGTCGAAAACGACACCTCTCCCGTCGAAAATGACGCTTCTCCCGTCGAAAATGACGCTTCTCCCATCGAAAATGACACTTCTCCCATCGAAAACGATGCCTCTCCCGTAGAAGACGACGCTTCTCCTATTGGTGAAGACATCGCACCAATTGACAATAACTTACCCAAGCCTAAAAAGCCTTCCGGTAAAGCAACTGGTGAGTTTCAAGTTAAAGGCAGTAAAATCTATGATCCGAACGGAGTAGAATTCATTGCCAAGGGAGTCAATGTTCCTGGATACCGCTACACTTGGCCTGGGGATACTTTAGGAGATGCTGATGCGATCGTAGAAGATTGGGGCTTCAACATGGTTCGCTTGAACAACTATTTCTTCACAAAAGCTCGCTGGCCTCAATCGAACAAAAATAACAACATCAATGCCATCATCGATGAGTATACAGAGCGCGGTGTGGTAGTGATGGTCGAGGCTCACGATCACTTAGGAGGTTTTTGGCCCAAAGGTGATCTAGAGAAGCTCAAGTCTAAGTTTGAGGATTTAGCTGAGCGCTACAAAGATAATCCTTATGTTTGGTTCTCTATCAATGAGCCAGGAGGTAACGGTGACAACTCTATGGATAAATGGGTTAAACAGCACCAAGAAATTATTGAACACCTACGCGACGATGTAGGAGTGAGTAATCCCATTGTGGTTAATGCCATCCACTGGGGACAAGATGGTATTAATTGGGGGCCAGGTCCTGTCAAAGAAAGCGAAAGCTCAATTATTAAGTACGGTGATCAGCTCAAGAAATTTAATGGCAAGACCTACGAAAACATCATTTTTGATGTTCACCTCTACAACAATTGGCGGTACGGTGAAGCAAAAATGGCCAATTACTTTGACCGAGTTTTAGCAAAAGATCATGCCATTATCGTCGGTGAGTATGGCGGTGGAGATAAATGGACAGAGGCAACTCGCGATATGTTTGATGTGGTTGCACCAAGAGAAATTGGTCGCGTTGCCTGGGCCTGGTGGGGTGGAGATGACAATGACCTAACAAACAGTAAAAATGGTGGTGGTCAACACATCAATAGCACCAACAATCCCACTAATCTCTCTGAGATGGGTAAGCTAGTCTGGAAAGATAATCGACGCAAAGAGGATCTTGAAAAACTCTAAATTTTGACCAAGGCTTTTGCCTTGAAAGCAGAGGGTAGTACTCGAAGAGAACTCCCTAGGAGTAGACAGAAGTAAAAAGAACTCCCTCCTTATTAAACTCAAAACCGTACCGACATCTATAGGTGCGGTTTTTTTGCTTGGTCGTTTACTCTGGGGTGGGTGAGCGAAATTTACAGTGGGTTATTTTTGTAACAAAATCTTCATCAGACATCGATTCTAGTGCTTCCCAATTAGTACGTGAGATATTGTTTAAATCGCTACCCTTTGTCACTAGTCAGAAAGGAGATAAGCTGATGACATCTAACGTTGATTGCTCGAAATGGCTCAGAAAGAAGAGACTGCTGTGATTAAGGTCACAGTTCCTAAGCGCTTGCATGAAAAACTGAAAAAAATTTCCCAGCAGACTGGAGTGCCCATGTCCACTCTGCTGGTCATGGCGGCTGTGAAGGAATATAACCTTGTAGACGAACAAGAGAATTAGCTACTGCAAGTATACCTCAAGTACCTTTCAAGGGTACTTTATGGTATCTTTGAGGAATAGTCAACCCTGGAGATTTACTCGTGACCCAAGACGAACTAGAAGCCCTTGTCGATGAACTGGGCTTAGTTTCCGTTGTCAGCCTATTGGCGACTATCTGCCATGACAAAGCGCAACAGACTCTAAGGCTGAGGGGAAAAGGCGCTTCTCTTTACACTGCTTGGAATAGTAATGCTTACTTACTCAGACAGTTAATGACCAGACTACGACCTACAGCCAACTATGACCCTAAGCTAGATACCACATCTGACTGAGTCCTGAGTGCAAACAGTTCCTATGTCATTCTCTGCAAATGCGATCGCTCAAAATGTCGATGTAGCGAGAAATGTCTTGCTACGCCTCTGCTTCAGATAGTGTTGCCAAAAACTCCTCTGGCAACATTGCGGGAACTGAAGCCGCCGAAAAATCAGATGTATTGCGCGTTACAATTACTTCTAAACCTGCTGCGTTCGCGGCTGCACTCGTCACCGCATCCTCAAAATCTGTGACTGAACTTTGTAAAGCCTGCCGAATTACCTCATCCGTTACGCTGGCAACTTGAAGGTGCTGTAATAACCTCGCTAGCAGCTCTCGTGCTGCTTCACTACCAATTTGACGACGTAAGATATAGAAAATGTTGGTTATTGCATGACCTGAAACATACCCTTGCACTTGTTCTTGCGTTACCGTATTCAAAGCTCGTGCCGAAGCTGCAACAAATGGTTGGCGTTGTGCTAAAACATCTAGTAACACATCGCTGTCAAACAACACCCGCTTCAACGGTATTTCTCCTCTAGATAATCCACATAGGATTCTGTGGGATTTTCCGCTTCTAGCTGGATCGCACCGATTAGGCTTTGAGTCCAAGGATCGAGATTAGTTAAGGGCTTTACGGTTGGACTCGGAGAAATAGACAACAACGTTTCTTGTTGAATCGATATCAACACCGACTGAACTAAACGCCAGCGATCGCTAATTGGTAATTGCAATGCCTGCTTTTGCAATTCTTGCAACGTCATCAGCATTTTCCCCTTCAAGCTCTCTCCCTTTAATTGTAAGTTGATGATGGGCTTTGCGACTCGAATGCTGTACTAACCGTTCAGTGCAAAAGCGATCGCACAAATTGACAATGGAGAGGACGGGACTCGTTCGCGTCAGCGTTCTCGTAGAGTACCCACATCGACTGACGGCAACTTTTGGGAAACGCGCTTCCTTACTACCCGTAAGTAAATGGGAACTTCCCCCATCTTGGACTGCTAATTCCTTTCAGTGCTTCTGTAACCTGTTGTCCGTTTGCCGTTTTTGGGGAACGTCGCAATGCAACTTTTTACCCTACTCAAGCAAACCCAGTCGTCCTTTTGGGAACCGTTAGTTCAACTTTTCTACGGTGCCTTACCTTTTAAGCAACCTCCCCCTAAGTTTTTCGCTATTTACCGTTGACGTAATATCTCTCGTACTGCCATTAAAATTTCTCCCAATTTATTTTTACCACTACCATCTTTTCCGCACCCCCAGTAGAAATCATGGGGTGCATTCTCCACCATTAACTCTTCACCCGTCTCCAGAAGTATTGCGCGAATATCAGTATTAGTCTCAAACTTTCTTAATACTCCCCGTTGCATAATTTCGTCCTTAACCTGTTCCCAATCACTACGCAGAGGATGTTCTCGACTTCTGCCCATTCTAGCTGCATCTTTGGGGGCTTTTACTGCGCGGATTTTGTCAAACCAAGGGTGGTCTGTCTCAACAAATTTCTGCGCTTGAAAGTAATGTTCACTAGTTGCCCACCACAACTCATCTGACTCGAAACCATGACGAGAAAAGTTAGAAAAGCAGCCATAAGGTTGGTCACGGGTACTGTAAAAATAGATTGGCATAGTCTTTACCCATTAATTATTTTATGTAATTCCATTTTCTATTTTCAGCAACCGTAGTTTTCCCGACTGCGAGAAGGGTAAACTGGCTCGAACAAATTTAAATAAACGAGGAGATTTTTAATCAAGAAAGGCTGTTTGTATCTGTCCTTTACTCCCAAACTACAGAAGTTTTGGCTTGAGCTTCTTGCCAGAGCCTCATGAGAAAAAATTCAACTCTATAGCTCATGGCTGTTACAAGTACTCCTTCTTCACTCTCTGGCTCTGACACTAGCCAAGTACCTCTCAAGCTAACTTCAACGTACTCTGCATCACAAAGAGATAGTTCAAGTTGCTCTGAGTGTTCCTGCTCAACAACTGCCTGCAAATCAGCCAAATGTGGCAAATCAGCTGGTAGCAAAAAGGATGCGGTACTTGGTTGGATGCACAGCTTGGCACCAACTCTCATTACTAAAATTACTCGTGAAGTGACCCATTCTTCCACCGACCCGGTCAGATGCTCCAGGCAAAAACTATTTTCGGTGTAGGTGAGTTTCAGCATGACCTGTTTTCTCCTGTTATGACCGGCTGAATTGCTGTTCACGCCAGAACTGTTCTGCAAAAGTAACAGCCGGGTGCGTGGGTGCTTTCGGCCGAGTGCCTAAAATCATTCCCGCTTCTTGGGGAGTGAGGTTACCCTTGCGGCTGTTACACCTTTGACAAGCTGTTACTACATTTTCCCAACAGTGCTTTCCGCCTTTCGAGCGGGGAATTACGTGGTCGAGGGTTAAGTTTTTCCTGCTAAGACAGTATTGGCAAGTCTGTTTATCCCTTCGCAATACTTCCCGCCGATTTACTCTGGGAATTTTCCAAACCCGCTCTGAGCTAGTCATCGTTAAGCGAATCTGTTCCGGTACCAAGAACACCACACTCGGAGAGCGCACTCTGTAAGTTTGACCACTACTAAAATCTAGTGGCTCGGCTTTTCCCATCACCAGTAGAGCAATTGCTCGCTTAATGTTAACTCGACTGAGTGGTAAGTAGTTCTTGGAAAAAACCACCACCGACTGTCTTAACACTTCAGTTGTGCTCGTCACAGTTTTACTCCTCATCAAAAACCCCCGCTTCTTTTACTCAGGAGCGGGGGTTAGAAAAACTTTTTGGCTTTTTTTCCTAGATTGGTACAGCTTCCTTGCACCTGTACCTCCCGCTACGTTTATCTATTTGTGGATAAAAAATCGATTTGATGTTGCCATTGTGGCGTAGTAAATGTTTTCTGTTATCTGATACCCATGGTTCTATTGAGCCAAAACTACCCTTAAAGGAAAACTCCACCAAGATTCCTGACCGGAGCCAAGCGCCGAAGCGATTGGAGTCAGGGCATCGGATGGAGAGGGTTAGATGAAAGCTCATAGAAGTTTGAGTTGCTGAAAGCTAATTATTACAAATGAATTTTCAAGCCGCTTTTTAAATACTACACTTGTATTACGAACCTGTCCACATTTTTGAAGGAAAAAATGATGCGTACACTTACGAAGACTGCAACCACCGACATGGAAGTTACCAGCATCCGCCTAGAGAGAGAGTTGAAGGAAAAACTCAAAGAGATCTCAGGTAATCAAGGTTATCAGGCTCTGATTCGAGATGTCCTCTGGAATTACGTACAGCAAAAATCAGGAGATTATCGCCCGGAATTTTCTCAAGATGATATCAGAGCTAGTATTGAAGCAACGGCTCAGCAAGAAGAGCGTTGTGTACTAACGGGCAAGTTTATTCGACCTCAAGAGAAGATGTTATTAGGCCTGACCGCAACTGGGGATATGGTTCCTCTGAGCGTAGAGAGTTTATCGCACTAACAGCGCCGCGCCAATATTTTAGGGGCACTCTATCAGGTGCCCCGTTGTTTACTGTTTTTCAAGATTAATGGTGTCACACAGATTGGTTGGCAAAGATATCAACCTTTGAGAACCTCAGTCGGTAAATCTTTCTGTTGAGAAGCCTTTGAAACCTCGTAGGGGGTGGGAGCAACTAGTCTTTCCATGCGGAACCTGATACCTTGCTTGAGTTCAAGTTCTTGTACTAGCAGTCCACCCAAATGAACGACAGCTAGAATGATTGCTGCAACAGAAAGAACATAACTATGGAGTGCAAAGAAGTGTTCAACAGTTGTGGTATTAACACCGCCGCCACCTGTGAGAATTTCTCGTAATTGGGAGCCAATTAAAGGAATTGCCTCGATTGTTCCTAACTCAATCTTTAAACGCCAGTATCCTTCCTGAGTCCAAGGGAGAATCATTGCTGTCCATCCCAAGCCAATAGCACTCAAGGTAAAGAAAATACCGCTAATCCAGGCTGTGAGCCAGCTAGGTTGAAATTGCCGACCGAGAAACATGACAACAATTTCTATCAACGCGATGACAATAGCGCCGTTACCAGCAATGTTATGGATACTGCGAATTATTCCACCGTTAGTAATCTCAGTAGAGATGGTTTGCAACGACTCGTAGGCACCACCTGCGGTGGGTTGGTAGTAGAAAGACAGTAGTACTCCAGTGATAGCAGCAGTTAAGCTCAGAGTGAGAATTGTTACTGCTAGTATCGTTGCCAAACGTCGCAAAATAAATTCATGCTTTGCGGTACTCATAGCTATTGTATTAACTTAAGCTTTACATTAGTTAATATTATAGTGTTAATTTATGTTGCGAACATCTTTACATCGGTGGAGTTTTAGTGATTCTTGTCTGGTTATAACCCATTACCAATCAGAATAAAGGGGGCCCAGTAATAGGGATGATTGAGGCGACTTGTTTCCCTACGAGATAAACCTTCGTTATCTCTCTGCTGCACCCCAATCCCCCTCTGCTGTCCTAGGGTTGTATTTTTGCCTTCAATTAAAGCTATTTGTGCTTGTCGCAAAGCTTCAGCTGTGGTGATTTGATTACCTGACTGCAATGCTTCATAAAAAGCATCCATCAATACCTGGGTTCCTAGATCATCTACTACCCACAGAGAAGCAATGGTTGCCAATGCTCCTGCTTGTTCGATCTGGTAGCCTAAACCTAAGACTTCTTCTCCGTTTCCCAAAATACCACCGACACCAGTTTGGCAGGCACTAAGCACTATTAAATCTACTGCTGTGAGGTTCCAACTTCCAACTTCTCGGAGGTTGGCGCGATCGCCATTTCCGAATAAAATAAAAGACTCTTCTGGTTGACCAGGTACAAAAGCCGCATGGGTGGCTAGATGTACAATACTATGATCATTTAACTGAGGAATGGTTGCTGCACGATTAAAGGCAAGGTCTAGAAGTTTTGTTGTGTCTGGCATAATCTCTGCTATGCTTTCTACTTCTAAGGCTGCACCTTGCAATCCAGTAAAGCTGAAGGGACTTCTACCTACTTGAAACTGGTAGCTACCTTGAGTGAAAGCACCTGCTAAAACTCTAATTTTATTCATAGACTGGGGGTTAAGGTCAGTAAGAGTTGCAGCAGTTATATTGTTGATGTTAAAACGCTGCACTAGCCACTTATTGCCATCATAAAGAGTAGCTAAAGGGATATAACGCAGCTGACCGTCGGGAGCGTATAAAATAGTTTTAGTTTCTGCTTCTGTGAGTTCCTTTTCTATCGGCTTAATTAACCATTCATATAACTGTTGCGCAGGAATAACAGATTAGTATAAATACCGCCAATTTGTTCTAAATTCTTACTAACACCTGACTTGTCACCAATATTTTCAGTAATAGCTAAGGCTTGTTGATAGAATTCTAGTGCTTGAGGGTATTGCTCTAAACTTTCATAAACAACACCTAAACCCCTCAAACTGTTGGCTTCTCCTGCAATGTCGCCTACTTCTTGTTGAATAGTTAAAGCTTGTTGTAAAGTTTCCAACGCCTGGTTATACTGACCCAACCTTTCATAAACACCACCAATGTTATTGAGGGTGTTAGCTTCTCCTCTTCTATTGCCGATTTTTAGTTTAATTGCTAAAGCCTGTTGATATAATTCTAGTGCCTGATGATATTGACCGCGACTGTAATAAATTCCACCTAGGTTATCAAGGGCATTACTAGCATTATTTCTGTTATCAATTTCCTGGGCAATGCTTAAGGCTTGCTGGTAGGACTGTAATGCTTGCTCGTACTGACCAAGGTTTTCATAAATAGTACCTAGACTATTAAGGGTACTACTAATACTGGAGCGATCGCCTACTTCTTCGAGTATCATCAAAGCCTGCTGATAAGATTCTAGTGCCTGAAGATACTGACCAGATTGGCGATAAATTAAACCCAGATTATTAAGGATACGTCCCTCACTGGCACGATTACCAATTTCTCTAGCAATTTTCAGTGCTTGTTGATAGAATTCCTCTGCTTGCTGATATTGACCTAGACTGTAGTAAACACCTCCCATGTTATTAAGAGTGCGTCCTTGGTCGAAGCGATCGCCGCTTTCGGCGCTACGCTCTGCGTAATCGCCAACTTCTTGTCGTATCACTAAAGCTTGCTTATATAATTCTAAAGTGCCTCTTTACCGATACCCGCACTATGTACTATAGTTTGACCAGAAGGACTAAAAGATAGATAATTACAAAACTTATAACCTGGTCTACTAAAACGACCCAGAACGGGTGATGTTAGTATAGATTAACTGATAACCTGCTGGTAAAGGTCTGGGGGGACGAGCTGCGATATTACCCCCAGCAAAGGTAAAAATACTTTCTGTAATTGGTGCTTCCGGATGAGGCCAACCAGCCACATAAACTGTCTTTCCCAAGCTTACCTGATCAGAGTCACCTAACTTGGCAACTGGGTAATTTTCTCGACTGTTAAACTCAAGAATGGCTAAGTCTACGTCTGGTAGTAACTTAACTTTACTGTAGTCTAGTAAATACCGCTTTTGATCAGAGGTGACGACCTCGTATTCATCCTGTCTCGGTACCACATGTTGAGCAGTAAGGACAGAGTAACTGTTACCTTCCTTATCAATAATTACACCAGAACCAGGATTTTGCCCATCAATAATTACTGTAACTTCTTGGGCAATATTAGCAATTGCCTGCTGGTTAAGTTCTGCTGTAGCTATGGGGTTTGGTATCATGACTACTATTGCTACACCGATGATAGTAGCCGACAATCCGTAGAAATAATTCATCCCTAAGTTCCTCGCTTTTAGGGTTGCAACTCCTCAGACTGGGATTCTCTCGAACGGTTGTTATGCGTGGGCGTGGTGCTTGGGTACTCGCCGTTAAAATACCGTTCTAAATTAATGTAAAGAGGAGTTCCAGTTTCACTAATAGGGCCAGCCGAGGGAACACGAATACGAAACATCCTTTGCAAAGCAACTTTAGGCTTAATCTCAGGATTGAGAGCAAATAAGAAGCCGTTGCAAGCCCCCCCTTCTTGCTGGGCAACACAGGCAACGTTTTGACGATTAACCCTACCCGTGGTGATGTAATTAAGCTTACCCTGGTTGTAATAAGTCTGGAATCTTTGTGATGCTTCTTGACAAAGTTGTTCAGGGTTAGAATCTGGCTGGTTGAGTTGCTCAGCACTCCAAAGAACCATCGCTACTTCTCCCTGGGAGGTGCGGGCAATAGTAGCTGGTACACCTTCGGTCGTACCACAGAAGAAGGTTGTCTCTTCAGCATAGCTGACTGAAGGAAAGATGACGGTAGGTAAAAAGGCGAAAAAGGTAATCAAGGAAGCAAATGAGCGGCTTTTCATTTTTGAGATTCTCCCAGATACTAATCTGACTCCAAGATAATTCCTCCTAGCTATCAAAAAAAAAAGCAATCGCGCCTCCAACTAGTTCGACAGGAGAAGCGATCGCTTTATAGCAATTCCCATTTAAGTGAGGTAAATTTAGTTTTCTTGGTGACTTCCCAATCCTGATTCCGAGAAGGAGGTGAAGTGATGAATTGGTGAGGTAGTTAGTTACTCTCCCCATCCCCTCATCTCCCCCGACTCCCGACTCCCTAAAATTCAGGGCTTTGTACCTCACCAGATAGAGATAAAGCTAAATACTCTGTTCGCTAAATTCGCGATTCATGTGGTCAAAGGGCTGATCGATAAAAGCCGTATTTTCCACACCAGCTTCTGATGCCATCGCTTTAACAATGTCTTTCATAATCTGGATGCCACGTACAGTAGGGGCAATGGGTACTCCCAAAGAGTTATAGGTTTCTCGCAAACCTTGTAAGACTCTTTCATCAAGTACATTGGTATCTCCGGCAACTAAAGCGTAGCTCGCATAGCGTAGGTAGTAGTCCATATCCCGCAGACAAGCTGCATAGCGACGAGTAGTGTAGGCATTGCCACCGGGACGAATCAGTTCTGGTACTTCATCAAATAATTGTGAACCTGCCTGCTTGACAATTGCTGCGGCATTGCCATTAATCACCGTTGCTGCTGTAATTCTCGCTGTGCCGCTTTCAAAGTAAGACTTGAGTGAATCAATGGCATTGCGATCAAGGTAACGACCACTACCATCGTAATTCTTAATTAAATTTGTGACTGCATCGCGCATGAAATTGCTCTCCCAACAACAATTTATTTTTAACTTGTTAATAATCTCACGAGATTATCTCACCGCTGACCGTAACTGGTTGAGCTACTGCTGCAACCTAACGGTTAGATTTCCCCTGTTGCCTTCCTTATTCTACCGTTGTGATGTCCCTAGTTCTAGAGCCAAAGTTGCCATACTTAATATCTACTGAATCGGCTATCGAGCTAGCAATTCCGGCTAATATTGTTAAATTATCTGCGAAGGTGGTAGACCCTCGGTATAATTGCTACCGCTAACAGGATAGATGCCCAGTTCTACTTTGAGGTCACCCAGACTCAGACAAGGAACTCAAAATTGGTTGGTTGGCAAAGCTGCAATTTCTTGCAGGCGAAGCATTTGCGCTGAGTTCTTCTGGATTAACCACAAGATTAGGAAGGTAAAATGCTTTATCCTCGTTAGTTAATCGCCAGAACCAAGCCAAGGGCAGAAATAAACCTTGTGGTTGCCATCCCGTGGTGGGATTGGCTTTAGTTCCTGGTATCTCTGCTGTGGTACAGGCAGAGGATAAGCACTACCGAAGCTAGTCCATTCAGCAGACTTGCTAGCCGTTGATTCGGCTAAACATGCGAAAAATAGTGTTAGAGAAGCGGGGCACGAATAGTGCAAAAAACCGCAAAATAGCTAAGTACATAAACGTAGTCAAACTTACAAAAGGAGTTCTTCATGCCCGAAACACCACAAGATGTCTTGAAAATGGTTCAAGAACAGGACATCAAAATCATTGACCTCAAATTCATTGATATGCCAGGTATCTGGCAGCACTGCTCTTTCTACTACGATCAAATCGACGAAAACTCCTTTGACGAAGGTGTGCCCTTCGATGGATCGAGTATTCGCGGCTGGAAGGCAATTAATGAATCTGACATGGCAATGGTACCCGATCCAAAAACTGCTTGGATCGACCCTTTCATGAAAGAAAAAACCCTGAGCATGATTTGCTCAATTAAAGAGCCACGTACAGGAGAATGGTATAGTCGCGATCCCCGTAGCATTGCTCAAAAGGCAATTGATTTCCTGACAACTTCTGGTCTTGGCGATGTAGCCTACTTTGGCCCTGAAGCTGAATTCTTTGTTTTTGATGATGTCCGCTTTGACCAAACCGAAAGCGAGTGCTACTACTATGTAGATAGCGTTGAAGGTCGTTGGAATTCAGGTCGGCAAGAAACAGGTGGCAACCTAGCAAATAAGCCTCGCTACAAAGAAGGTTATTTCCCCGTTCCTCCTACTGATACGATGCAAGACATGCGTACCGAAATGCTGCTAACTATGGCAGAGTGCGGTATACCCATCGAAAAGCATCACCACGAAGTTGCCACAGGTGGACAGAACGAGTTAGGTTTCCGCTTTGGTCCTATGATTGAAGCCGCAGACTGGTTGATGACTTATAAGTATGTCATTAAGAACGTGGCTAAGAAGTACGGCAAAACCGTTACCTTCATGCCCAAGCCAGTGTTTAACGACAACGGTTCTGGAATGCACTGCCACCAGTCTATTTGGAAAGAAGGCAAGCCCTTGTTCTGGGGTGATGGCTACGCCAACCTGAGCAAGATGGCGCTTAATTACATCGGTGGTATTCTTAAGCATGCTCCAGCGCTGTTAGGCTTAACTAACCCTACGACCAACTCCTACAAGCGCTTGGTACCTGGTTTTGAAGCTCCTGTGAACTTAGCTTACTCTCAAGGTAACCGTTCTGCTTCAATTCGTATTCCTCTCTCTGGCACTAATCCTAAAGCCAAACGCTTGGAGTTCCGCTGTCCTGATGCCACTTGCAACCCCTATCTCGCCTTTGCTGCTATGCTTTGTGCTGGGATTGATGGCATTAAGAATGAGATTGACCCCGGTGAATCTCTTGATGTCGATATTTACGACCTCTCTCCAGAAGAATTGAGCAAGATTCCTTCTACTCCTGGTTCTCTAGAAGCGGCTTTGGAAAGTTTGGAAAAGGATCAGAAATTCTTAACTGATACAGGCGTATTTACCGAAGACTTTATCCAAAACTGGATTGAGTACAAACTTGACAATGAGGTTAACCCAATGCGTCTGCGTCCTCATCCTTACGAGTTTGCTCTCTACTACGATGTCTAAGTTAGAGATTGCTAAGTTTTATTAACCTCTGGTTCATATTTGTCTCAGCCACCTTAAGGGGTGGCTTTTTTACTTACGAAAAGGGAAAGGGGACAGCGGAAAACTCAAAACACCCGATGGGATTCGAGATGGGCTAAAATCTCCTGGCGAGTCCGCCACACTGGCCGCAACTGACTGCGAGCATAGAGGGGCAGTTGATCGCCAATATGGGAAGAACCCGGTTGAGTGGCATTACCGTAGACATTAAGAACTTTAGCTTTGACAGGACGAGAAAACTCAATTGCCTCAATGTAGGAGTCTCCTCCAAATGTCCGGAAGCGTCCTTGGCTGGCTGGTGCTAAATACAGTACTCGAAAGCTGCCTAACTGCCCCGGTGCACCTGCTGCGGGTAAATTTTCTTGGCCGTAGCGTAAGCGAACTGCCTCACCCCAAGGCACGTCTAGGGTTCCGTAAACTAACATCATGCGAGCAGCAGTATCCTCTAGAACTCGCACTGCCAGGGCCTTATTAGCTAAACCAGAGGGTGTTGTGAGAGGAGATTTTTCCTGCCAAGGAGTGGCAAACAAGTCAGCTGGGGGCATTGTTCCTGCCCAAGAAGCGAAAAGTACTGCCCCTCGGCTGTCAGTATTGGCTTGACGATCCCAGTTTTCTAGAACATCAGCTGCTTGCAGAGCCAACTCATTACCTAATTGTCGTGCTGCTGCAACCAGTTGTTCTAAGAGTCTTTCTGCTAACTCCAAATGAGACGAGAACTTATAGTCAATCATTTCCTCAAAGCTAATTTGCTCATTTTCTTTGAGCATGCTGATGGAACGTTGGGGCCGAAAGTATTTCCCCGTTTCTCCTAAAGAAGGTGGTGCTAGGTAGGGTGGGTAATCTTGGGACTTAAGTACGGTGGGGAAAGTCGTTGTCCAAGGAGGATCATTGGTATTTTGCAACCAGCCGCTAGGGGGGTTCAGAAGGCGAGGTAAGTCTTGGTATGGATGGTATTTTGTCCACAAAGTTTGGGAGGTATTACCAGGGACAACACCTTGCCAGTATTGCCAATCCCCTTGAGAACGTATCGGCACTTGACCATTGAAAAGATAAAAAATCTGACCATCCCTGTCAGCATAGATAAAGTTAAACATGGGCAGCTCTAAACTCTTGAGTGCTTCTTCAAACTGACTCAAGTTCTTTGCCTGTGCCATTTGCCAAAACTGACCCACTAGCTGGGGTTTATTTAAACCAACAACCCGCAACGCCTGAGCTTTATTTCCTGTTTGAGAAATAATTGGTCCATGAACTGATGAGAGTATCTCTAGTTGTTCTTGCTGTAAAGAACCATCTGCTTGCTTCACTAAGATAGTTTGGCTTTCCTTGGTCAAAGGAAGAACCTGATTATCCCAGCGGTAGCCATCATCTACCAGTTCCAATTCGTAGATATCTGCACCGTCAAAAGTATTGACAGTTACTGTCCAACCAAGATTATCGTTGAAGGCGATCGCTAATATTGGCATCCCCACCAAAGCAGCACCGTAAGTATCAATCCCTGGTGCCGTCAATTGGGCTTCATACCAGAGGTACAAGTCTGACCAAGGTAGATGGGGGTTGGCAAGTAGCATCGCATTACCACTGGCAGAACGATTAGGTCCAATTGCCCAAGCATTGGAGCCAGGATTAGGATTATTATTGCCACTGGCTAACCGCTGAGGATTGAAAACAAAGTGGAAATGAATCACTCGCTGTGCATGGGCTAGCACATCTACCCCATTCACGGGTAATACTACTTTTAGCTGATCATCAATTTGGTCTGCATTCTCCTGAGCATAAGCATTAATTCCAGCAGCAAAAGCATCAAGATAGTTTTGTACCGGGGCAGTTTGCGCTTCGTACCATTGCTTTGCCCTAGCTGGAATACCCATCTTTCTCACATATCGGTCTGAGTCTAGGTATTTTTCCCCCCAATACTCAGCAGCTTGTCCTCTCGCCTGTCCATACAACCGTAATACCAGATTCCCATGACTAGCAGACTGGGCCCAGCCAAAAGCTTTAAATAAACCCTCCGCATCTTGGCTATAGATGTGGGGTACACCCCAACTATCCCAGAGAATTTCCGTCTGGTTTTGACTCGTAACAGGCAAGTGAATACCCAAGCATAAAATCAGAATAATACTTAATGAAATAAAAAGTCGGGAAAGTTTGCTTTGAAATGAGAGCATTTTTAAATTGACAATTGTTAAATTGACAATTGTAGATGGTGAATTGTTGCTTTCATCTTCTCCTGCTTGCCTACCTCCCTCAGCTTACCCACCTGCTTTATCCATTACTAAATTAAAAAAATGCCACAGCACCAGACAACAAACACAGTGATAATAATTTTTTGAGAGCTATCTTTATGTTACTCAATATTAAACTACTATACCGCTCAGTTGCTCATATTTCTAGTCAGCTTCCCTTACGAACTGTCCTGATTGTTCCTTTTGTTGCACAAGTTTTTGCAGCAGTAGGATTAGTAGGGTATCTCTCCTTTAGAAACGGACAGAGAGCGGTTAATGATGTAACAACTCAACTACTCCAGGAAGTTAGTGCCCGTGTTGAGCAAAATTTGCAGACTTACTTGACCATTCCCCATTTAGTTAATCAGAGCAATGCTGCCGCTATTAGCCTGGGTCAATTAAATTTACAAGATGTCCCTGCCTTAGAACAGCACTTTTGGCGACAAATTCAGATATTTGATGAACTAACCTTTGCTGGGCTTGGTTTAGAAAATAAAGATAATCTTGGTGCGGAAAGATTTGATGATAACACCCTAACTCTGAGGGTATCAACGAAAGCTAGTAATCATATTTTTTATACCTATTCCACTAATCAATTAGGTCAGCGCCAAGAAATACTAGACGAGATTAAATTTGACCCCCGTACTCGCCCTTGGTATAAAGCTGCCGTAGCTAAAGGCAAAGCAACTTGGAGCGAAATTTATCCTAACACGGCTGGTCTTACCTCTTATCTAGGTGCCTCCATGCCTTTCTATGACCAACAGGGTGAATTACAAGGGGTACTGCTTACTAACATCAATCTATCCCAAATTGGCATTTTTTTGCAAAGCCTCCAATTTGGTAAAACAGGGCAAGTTTTCATTGTTGAGCGTTCAGGTATGCTCGTTGCTACTTCTACAGGTGAGCAACCATTTCGTAAACTCGATAAAAAATATGGCGCAGAACAGGTTAAAGCAATTGAAAGCACTAATAATTTAACTCAAGCCACTGCTCAATACTTAAGTGATAAATTTAATCAAGAAACACAATTTTTCAGTCAACAGCAACTGAAATTTACGATTAATGGCAAACGGCAATTTGTAAAAGTAAAACCCTTTAAAGATGAGTTTGGCTTGGATTGGCTAATTGTGGTAGTTGTGCCAGAAGCTGCTTTTATGAAGGAAATTAATGCCAATACTCGAACGACAACTTTATTGTGTATTGGTGCTTTATTTGTAGCTATTATGGTCGGTATTTTAACTGCTCGTGGAGTGATTCGACCAATTTTACGCTTGAACAACTCAGCGAAAGCAATTGCGAAAGGAGAATGGGATAAAACAGTAGATATTAAACGCTCTGATGAACTAGGAGAACTAGCCAACTCATTCAATAGTATGGCTCATCAACTGCAAGAATCCTTTACTAATCTAGAAGAGCGAGTTGAAGAACGCACAGCAGAGTTAGCTATTGCCAAACAAAAAGCTGAGGTAGCAAACCAAGCCAAAAGCACTTTTATTGCTAATATGAGTCATGAGTTGCGATCGCCCCTTAACGCAATTCTTGGCTTCTCTCAACTAATGACCCGTAGCCAAGTGCTTCCCCTAGAACAGCAAGAAAATGTCAATATCATTAGCCGTAGTGGAGAACACCTGCTCACCCTAATTAATAATGTTTTAGATTTATCTAAAATTGAAGCAGGACGCATCACCCTCAACCCAAAAAACTTTGATCTTTACCGCTTACTTGATGATCTAGAATATATGTTTCGGCTTAAGGCTGGAGATAAGGGATTACAGTTAATTTTTGAGCGCACAGAATATCTCCCTAGATATATAGGCACTGATGAAGTCAAATTACGTCAAGTCCTAATTAACCTGCTCAACAATGCCCTCAAATTTACTCAATCTGGAGGTGTTTCAGTGCGAGTTTCCTCATCTCCCCCATCTCCCCCATCTCCCCTATCTCCCCCATCTTCCTCACCCCCTCAGCAACTTATCACCTTCGAGGTAGAGGATACTGGCCCTGGTATTGCGCCGGAAGAATTGGACAGTTTATTTGAGGCTTTTGTGCAAACGGAAACTGGCAAACAAGCACAAGAAGGAACAGGTTTAGGTTTACCGATTAGCCGCAAATTTGTACAACTAATGGGGGGTGATATTCGTATTAGTTCGGAGGTAGGACGTGGCACCATTTTTAAATTTGATGTTGCTGTCAGGGTAGCAGATACAGCTGAACTTGAAAGTAAACAGCCGACAAATAGGGTTATTGCTCTAGAAGCAAACCAACCTCGTTATCGCATCCTAATTGTTGATGACAAACCAATTAATCGCCAACTGCTGATTCAAATGCTTAATCCTTTAGGTTTTGAACTCAGAGAAGCTAGTAATGGTAAAGAGGCAATAGAAGTTTGGGAAACTTTTGAACCTCATTTAATTTGGATGGATATGCGCATGCCAATAATGGACGGTTATGAGGCAACGCAACATATTAAATCTACAACAAAAGGTCAAGCTACTGCTATTATTGCTCTGACTGCTAGTGTAATGGAAGAGGAGCGATCGGTTGTTCTTTCGGCTGGTTGTGATGACTTTTTATGTAAGCCTTTCCGAGAAGAAGACCTCTTTGTTGCTATGCACAAATATCTGGGAGTGCGTTATGTCTATGAGGAAGACCGTGCTACAAGCATAGCAACTCAGTCTCAGCTCAATATTAGGGATAGTTTGAACCCATCTGCTTTTGCAGATATACCCCAAGAATTGTTGGCTAATTTGGTAAATGCGGCAAACCTAGCCGACATGAAAGAGATTGATGACTATATTAATGAAATTCGCAGTTACAATATTACTCTCGCTGATGCATTAGCCGTTTTAGCTAATGACTTTGATTATGGAAAAATTACCACCTTAGTGCAAGCAGCAACCATTCAATCTAATTATTAGATAATACAGTAAACTTTCAGATATAAATTTTATGGATAATCAGCAAATAAATTCTACGAAAGCAAATATTTTAATTGTTGACGATACTCCGGCTAATTTGCGCCTTTTAACAGGAATTCTTACTCAGCAAGGATATAGCGTTCGACCAGCACGCAATGGCTCCCAAGCTTTATCAGTTGCCCAAGCTATTAACCTTGATTTGATTTTACTAGATATTATGATGCCGGAAATGGATGGTTATCAAGTTTGTCAAAATATCAAGGCTAGTGAAAAGAACCAAAATGTTCCAGTAATTTTCATTAGTGCTATTAATGATGTACTTGATAAAGTCAAGGCTTTTACCGTTGGAGGTGTAGACTATATCACTAAACCATTTCAGGTAGAAGAAGTTTTAGCTAGAGTAAAAACCCACTTAGCTTTACAACATCTGCAAAGTAGCCTCCAAGAAAAAAATAAAGACTTAGCTCAAACTAATGAAACTCTAACAAAAACATTGCGAGAACTGAAAGCAACCCAAGACCAACTGATTCAGTCAGAAAAAATGGCAGCTTTGGGACAACTAGTTGCAGGGGTTGCCCATGAAATTAATACTCCGTTGGGAGCAATTAATTCATCGGTAGGAAATATTTCCAAATTCTTACAGCAAACTTTAGAACATTTGCCAGAATTGTTTCAACTACTTACCCCCGAAGAAGTGCAGATTTTTTTGGATTTAGTAAAAAGATCCCTAAAGAAAACAACAACAATTCCTGCCAAGGAGGAGCGTAAACTAAAAAGAGCATTAATGCGTCAACTAGAAGAACGAGATATTGAGGAGTACGAACTTATTGCTGACATGTTAACAGACATGGGTATTTATAATGAGGTTGATGATTATTGGTTGCTTCTAAACAGGCATGACAGCCTCTACATTATTGAAGTAGCCTATAAACTTTCTGGGATACAAAGAGGGACAAAAACTATTAAATTAGCTATGGAGAGAGCATCTAAAGTAGTATTTTCTTTAAGAAAATACGCCCATTATGAACAGTCAAGTGAAATGACGAAAATAAATATAGTTGAGGGTATTGAAACTATATTGACCATTTATCAAAATAAAATTAAACATGGCGTAGAAGTTACGCGTAACTATGCAGAGTTGCCGCCAATTTTATGTTACCCTGATGAACTTAATCAAGTTTGGACAAATCTTATTCATAATGCCTTACAAGCAATGGATAATCAGGGAATATTAACTATTGATGTAACTCAACAAGCACATCAGGCTGTTATTAGCATCACCGATAGTGGTCAGGGAATAAGCGAGATAATTCAAGCTAAAATATTTGAACCATTTTTTACTACTAAGCCGCCCGGTGAAGGCAGCGGCTTAGGGTTAGATATTGTTAGAAAAATTATTGACAAGCATTCTGGTAAAATTACAGTAGAAAGCCGACCTGGTCAAACTACATTTAAAGTTTTTCTGCCAATGCAAATAATTAAGGAGACAGAAGATGTCTAAAGCAGCTATTTTGTGCGTTGATGATGAGAAAGTAATCTTAGATAGCCTCAAAACGCAACTCAAGGAAGAGTTTGGTAATGCCTACCTTTACGAACTTGCCGATGATGCAGATGATGCTCTAGAGCTAATTGATGAATTGACTGAAGAGGAAACCAAAGTTATTTTAATTATTTGCGACTGGTTAATGCCTGGAATGAAGGGGGATGAGTTTTTGATTCGTGTGCATCAACGCTTTCCGGCAATTATTAAAATCCTGCTGACTGGTCAAGCTGATCAAAAGGCAATAAAAAGAGCTCAAGAACAGGCAAATATTTATCGCTGTTTATCTAAACCTTGGTCAGAAGGAGAACTAGTAGAAACTATTAAGTCTGGTTTAGCCAATATCTAACTATTATAAAGATATATAGCAGTTCTCAAATTGGTGAGGCATAAAGTCCTGAGTTTTAGAATTTGGCAGTCAGAGGAAAAATAGGAAAATAAAGGCAGCAATTTAACAATTTTCAATTCTCAACTAATATTGGCAGGTAAAAAGTAAAGGTAGAACCAACACCAATCTCACTTTCGATAGTTATTTTCCCCCCCATCATCTCACAGAAGCGTTGGCTAATCGCTAGTCCTAAACCAGTGCCCCCGTACTTGCGAGTGGTGGAGTTATCTGCTTGAGTAAAAGGATGAAAGACTTTTTCTATTTGGTCTGGGGTCATACCAATGCCGGTATCAGTTACCTGAAAAATGATCCAATCTGAGCTTTGAGATGGAGTTGAAGTTTCAAATACTGGGTAATTACTAACTTTATCATCTGGCAAGGTTGGGAATGGGGAATGTACTACTGCTAATTCTGATGCTTGTGTTCTTTCCTTACTGTCACTTCCCTCTTGACGAACTACAGTGAATGTAATTAAACCGAACTCGGTAAACTTAGCGGCATTACTGAGCAGATTTAAGAGAATTTGTTTAACTTTTGTCCGGTCAGCTACGATTGTGCCGAGAGAACTAGTACCGTGTAATTCTAAAGTATTACTCTTTTGAGCTACTAGGGTTTGGAGCGTGTTGAGGACTTCAACTATCAGTGTAGAGATATCGAAGCTTTCTAGGTACAAATCCATCTTGCCAGCTTCTAGCTTAGAGATATCAAGCAAGTCTCCAATTAAATTAAGTAAGTGTAAACCAGATTCCCGAATTTGTTGTAGGTCAGTAACGAACTCAGTATAACCCAACTCCTCGGCATCCTCTCGCAGCAACTCACTTAAGCCTAAAATGCCATTGAGGGGTGTTCTTAGCTCATGGGACATGCTAGCCAGAAAGGCACTTTTGGAACGACTCGCAGCCTCAGCTTCCTCTTTGGCTTGTTGCAGTTCAACTTGTACCAACTTGCTCTCGGTGAGATCACGCACAATTGCTAAGACTTCATTTTCACCACTGACAACAATTCGTGCTTCAAAATGGTGCTGCTTACCCCCAATTAATCTTCCATGCTCAAAAATTTGTAAATTGCCAGTTTGGAGAGCTTTTTTGCCGTAGTTAAGATAAAGCTGAGCAACCTTGTTTGGTAATACCTCGACTATCTTTTTTCCTGACAAATTATCAGCAGACTCTAGAAGTTTGTTTTCTTGTGAGGCATTAAAACCTACGAGAATACCGTCTTGAGTGAATCGCAATTTTAAGTCAGGGATGGCTTCAAGTAAGGCTTGATTTCTTGCTTCGCTTTTACTCAGTTGAGCAGATAGGTCGCTAACTGATTGAGCAATTAACCAACTCAACCAGCGGGTGAGTAAAATACTAGCTGTCAGAGCAGCCAACGCAATGAAGAAAGCTTGATAACGAAGATGAGATATCGTTACACCCGCTATGGCGAACGTCGCCATACCTGTCATGGCCAGAGTAAGTTTTGTAAACCATGACCCTTGTCTCCAGCTGAATTTGCCCATATTTTGCCAAAGGTATTGTGCTTATCTCCTCATCTCTCCCCTGCTTTAACTGTTTCTGGCCAAGGAATTTCCCCATTAGCAGCTAACTGGCTAGCGACAGCTGCGGCTCCATAGCGATTAAGATGGCTAGGATCAGCAAAATACTTATATTCAGTTTTCCATTTCTCGGCTAAATCGATAAAGATTAATCCTTTCCCAGTTTGTCCTTGCATCAACTGCCTAAATTGTCTATCCTTGCTAAGACGCAAGGGGTCTAGGTATTCTTTAGTTAAGGGCAAATTGACAATCACCAAGGGGATATTTTGCCTGCGAGCCAAGGTTTGAATTGAGTTGAGAGCAACCGCTTGTTGACCAGCAAAACTGAAGGGTTGATAATCGGCATCATATAGACCCGGCACTTGAGGATGGGTCTGAAAGTAGGTTTCTGGGGCAAAGCGGCTATCGACGGGCAAAAAGCCATTGGCATCTACGGCAAAGCTACTATAACCAGTTACGCTGTGTACTAAGCTCAGGCGTTGGGGGCCGTCTGCTCCCTTTAACTGGGTTAAAAGTAATCTCTCCGCAGGGAATGGTAAGGGAGATTCAGTTGCTTCGTAGGAGACTCGTGTTAGTCGCCAGTAGTTAGAATCGGTGCTTGAACTGTCTAGAGCAACGGGAACAACAGATTTATCGGCGGTGAGGCTAGAAATTTCCGTCTTTTGCAGAACTTCACATTGAGGTGCAGCCTCAGCTTCATAATTGGGAAGGGTGGGACGCACCCCTGAGAGCAAACGTTGGTAGCCTGTAGATTGGATAAGACTGTTAAAGGTTTTGTCCGTGCGTCCACTATTGAAAGCTCTTACTCCATCAGCGAAGATAATTAGACGAGGTAATTGCTCAGAACTCAAAAGTTGTTGTAGCTGGAAGTCAACCAATTGAGCAGTTGCGCCATTGACTCCAAAGTTGAAGATTTTTAGATTACCTTTATTAAACCGAGCTAAAGCTTGTTGCAGCTGCTGAGGATCTACTCCTTGCAAAGCACGGGAACTACCGACTATTAAAACATCTGGTGGCCCTACCGCCGCAATGTAGGAAAGATACAGTAAGAGCTGTTCGTCGAGAATTTGATTATTGAAACTGGTAAAGGGTAGCTGGGAATTGCTATTTGAGGCTTTGCGCTGGGCAACTTCTAAGTTTTGTAAATACTCAGTAACTTTTTTTTGGGCAAAGGTTCGCTTCGGACTTTGCGCCGGGATTGCTTGCATGCTCTCAATTGCTTGAATCCAGCGCGAGACGACTAAATCCCAGTCTTGGGGAGATTGAGCAGATTGGGCAAGGTTGGCGGCGCTACTAGCTTTGCTAATCGCTTTACTGAAGGGATCAACTTGCTGACAAAGGCTGGGAGTCTCGGCTGAGACAAGAGAATTGCTAGGGCTGGTAGACGAGTCATTGCCACTCACCTGCTTAGGTATTGATGTCCAAGAACAACCCGTGGTAAGTGTGAGTATAGCCACGCTGATGGCATGGTAAAGTCTAAAGCAAAATCTAGACATAATGCGATCGCTAGAAGTGAAAGATGTTACCTGTCCTAGCATTAATTATTACGGGTAGTTAACTATTGTTAGCACGATGAAAGATAAAATAATCGGGTTACTCAACAAGTTGTTAGTGGCAGATGTATTTCTGGTGCTGTTGAGCTTTGTTTGGCTCGTGATTGCCGTTGTTGGTCATTCCTTTGGTCTTTCCCTAGGACTAGAGCTATGGTACAGCCTTTGGGAACCTGTATTTACTCCAGCCATTGGTCTACTGATGGCCGGTGCTTTGGGGATTGGATTGATTAATCAAATCTCTAAGCGTTTGAACTCTAACTGAATTTAACCTAAGGGGCTAGCCCATGGAAGCATTCTTATTTCTGCTGATAGGTCTAATAGTTGGTTCAATCGCCACTGGCCTAATTACCCGAAGGATTCTCAATACCAGCCACAGGGCAAACCAAGAACGTGCCCAAACTGCTTTATCTCAACTCGAAGCTCAGTTGCACGAAGAGCAAGAGCAATTGCAGCAGGTACGAGAGGAAAACTCACAACTAGAGTCTCAAGTTACTCAGCGGCAAGGCCAATTAGATGATCTTACTCAAGAGCGATCGCAACTGCAAGAACAGGTTTCTCAAATACAAAATCAGCTAGAAAGTTTTATTCAGGAACTTTCACGAGTACAGGAGCAGGCCACGGAGCAAGAAGGTAGACTAGAAACTACTATCGAGGAACGCTCACAATTACAGGGTCAATTAGAAACTGCTACCCAACAATGCTCAGAGCTAGAAAGTCAGCTTGAAGCAGTTAGTCAACAACGCTCTGAACTACAAGAGAATATTTACCAGCTGCAAAGGGAGTTATCTCAACAACAAGACCAAGCCGAAGAAGAACAAGAAAAGCTTTCAGAACTTCCTGAGCAATTTTCAGGAGAAATTGCTCAACTGCTAGCTCAGTTAGAAGCTACTAATCTCGAAAAGGAGCAATTAAAGTCTCAATTGGCTGAAGTCTCTAAACCTGTTGAGGAATTAACTCCTAATTTAGAGATTTTGAAGAGTAATAGCCTAGTTGTTGCCAAAACTGGCGAGTGTGACTACTCGACCATTGGTGAAGCTATTAAAAATGCTAAACCTGGTACGTCAATTGTAGTGCGTCCTGGATTATATAAGGAAAGTCTGGTTATTAATAAGCCGGTAGAACTTATTGGTAATAGTTCTGAAGAACCGACAATTATCGAGAGTGTTGATTCTAGTTGCATTCAGATACAGACTGACTATGCTCTAATCCGGGGTTTGACCTTGCGTGCTAGGGGTAGAAACTACACTCTAGAAAGCCGACAAGGACAGTTAGTGGTAGAAGATTGTGATATAAAATCTTTCGATTACACTGTGATGAGGATTTGCGGTTTTAATGTTCATGCTGTGATTCGCCGTTGCCACATTCACGATGGTAAATGGAATGGAGTTTGGATTTCTAGTAGTGCTGAAGGAATTTTAGAAGATAGCCAAATTTTCGGTAATGGTCATGCGGGGATAGGAGTAGGACAAGGTAGCCAAGTGGAGGTTCGACGCTGTCAAATTAATCGCAATGGGGGAGAGGCGATCGCAGTTTACAACTATGGTAAAGTCAAAGTGGAAGATTGTGACCTAACGGAAAATGGTGATGGCCCTTGGCGTATTTTCGGAGAGGGTTTTTTAGACAGTAGTGAAAATTAATTGTAGGTTGGGTAGGGGCAAAGCATTTGCAGATAAAAATCCTTATCTTACCTATAAATCTAGGCGCAAATGCTTCGCCCTTACAGGAATTTTTAAACAAGCCCTAATAACAATATCTTCCTTTTCTATCAGCCTTAGTTTGTTCTTGGGAAGTTCGTAGTACTCCTAACAGGGTGGAGACAATTACGCAGCGTTTAGTCTTACCACTGTTAGTACTTGATAGGGTTATTCTTCCTTTGGTTCGGATGGTTGTTTGGGTGCATTGGTCGTCGAGTTGGTAAACTGGACAGCCTTGGTAATTGTAACGAAGTCTGCGTACATTGTCTGTTTTTACTAGGGTAGTTTCCTGATCTATGCGAATACCTGATTCTAGGTTTTGCCAGTTAGCATTATTGGAATTAATACTGGCTGGATGAATTGCCCATTGCACAATATTATCTTGTTCTCGAAAGCTGGCTTGCCAAGTAATTTTGTCTCTTTTGGCATTACTTTGGGCTTGTTTCATTACTCTGTAAACTTGAGATTGAGCTACGCTGAGGCGCTGACGTTCAGTAAAACCAATCCAAGCAGGAGTTGCGATCGCACTGAGGATACCGATTATTAAAGCAACAATTATTAGTTCGAGTAGAGTAAATCCACTGGTTGAAGATGGGAGTTTATTACTACTATTGCTATATAATGACATCTGTTGTTTTTGAATCAAGTTTTATTACTCAAATTTAATTCGATGTCTTGGCAATGGACAGGGTGAAAATGCGGAAAAATAAAAAACCCTAACTTGGAGAAAAAGTCAGGGTTTTTACGGTTATATTTTTTGGGGTTTTGTCTTAGTTATTTGTTTAGTTAAGGGCCGCCAGGGATTCAAATCCCTGGCTAATAGCGAAAGTCCTCTAAAAGAGGACTAAATGCAGACAATACTTGAATTTCAGTCCACTTGAGTGGACTTCTGCTATTAGCTGTGGACTTAAGTCTACAGCGGTAAAAGTCGCTTACTAAATTTTTTTATAAGTACTACAGTAATTTTTCAGGGATCAGGATTACACTCTTCTGCTCCTCGTCCAATTTGCATTGACCCGATAATAGTTCTCATTTTGACACATCGCATTGTTGACTCAATAGGCTGGTCGGCATTGTCTGTTCGAGGTGCAGCTGCGGCTATGATTAAACCATCATTAGGAATTGTGGTGTCTCCTGCAAGATTCCCTTGGTAATCAAAGGTGATGGTTTGTTCTTCTGTCTCTAGGGCATAATTAATGTCGTTATCACCTTCATTATCGCCAGTTATATTTGTTCCAAGTACAACTTGCCCTGGTTTTAGTTCAAAGTCTTTACCTAAAACTTTCCAGGTATTGGCATCTATGTCAGCAATAGTTTTGTCAGTACCATCAGGATTTTTTGACAGATAGGTCGCTACTTGGGGAACACCACCATCTGTTCTAAAACTGACGCTGTAGCTGAGTTTTCTTCTTTTTGCTTCAGTCTGCGCTTTTTGTAGGGTACTCCAGATGTCTTCATTGGCTGCGTTTACTCTACGTTGACTGAGAAAACCTAGCCAGCCTGGAGCGGCAATTGTAGATAAGATGGCGATAATTAGGACTACTACTATAACTTCTATAAGGGTAAATCCTGAATTAGTTACAGAGTGCGATCGCTGATACTTAGCCAGCCAAGCTAATTGCTTTGCCAGTTTCTGCTCTGGTTGAGTTGCTTTTTGATGGGATATGGGATTTAATTTTTTCATATAGTTTGGTATATTCATATTTTTATTATCCCATTGATAGATTGAGCTATTCTCAACAGCTATTGAGGCAAGCTACTTTTTCCTTCAACTTGAATAGTTGCTGTTGGGAAAAATGTAGATCTATAGTTTCTCTTTGTAAGATCTTTCTGAATACGAGCTTGTGCGTTGCCTCTAATGTGAAGTCGTGCGTAATTTTCTGCCGAATTCACGCAGGCGTAGAAGCTGTTTTTGTCCAGATCAGCAGGTATTCTTTGCTCATCTGGCTTGCAAGTTATTCCGCCTGGTGGAATATCATTATTCGTCGGATCATTTAAGGCTGGATCTGGTATATCGATATAGTCAATCAAAACTTCGGCCTGTTGAGTGAAATCAGCAGCATCGCTTTCCCACCTATTCATTTTATTCTGTAGACTGCCAGCTCCTGTGAGGTCTAATGGTGCAAAGCCTTCATCAGCATTATCAAAAGGTGGATTAGCACCAGTAACTCCACCTCTTATTTCAAACCTACCAATGCGAGCAACATTAGACCAGGTGTTATCAGGAGTTTGAACTAGATAGTAAGCAACAAGGGAGTAGACAAAAGTATCATTGTTGCCGCCACCTACAACAGGAATTGCATCAGGAAGTAGCCTACGTTTCCAAAAAACTAGAACTGGAGTGCAGGTAGCAGCATCATCACAACGAGGTGCGTCTTTTTGGGGTGGGATTTGGTTTTGTATGCCAGGTGGAGGGGGATTCAAACCATCTTGATCGTAGATATAAACTGCCTGTTGCAGGTCTTGAGAAATGTAATCAACCGCTGATTTGAGTTCTTGCTCAGAGTTTGACTTGGCTTGCTCGTCACGGTCAGTCTTTAGGACGTTGATCATCAGACCTAACAATGGTGTGATGACAAGAGCAGCTAAGATCATTCCTACCAAAAGTTCGATCAGGGTAAAACCGCCAATCTTTTTCTCCCGTCTTGAGCTTTCTAGTTTTAACTGGTTTTTGAGAATAAATTTGAATGGACGGAGCATGCTAAGGTTTCCCCTCTGACTGATAGAAAAATGGTTTCCTTGCTTATGGTGATGGTGATGGTGTTGGACAAGGACCACCACAAATGCGATCGCGTATATTCTCGGAGGTTGGTTTACCGGGAGTGATGACTGTAGTCATTTCAACTAGAGGTGATTGGCGATCGCCTAATCCTCCGGTGGCTGCAACCTGTCTGCTGCCTCTTTGTGCTTGTGTTACTAGAGCTGTTTCACTAAAACCATCAGCCCTGTAGACTCTTATACCTAGCTCATAACCCTTGAGAGCATTGATATTATTATCAGGATCTGTTGCTGTTGGGTTGTAACCAAATGCCTGAACAACCATATCCATCATGCTGTTGCATCCTCCCCCATCATTGTCAAAGCAGTACAAATTGTAATTAGCGGCGGGAGCGGCTGGTGCTGTGCAGTAATCATCACCAGGGCAGCTCAAAGCCCCCACAGTAGGGGCAGGAACGGCATTAATCTGGGTGGCATCACTGATTGGTGGATCGAGAAGTGCATCGGCTTGGACAGAATTAATGTAGCCTCTTGCTGCTTCACTTGCCCGTTCTATTCTTTTGGCTTGGAGCCTGGTTGCTGCCGAGAGGACAATAACTGGTGCTATTGATATCAATAAAATTGACACCACCATGATTGCCACCAAGGACTCGATGATAGTAAAGCCGGACTGGCTTGTTTGAGAGAAACTTGGCTTTTGTTTGTTATTCATCATCAACCACCAGTGTTAGCAGTGCAAAATTGGGTTGGGCGTTGGTCATCAGGTAAGGCGTTACCTGTTGCTGTTTTGGCACACAACAGAGTTTGAACCCACTGGTCATCTCTACTTACTTCTCTGAAGAATTCGTCTGGTTCACCTGCTGGTGGCTGAGTGAACCTTTGAGAGAATAAGTCAGGTAACTGAGTCAGCAGTCCTACATCAAAACCCCAAGTTCTTGTCGGTGGCATATAGTAGGGCGCACCTTGTACAACGGCTCCTCCTCTATATTTAAAACCACCCTCCTTGTCGTGAGGAGTACCCGCGCCATCGTAGAACAGGGATGTGTCTAGAGTTGCCTCTAATGTGGGGTTAGTTGCTAGAAGTGGAGCTGTGGTGTAAGAACTTTTCCTTGTTTGGATAAAGCTGCCATTAATTTCGGCAGTTTGTCGATCAGCGGGTTCAGTACCCCAGCTTTCTAGGAAACGCACGAAGTTACCTAAACCCCCTCCCCACTCATTTGGTTTAGAGGGAGAGTCACCTGTAACGAATACTGCGTTAAAGATTGTTGTTTCTGCTTTTTGCAACCAGTTGTTTTCTTCTAGTAGTCCTTCAAAGGCTTCATTAATATTATTATCTGGCTGTCCCTCTACTCCGGGAGAGTGAATTTGCAGGATTGGTGTTAACTGTGGTTGCGTGGCGGTCATAGCTGTCAGTGTGCCTGTTGGTACAGAACCAGTGGCAAATCCTAGTATGCGGCCTCCGATTATTTTGGTGCTAGCTGTAATACTTAAACTACCCTTACCTAAGAAGTTTCCAGCTAATTGGTTACTGGCACTGCCAAAGTCCATGCCTGTATCCGATACCCAGAACAGGTTATTTGGATCAACTCCATCGAGAGTTAAATTAACTCCATTACCAAAGTTGATAGGGCTACCTGCTGGTGCTTTGAGGACAAAAATAGTACCTGCTGTACCTCTTAGAGTTAGGTTTGCTGCTGTTGTTTGGGCAAGACCAGTAGCTGGAAGTTCGTAGACATAGACACCGTTATTGTCAACATCTCTAATTAAGTTAGGTAACTCCAGTGCATTTTCAGGGGTAGTTGCATCCAATATTTTTGGGTCGATGCCATTCCAACCATCAACTAGATCTGGAGTAAGAGTTAGTAAAGCGTCCACCGCTAAACCAATCCTAGTTACTGTTGGGGCAGGACAGTTACCTCCTGGAGTAGGAGCGTATGCCTGTGAATCTTGTACAGCTGTACATACTGCATAGTCTGAAGGATCGTTGGCAGTAAACCCTTCAATATCATTACCGTTGAGCCTAGCTAGAGCAGGTACACTTTGCGGTTCGGGAATACCGGGTAAAAGTACCTGATTTTCAGAAGAATTTAGATCAGTCTCTAACTCTGTATTGTAGTAAAGAGGTCTGTCGTCGCGGTATTTAATATTACCTAAAGCTCCTGGGTTACCATTTTTATTCTCCGTTGTTCTGAACCAGAGAGCATTGTCAGCAGGCTTACCGTAATGGGTATTTACATTGAAATTACCCCCAGCAGGATAAGTACATCCGTTACCAGCAAAAGTTGTACCTGTTGGGTCTAGAGGGCATCCTACCCCCAGAGGTTTAGCAACTTGACCTGTGCCAACTGGAACTGTTACAAGTAAGTCCCTTTCGTTACGTGCAAAGGCAACTCGACGGGCAAAGCGTCTCTCATCGACTTCTAAAGCTGAGCTAGCAGTAGTACCTGCTCCTAATAAACTTAGGTCATTCTTCGCACCGCTAACGGTGGCGATATTTGTGTTGTTAAGTACTCTTGCTCCTCCATTCAAGCTAGTCAGTACTTGACCTAGTTGATTTGCCTTGATGTCTATTTCCCTGATAGTACCCAGTCCCGGAATTGTATTTACGTCATATTCCGCTGCTTCTATAATTCCGTTGGCATTGGTATCTTGATAAAGATTTCCATCTCCATTTACGTCATACCCAACAACCCAATCACTCGGTCCACATTCAGAAACAGGAACCTTGCGGCAAATTTCCATCACATACTCTGGAAACTCTTCTGCCCGTCGCTGAATTGGTGTTACCCCATTGGTTAAGTAAGAATTCTTATTCGCCTCGGCCGGCAAACCATTGGCAGCAAACCAGTCATTAGCACTAGTGACAAAGTTATTGAACCAGAACCCATTGCTCAAGCGGGAATCTACTGCCAGGTTACCAATATTATTTCTTAGGTCGAAGTCTCCTTGGTTGCGGAAACCATCTTTGAAGCCTCCCAGATCTGCGGTACCCGGATTATCTCTCGAAAGCAGTGTAACCGAGTCAGAAATAATCGTTGCTGGTCGCCAGTTATCACCCGTGCAATCAGGGGTTTGTCCTACACGACAAGCGAAGTTCGGATTGATTAGAGCAGCAGTCCTTGTATAGAAGTCGCCCCAATCTGGGTCTAATTCATTGGTAAATTCTTCGTGGTCGTGAAGGTTAAAATCACCCAGGATATAAACAGGTAAATCTGTTGCTAGTATTAAACCCTTCTCTTCAATTCTGTAATTAGTATCCCGTGCAAGGTTAGAGCCATTAATCAAACGTATACCGCTGGCGCGACGAGTTGGATCAAGCTGAAAGTCAACAGCACTTTCTTGGGGACTACCATCACTACCATCTGCAAGAGTAGCGTTGCTTCTATCTGGCAGTGCATCATCCCTAGTAGCATAGATAATGCCACTATTGGGTAGTAAATATTCTGTCGGCGCTCCTCCCAGGGATTTTCCTCTAAGCAAATTGAGGTCTATCTCTGTAACTCTAACTTCTAAGGGTTGGCGCTGTTCTAGGGGAAGAGTGTAAGAGGTTGGTGCACTATCAAATGCAGGAATTCCTAATGTGCCGTTGATTGCAGTAAGATTACCATTGTTTCTAAGTTTCTCTAAATCAGGGATGGTTTCTGCTTCCCTTAAACCATCTAATTCGGTGTCATCTAACGCATCTGGATCATAAGCATTAATGGATTTAACTTCCCTAGCATTAAGAAACGCTGCTTCCTTGATTGCTCCATGGGGAACTTGAGCATCGCTTGGGGTAATGCTTGCGTTAAGAATGTCAAGAGCACAAACAGCACTGTCTATAGCTGAGTTTTCTGCCCAGGTTCTAGATGTACGGTCTGCTTTCGCTAGTGCTTGACCTAAGAGCGGGTTAACACTTCTTCCGTTAGGGAAAACCAACTTCGCTTGTCTGGCTAATTGCGCTACATAAGTTGCCTCTGTGCTTAATGGTGCAGGGTAAGAAACACCATTATTAGAACGAGCCCCCTCAGCAGTAGTAGGCTGAGTACCTGGTGCTAAACCATCTGCCAAGACGTTAATATCGGTATCAGGATCAGTGTCGTCGTCAAGACCACCACTTACGTCTGGTAATCCATCTGTATTTCTTGCCGTAGTTGCATTGGTTGGATCGTAGTAGCTGCTAACGCAGGCAATTGGTAGCTGAGCCTGTCCTGCCTCTCCCCTGTAGTGATAGACTGCCGTTGCCCTCATCAGCAGATCACCTTTGCGATTTAGATCGTTAACTTCATCTAAGCCACCAGTCATGGGTAGAGTGTCAGGCCAGGTAATGATCGCATCGGTAGGAACATCGGTACCACGTACTAAACCTGGCATCAAACTAGGATAGGGCAGAAAAGAAGTCTTATCAAAATTAGCGGGGGTAATATCTTGTCTGATAAATTCAGCTCCACCATCAGCAGGGTTGTCCTGATCAACATAAATTCCTGCCCCGGTAACTATCCGCAATCCCCCTGTATTATCAAGAGAGTTATCAGGCTGTTTCGCGGCTTCCTTTTCCCAGAAACCGTCACGAGAACTCTTACCTAGGTCAGGAACTTCTTGGATTAAACTCTCCCGTGTCCGCTGATCTTGTACACCGCCGTTCCAAACTACATTATTGGCACCGTTTACTATTGGTTGGGGATCAGTTCGGAAATCTCCATTGTCGTACCAAACTTTGGGTAAACCGTTACCAAATTTGATGCGATCGCCCAAGAGATCTTCTACTTCTTGAGCATCATTAGGATTAGTTGCCAGCAAGTATATTCCATCTGCACCCTGATATTTCAAATCCAGATTGTTGTTATCAATCTGCATCCATTCCGGTGGCGGTAGGATTGTTCCATCAAGATCAGTACCAAAGACGGCACCAGCTATAGCATCGCCACCAACACCCACCTCATCATAAGGAACCCTGCGAGTTATTTCTCTGTAGAAAGTGAAGGTGTCGTCTGTCTTTGATGTGTCACCCTTGAGTTGACCTGCCGCTTGAGCTTCATCGACAAGCGCTTTCAGGCGTTCTTCATAAGCCAAGGAGTTGTAGGCAACTAGGCTTCCTCCAGCTTCTTCAATGGTTTTGTTAGTGCTGTTAATCTGCCTAACTCCACCACCTACTTTAGTTGGGTCGTTGGCCAGACCTTTACCTTTAAAGAGATGGACATTAACATTACCACCCGCATCAGCGGTAGATGTTGTTCCTCCATTTGCCACATTTCCCGCTATAACTATCTTGGCGTTCTCTGCTTCGTAATAACAGGAATCAGGGCTACTAACTTGGTAGAAAGTTACTGGGTTATCGGCATTACCTGCACCTACAAGTAAGTTACTGTTGCTAAATACCCTACCATTCAAACGAAAAGTTGGTAGCCTACTAATGTCTATATCATCATCAAACCAAACCGCATTGTTACTTAAGGGAATTAAGGCTCGGTCTTGCTGATATTCTAGGGCCGAAAAACCTTGATTTCCTTTGTAGATTTCATATGGTTTATCTGCCCCAGGCAGACCTGTTTTATCAGTAATAGGCACACTAGCTACAAAAACAAAGAAACTTTTCTTTAGTTTGCCGTCAGCTTTGTACCAACTAGAACTACCCACCAAGCCAGCACTTGTTCCCACAGCTGCTTCACAAATACCACCAGCCCCTGCATTATCCATTGGTGGTGTTCTTGCCTCTAAGGGATTTCTTGGTCTATTAAAGTCTCCTGTTGTTGGGTTACGTTGCGGACTACGGAAGTAGATACCGTACAGAGTTAAGCTATCATAACTACCGTTATTATCTGTATCAACAGGAAATCTCCAAGCGCTGTTTATTGTTTCCTGGTCTACTAGAGAAACACTAGTATCTGGGTTTACACCACCACCGTTAATGTCATAACTAACTGTTAAACGCTCCTCATCAGGAAACTGGTATCTAGCAGTACTTAAAGCACCAGATAAAGGTCCTTCTGAAGGTGTTGAACGGGGAAGGCTTGGGTCATCAAACAAAGCATCCATCTTTGCCCTAGCCCTATCCAGCGCTGGTTCTGCCGCCCTCAAAACCACCTCATTCACCCTGACATTACTAGCATTCTTCGACCGATCAAACGACCGAAACATAATTGCTGTCGTCAGTAAAACCACTACCAAGGTCACCATTACCACCGTTGGCAACACAAAACCTGCTTGAGCCAGACGGGAACGGCGGCGTCCCAAAATCATCAAACTGCGCAACAGCCAGTTAACAATTGCCTTAGATATTGCCTTGGATAACCGCCCAATCTGTTTAAAAAGACTTCGGACAAGCCTAAACTGCTTTTTCCTTCTTGACATAGCTGCTTTCCTGCCAAACTCCGCTCTGATGATCGGGAATAACTAACTAAAAAATGATGCCTTGGTAGCATCTAAAAAAATGAATTAACAGATAAATGAAACCTACTGCAACCTACAAATTTCAGTTTCGTAGATTCCCAGAAAAATAGATTCTTTAATTGTTTTAGCTCTTACTAACCTCAGCAATTATTCAGCTTTGCTAAAAGCCTACTCCGAGGATGAGACAAAGCCCTTAAGACTTCCTCTCTCCTAGGTAAGATTGCCGATATTTTAATAAACCACCCTGACATCTAACATTTTACTTGCTCAAAAGATTAAGTGTAAATTTGTACAGAGCTAACTGCCCCTATAGTACCCAGTTCTGCTAGAAAACCTATCACCCAGAAATAAAAACCAAGCACCGCCAGTATCGGCAGGCTAATACCCAGCAGAATACCCAGCGGCACAGAGTCGTTGTATAGTTGTAATAATTATACCTCTTGCAAAAGTCAGTTTTTAGCTGTAGGGGAGTAGCATTTGCGCCCGGATTTATCAGTAAAATCAATGTTTTTATCCGCAAATGCTACGCCCTTCTAGGATTTATGCTAGCTGCCTAGCCACCGGTTTAATAATTATTAAGGTTAATTCCCGCCTCGTTCGCCATCGCTTGCAAACCCTTCTTCTCTAAAGTCTTAATCGCCTTAGTAGAAAGCCGTAACCTCACCCAACGCTTACCCTCAGCCCACCAAACTCTCTTGTACTGTAGATTAGCTTGCTGAAGCTTCTTCGTGCGCCGGTGTGAGTGAGAAATGGCAAAAGCATTATTTGCCTTCTTACCAGTCAGCTGACATTTACGTCCCATGGTTCAGTCTTCTAATTATAGTCCACCCTTAATCATAAATGAGGTGATGAGGTGATGGGGTGATGAGGTGATGAGGTGATGAGGTGATGGGGTGATGAGGTATGCAACGTCTGAGGAGAGGAAGTAGGGACGTTAGCAAAGCGATAGCTTCGTCCTTCCCAGATTTAGGCAAGAAGTCTAGTCTTCTGGTTCTACACCCAACGCTCTTAACTGCGCCGCCAAACGTTCAGCGCGTTGACGTTCCCTTTCAGCCCTTTGTCTTTCCCATTCTGTTTTGTGACGTTCCTGTTCTGCCTCTTCTGCTGGTGTCGGTAGCCAATTGCCAACCGAATCAAACCAGCGCAACCACAAGCCCTCAATCTGGTTATAACATCCCTGCCACAATCCCAAACCTATTTCTAACTCTGGCATCCAAACTCTAGATTGCTCTATAGTCAACTCCTGATAACGACTAGCAATATTGCGAAAAACCCGCAGCTCATTAGTGTAGCGACTGTAAACCACATAATAAGGAATGCGTAAGACTCGCTCGTAAACTTCCCACTTAGTCGGTGGTTGATTTACCTCCCGTAAAGTCTGCCCCAAATCTTCCTGTTCTGTCCCAGGGGAAAGCAACTCAACGACGACAAAAGGATTGACCCCCTCTTGCCAAATTAAATAACTCAGACGTAAGTCCCGTTGTTCATACAACCTATCCACACCCACCACAGCAAACCAATCTGGTCTTTTATACCATTTGCTATGGCGAGGATCATAGTAAAGATTTAAATCACTAGCGACAAAAACTTGGTCTGCTGAATAATTGGGGGGAGAGAAAGTAAGACGCAGCAGTTCTGCTTGCAAATCATGAAACTCGTCTGGCAAACCTGGCTCCTTCGGGTCTTCACTCGGCAAGTCATACATGGTAGGTAAGACTTCTTTCGGGGAGCGAGGCGGGTCTGTCTGGAACATGGCACAATTTAGCCATTATATGATTGTCACTTTATCAGAAAATAGGGAACGGGGAACAGGGAACTGGGAATAGGGAATAGGGAATAGGGAATAGGGAATAGGGAACAGGGAACGGGGAACAGGGAATAAATGTAGGGGTGAAGCATTTGCCAAGAAATCTCAGAGCATGAGTCAGCAAATCAGGTGCAAATGCTTCACCCTCAACCTCTCAATGGGTGCGATCTCTCAATGGGTGCGATCGCTTAGAAGGGCAAAACCCAAATTAATCAATTTTTCCGGTTCCCCTCCTCGTAGGAGGGGTTAGGGGAGGTCAAATCTAACGTTCAGTTAGCTTAGTCAAAACCCGATTAGAACGTTCTACAAAAGTCTTCATCCCATCAGCATCAAAACCCTTTTGAGCCATCAATGCTAAATCATACACATGCTGACACAACATCTTAGCCAACTCTCCTGAAGGGGACTGTCCTCCTGCTTGAACAATACTCCCCTGAGAAAGTTCAACTATATTCTCAATCAAAGGATGAGCTGTATTTACCACCAAAATATGCTCCTCTGGGAACTGCACCGACTGCTGCTGCATCAATGCTGTCATTTCCTGCAAGCGGCGCATCGCTTCTGGTAAGAGTACCATTGCTGGTGGTGTCCCTTGGGGTTGCTCAGATTTAAGTGCCTGGGTGCGAATATTGACTTTTGGCTTGTTCAAGGCACCTTCAAATATCTCCTTAATCAGTTCAGCACGAGTTTTGTTAGTCTTCGGGTCAACAATTTCTGAGGCTGCATCTTTTTCTAGCAGGGTATCATCCAAGTCAGCATCTACCCGCGAGAACTTAACTTCTGTATATTCCCGCTCCAGGAAACTGATAAAGTGGTTGTCGATGAAGGAGTCCATAAATAGGACTTCTAGACCTTGATTTTTGTGTAAGTCTACGTAAGTCGCTTGTGCCACTTCGTCGGTGCAGTAGAATACCCGGTTTT
>JBAUJE010000089.1:0-37604 GCA_049683475.1 Coleofasciculaceae cyanobacterium | reverse complement strand
AGTAAACCTATCTAACATTAGCATGAATGAGTCAAATGACTCGCTGTTAGGCTCGGTTGTCTATGCAAGGGGGAGTCGTTCCCCCTCATGTCTTAAAGCCAGAGGCTCCCCGACTCCCCCTTCCGAACCCCGATTTCCGGTGGTAAGACTTCCCTGCTGCATTATCTAAAAAATGTCACCACAACTCCAGCAGCAGAACTACGTCCAGGGCAAAAATCTGACTGGTTAGCTCATCCAGAATGTTATCTCTGGGTATTTGTCGATTTCCAGGACTCCCGCATGGCGAGTAGGGAAGGATTATTAAGCTATATCCTAGAAAGCCTAAAGCTGAAGGTGCCTGACCCTGGTAATTTAGATTATTTCATGGAAGAGGTCAGCAGTAACCTGCACTCACCGACGGTAATTTTGCTTGATGAGATTGGTGTGGGGTTAGAACGCTGTCCTGAGTTGGATGATAGTTTTTGGGAGAGTTTGCGATCGCTTGCTACTAACAAAACAAGAGGTAATCTCGCATTTGTCTTAGCAACTCCAGAATCACCCCTTGAGTTAGCTAGTCACACAGGACATAGTTCTCCCTTCTTTAATATTTTCGGTTATACGGCGACCTTGGGGTCGTTGACTGAGGTAGAGGCGCGGGAGTTGGTTGCTAGTTCACCAATTCCTTTCCCCCAGGAGGATATAGAGTGGATTTTGGCAAAAAGTGGACGTTGTGAATTAAACTTGATTTTAAATGAGGGTGTTTTTGACAATTCAGAAAGTGCCATCTGCGAGACTATTATTTTCCCGATTTTAAAAGAAGTGTGGAAAGCTTATCGCAGCAATTTCCTGCTCTGGAGTCACCAGACTTTAATTTATGATGAAAAGTTATGTGGGGTTCCCAACTATATATTAGCTAAGCGTTCTCCTCTAGGTACGGTTGTCTTTGATAAACCTTATTTCGTGCTAGTGGAGGCGAAGAAGGAAAGCGATTTTACTGAGGGTTGGGGTCTGTGTTTGGCAGAAATGGTGGCGGTGCAGAGGATTAATAATGAGCCAGAACAAACTATCTTTGGCATGGTTTCCAATGGGGCAGTTTGGCAGTTTGGCAAGTTAATTTTAGATAATTTTACGCAAAATAAAACTTTCTATACAATTCAGGATTTAGAGCGGTTATTTGCTGCTATTAATTATGTTTTTGGGCAGTGTGAATTGCAGTTGGCTAGTAATTCGGCATTGAGATGACACCACCTTCTGTTCCTCGTAATGCCTATACTGATGCGCCAGAACAGCACCCGAATTGGATTTTGGGGAGTTTGCAATTGTTGTTTTGGTTGTTCTTTCGTCCTTCAGCTTGGCGAAACAATATTGCCTACATTGAATGCATTTTGTGTTCCGACTCAGAACAAGAGAGCTTTTTTCGATGGTCTAACACAGCTCTATGGAGATTGCGACTCCAGGTGTATTTTATCTTGCCTGTCCTAGCCACCTTACCCTTCAACTTTGTCCGGTGGAGATTTGATGGTCTAGATAAAAATATTTTTTATGGTATGGCATGGGGCATAGCGTTAATCATTGTTTTGGGCTTTGTGCGTTACCTGATGTGGGGCTTGGTTTTGGGAGTGGCATGGGGTCTAACCTTGGGAGTGGCATGGGGTTGGGTCTTGGGAGGAATATGGGGGCTGATCTTGGGAATAGTATCAGAAATAACTGCAAACGTGGTCTGGGGTATTAAGTTAAGCGTGTTGTGGGGTCTGGTTTGGGGTTTAATCTTGGGAGGAATATCAGGTTTGGTATCTGGTGCAGTCTGGGGCGTAACCTCTGGTTTAGTTTGGGGTTTAGCTTCAGGTTTGGGATTTACTATGCACTTATGGCGACCTGTGATACTTTATCCCTTCTTAACAATATGGAATACCCTGCTCTACCAATTTGACAAAAGAGGTATTAACAATGAAACGCACCTATTACGCTATCATTCTGCCTTTTGGGATGAATTTCAGTTTCTGCCACTGCTGGGACTAGACAAGCATGTTGTCCTGGTATCAAAGCTTAACCCAGCCGAGGGACAAGCTGCTATCAAGTACCTGAGTACCAGCAAGCAGCAATGGGCAGCTTGGGTTGCACAAGTTGAATTATATATACCTGGGTTAGCAAACTGTACTGATATAGAAGCAATCCGTGATGCCCATATTAGTATGACTTTTGGCGAGATAGACAGTCCCGTTAGTCTACAGCTACGTACCTTCACTAAGGTTAGCGAAGATGTAAGTGTTGCTTTAAATCAGGAAAGTGCTTATAACCAACGTCTAACCCTCAAAGATGTGGCAGACCGTTTAAACGGATTGTTACGAAAGTTAATTAGCAGTAATCAGAAATACGCATCTGGCCTCTATCCTATCGCTAAAAGTTGGCATAAAATCCTGACAGACTATGTTAACAAACTTGCTGAGGCAGTCGAACTACGAAAGGAAATCGACTCTCCCTATATCGTCGGTCTTCCCCTAACTAAGGAACAAGAAATTTTCATTGGACGCACTGACCTCAGCTTTCGCCTGGAAAAACTCATCCTAGACCGCCGCCGCCCTCCCATACTCCTCTACGGACAAAGGCGCATGGGCAAAACCTCTCTCCTCAATAACCTAGGACGCTTACTCCCCAACTCCATCATCCCCATGTTCGTAGACTTGCAAGGCCCAGCCTCATCCGCTAGCGACAATGCAGGTTTTCTCTACAACCTTGCTAGAGGGATGAGGGACTCAGCCCAGCGACAAGCCAGCTTAACCTTACCACCCCTCAGCCGTGAAGACTTAACAACCGACCCTTTCACCAATTTTGATGAGTGGTTAGATAAGGTGGAACAAACCCTACAAAACAATACCGCCTTACTTGCCCTTGATGAATTCGAGAAACTAGACGAAGCTATTACCAAAGGACGCTTTGATGAACAGGATGTACTAGGAATGCTGCGCCACCTCATCCAGCACCGCCGCCGCTTCAAAGTACTGCTAGCAGGTTCCCATACCATCGAAGAATTTCAACGCTGGGCGAGTTATCTGATTAACGTCCAAGTCCTACATATCAGCTACCTGCAAGAACCGGAAGCACGCCAACTGATTGAACGCCCTGTCAAAGACTTTACCCTACGCTACGAACCCGATGCTGTTGAACGAGTTTTAGCCCTCACCCGTTGTCACCCCTGTCTAGTGCAACTCCTCTGTTCAGAAATTGTTGCCCTGAAGAATGAGCAAGAAGTATCTGTTCGCAGACTGGCAAGATTAGAAGATATTGAGGAAGCAGTACCAGAAGCATTAAGTAGTGGTAGCTTTTTCTTCGCCGATATCGAACTTAACCAAATAGATAAGGCTAGTTTGGCGGTGTTACGCTTCCTCGCTGCACAAGGAGAAGGGGCAATAGTTAAAAAAGAAACCCTATTCCGTCAGTTTCGGGGTAATTTGGATAGTTGCCTCAGCTTGCTTTTACGACGAGAATTAATTGAACCTGTGGGGGACGGTTACGGTTTCCAGGTGGAATTAATCCGGCGTTGGTTTGCCCGATCATAGGGTAGAGACGTAGCATGCTACGTCTCTACATGGATACAACGTTTCTACACGGATATTACGTCTCTACCCCATCCATCAACATCTCAACTACTTCCGGCGTAATCGCATGCATCAAACATTCCCGTTTACTACCATCGGCTCGCTGCCAAGCTGCTAAAATCTGAGTCTCAGGATTATAAGCTTTCACCAAACTCACTAACCCATCTTGCTCCGATGCTGGCGGTAACTGATTCAGAGGTACATACTGATGATCACCGTCATCATGAACCGCCACAACACCACGCCCCAACTGTTGGTAGCCAGCTATCCCCACCTCAAAAACATCAACAGGAACAGGCATATTTTCCAAACTTGCTGTATTCTCAAAGTCCGGTGGCAGTCGGTAGGACTCCTTTAAGATACGCTTTTGTTGCTTTCTCTTCGCTGACCTGCCCATGTTAGATGTTTCCCCTTGCAGCTTCGTCAGTAGTTCAGTATCAGTGATTAGGTAACGCCGAACAGTAAAAAGTGAACATTCAAATGTTATTTCCGAGCAATAATCACAATTTTTGTAGGGGCGAAGCATTTGTGCCAATGGCTTGAAAAGATACCCAAAAGCTATATATACAAATGCTTCGCCCAATCTCTATGCCCTAAAGTTACTTACTCAATCTCGCCACAAAGCAATACCACCCAATAAACCATTGACATTCGGCACAATTTTGGCATTAGCTGGTAGTTCAAATTTAATTTTTTTCGTTTCTCCACCACCAAGATAAAGCTGATCGTAATTAAATAAATGTTCCAGAGATGCGATCGCTTTTTTCAGCCGCTTATTCCACTTCTTCTCCCCAACTTTGTCTAAAGCTGCACGCCCTAACTGTTCCTCGTAGGTTTCTTTTTGGCGAAAACGATGGTGTCCACCTTCTAAGTTAGGCACTAATTTGCCATCGACAAATAAAGCTGTACCAAAACCAGTACCAAGGGTAATTACTAATTCAACTCCTTGACCAGAAATAGTTCCCAAGCCTTGTATGTCAGCATCATTCGCCACCCGCACTGGCTTACCCAGGCGATGGGAAAGGGCAGTAGCTAAGTCAAATTCTGCCCAATCTGGGTCTAAGTTAACTGCTGTATAGATAACACCGTGGCGTACTACCCCAGGAAAGCCAACAGATACCCGATCAAACTCACCCTGGTTAGACGCTAACTGGCTAATTGCCTCAATCACCGCCTCTGGCTTGGGAGGTTGGGGTGTTTCTTGGCGCAGGCGTTCCGTTATGGGAGTGCCTACTTCGTCTAAAACCATCACCTTAATGCCGCTACCACCAATGTCCACAGTCAGAGTGCGTGGTGAACTATCTTCCTGACTCATTCGGTATCTGTCCTTTCTCTTTAAATTACCGCTATCTAGTTTTTATCAGTACAAGTGAGAGTGGCGCAGTTATTAACAACACCTTGCGCCATTTTTAACAAACCTTTTTCAGATAGGGTGGGCAAGGTCAAATGTACTTTCGGAGGTTGTGGGGTGTAGGGTGTGGGGCTTAGTTGCTTCTCACTCGTGAACAAGGAAGCTTGTCTCATCTATCCATTCCCTATTCCCCGTTCCCTATTCCCTACTTCTGCAAAAAGTCTACTGTTGCAGAACCTTAGTTCTTGCCCTTTCTGAACGTGCCTCAGCGCTATCCATCACTTCTGCCATTTTCTCAACTACTTCCCCAGGATAATTTTCTAGAACCCTTGTCGAGAGAGAAATTCGACCTTTACCTTCATCCAAGTTAATAATCATTGCCTTAACGGGTTGATTTAGCTGAAATAGCTTGGAGATGTCTTCAATGAAGTTTTGACTAATCTGCTTAATGTGTAGTAAGCCGGTGCTACCGTCAAAATCAATAAATACACCAAATGGCTTAATGGAAACTACATTACCTTCAACTAACTGCCCTACTTCTAACTGGCTGAAACTCTCAGCGCGACTGGCTTCTCGCTGGGAAAGTACTAGCTTGTCGCGATCGCGATCTAATTCTAGAAAGTTGACCGTCAGGCTTTGACCTACTAAGGATTCTAAGTTATTACGCTGACTGAGGTGGGAACGCGGCACAAAACCCCTTAACCCGTGTACATCGACGGTGACACCCCCCTTATTTACCCCAGCTACGCGCACCTGTAAGGACTTTTCTGTCTCTTGTAATTCCTTTAACTCATCCCAAACGCGCTCAATTTGCAGCTGCCGCCGTGATAGCATCACTTGACCATCTGCGTTTTGTTCGCGAACTATCAGGAAATCCATTTCCTCTTGCAGCGGAAGCACTTCGGCCAAATCTTCTGACGCTTCTAAGCCAGTTTCATTCTGGGGAATATAAGCTAGAGACTTGCCGCCGATTTCGATATATACGCCGTCGTTCTCGTAGCTGTGCACTTTACCACGCACCACCTGCCCTTTTTTAAACTCATAGTCGTGTTCTTCTAGGGCTTTGGCAAAATCTTCCATTGAGAAGGGGACTTTGCTCTCTTGAGAACGAGTTGAATCTGAATTCATGACAATTTATCGCTGGAAAAGATTTGATTACCCGTTGGACTCGACAGGTAAGGTAAGAAGATTCAATTATGCCAGGTATAGTTCCTGCCAAAACAGTTGCTTTACTTGCTTCCAAGCGTCAGCAGCTGCTGCTTCATTGTAACTAGCTCTTTGGTCGCAGAAAAATCCGTGGTCTGCTCCCTCGTAACGGAAAATACGATAGAGAATTTGCTGTTTTTCTAGTTCTGCTTCAATCTGCTTGATCTGTATTTCCGGAATACTAGCGTCTTCTGTACCAAAGAAGAGGTAGATTGTCCCTGGAATCTCTTTGCTACGAGTGATGGTTGGTTCACCGCCTCCAGGAGTCATGGTGGCAATACCAGCGCCATAAAAGGAAGCTGTGACTTGGATATCTGGTAAGGTGGCGGCAAGATAGGCAACATGACCACCGAAACAAAAGCCGATACAGCCTATTGAATGAGCTTTCAAAGGTGTCTGGCTGACCAAGTAATCAATAGCTGCTTGGATGTCACCTAGGAGTTCTGAGGCTTTAGTTCGCTCCTTATACTTCCTGCCGATTTGCACATCTTCTGCAGTGTAACCTGTCTCGAAACCGGGGGCAAAGCGTTGATAAAGGGCTGGGGCGATCGCTATGTAACCATCTCGCGCTAAACGTTCTGTTACATCACGAATGTGGGAATTCACTCCAAAAATTTCCTGTAGTACCACCACTCCCGGAAAAGGCCCTTCACCTAAGGGTTTTGCCAGGTAAGCCTCAATTGCCAGAGAGTTGTTGGTAATTGTAACTAAGTCTGTATAGATTTCTCTATCTGTCATAATTAGTATTTAGACGGGTGCGATACGCTTTGCTCAGCGGGAATTTACTGGCATCGGGAGCCATTGGTCTTCCGAGTGGAGCCAAAACATCTGCCTAATTCTAACTCTTCTACAGTCCCATCTATCTAGGTTTTTAAGTATGAGTTGAAGGTTCAATTTATAACAATTTTAGTTTAAGTGAGGTGCATTTAATTTTATTCCCGACTCCCTAGTTCCTCAAATTCAGAGCTTTTAACCTTAGCTGTATTTTACCGTTTCTTTCTGCAAAGTGGTGATATAGCGTTTCTCAAATTGATGAGGTGCATTTAATTTTATTCCTGATTCTCCTAGTCTCTAACATCGATTACTTTGTACCTTAGCAGATAGAAAAGTACTATAAGTTGACAGATTCAATTCTAATTTTAACAACCTGAAATGTTACTGCTCAATTGAAGAGATTTGAAAAATAATTACTTTGATTATCTGGAAAAGTCGAAAAATACTTTACACACTAGTTACTAACTTCGGCTATTATACCTGGTCAGGGTGCCACTATTGAGAGTGCTGACTGGACTAGTTAAGGTGTTAAGTAAAGACAGATGCAACAGAGAAAAACAAGAGAAGTTGTGAATAGCAGCTCTGGCAAAAATTCCCCTCTAATTGTTTGATGGGAGCGCTTTGAGTAAGTTTTATTTAGCAGACTGTAATGGTTAAGTATCATATTCAACAAGACAGCGAAATTCCTGCCTCGAAGCAGCTATTTGATCAAATTCAATTTGCGATCGCCTCGCGCCAATATCCTCCGGGAGAAAAACTGCCGAGCACACGGCAACTGGCGATGGAAACAGGATTGCATCGTAACACTATTAGTAAGGTCTACAGACAACTAGAAGAAACCGGACTAGTAGAGTCTCATGCTGGTTCGGGTATTTATGTCAAAGCCCAGGGGCACGAAGGTGTTAGTCCCCATCAGTCTCCAATTCTTAAAGACTATCCGGAAGCTTACAAAGTTGTGCAAGAGAGCCTGGATCAATTGCTAAGCCAGGGTTGCTCACTCTCAGAAGCTAGGCAGCTGTTTTTAGCAGAAATTGATTGGCGTTTGCGTTGTAGTGCAAGGGTACTGGTGACAGTGGAAGGAAGAGACTTAGGTGCTGGTCAGTTGATGGTACATGAACTGGAAAGATCCCTCAAAATTCCCGTCCAGTTAGTACCAATGGAGGAACTCTCCGAGGCACTCGATCAAACTAATTCTGGTACAGTAGTCACTAGCCGGTATTTTATTAGGAAAGCAGAGGAAATTGCTGCTCCGAAATCTGTGCGTGTCATTCCCTTAGATATTTATGACTACGCACAGGAAATCCAACTAGTAAAAAGTCTTCCTAAAGAAAGTTGTCTAGGGGTAGCGAGTATCAGTGCAGGCATTTTACAGGTAGTAGAAATTATCATCCACAGCCTAAGAGGGGATGAGATACTACTAATGACCGCCCAGGTTAAAGATACTTACAAAATCAATGCAATGGTTCGTGCTGCTCAGACAATTATCTGTGGTGATCAGACGAGTTACCCAATGGTTCAAGACGCAATTAAAGCTGCTAGAGAGGATCTGATTCGTCCACCCAAGGTAGTACTCAGTGGCAATTATATTGGCGGTAAGTCAATTAACTTGCTCAAACGTGAATTGGGTTTGGGCTAACTGACTGGCAGTCTCCTTACTGGGAAAATGGGAATAAGTTAGGTGTTCGCTAACCAATACATCACTAGACAGATGTCAAACTAACTCCCTTTGTTATACAGAGCTGCTGATTTTCAATATAGCGTCTAACAGTTTCATTACTAACATTTCCCACAGTAGAAACAAAGTAAGAATGTGTCCACAGAGAGGAAAGTTTTAAGAGTCGAAGTGTAGGTACGTCACGTAAATTAGGAGAAAGGGAGATGCTACTAGCAGAGAAAGTTGCCTTGGTAACTGGTGGCAGTTCAGGCATTGGTAAGGCTTCATCTGTCTTACTGGCGCGAGAAGGGGCAAAAGTTGCCGTACTTGGTCGGGATGAGGAGGAACTTAAACAGACTGTTGAGCAAATCGAAGCTGCTAACGGTGAAGCGATGTGCGTAATAGCGGATATCTCCCAACCTGAGCAGATGCACCAGGCAATTGAAAAGATTGCTCAGCAATGGGGACGTCTTGATCTGGTTTTTGCTAATGCAGGCATTAACGGTGTCTGGGCACCTTTAGAAGAACTCGACCCAGATGAGTGGAATAAAACCATCAACGTTAATCTTACAGGCACTTATCTTACTGTCAAGTACGCTGTGCCTTATCTTAAACAACAGGGCGGTTCTGTCATTATTACTTCCTCTGTCAACGGTACACGTATGTTCAGCAACACAGGTGCAACTGCCTATGCTTGCACAAAAGCTGCACAGGTAGCTTTTGCTAAGATGATTGCCCTAGAACTAGCCAAGCACCATATCCGTGTAAACGTTATTTGTCCGGGTGCAATTGACACAGATATAGAATCTAGTACAGACAGACAGGAATTGAAGGAAGCCAGGGAACCTGTCAGTTTTCCCGAAGGAAAAATACCCTTAACCGATGGCAAATCAGGCTCATCAGAACAAGTAGCCCAGTTGGTACTATTTCTCTCCTCCGAGGCCTCAAGTCACATTACTGGCACAGAAATCTGGATTGATGGCGGCCAGTCACTACTGATGGGGTGAAGAAATTCATTACTTATTAAGCTACTGCGCATTTAAATTTTATAGTCTGCAAGTGACGAGAGAATCCTAAAACCCTCTCCCCATCTCCCCGTTTCTCCTGATAGACCTTCTTAAATGCTTGACAGCTTACTTACCTATCAAAGGATTGGTCAACTAATCCCCAGAAACTCCTGCACTTGCTCTAGATAAATCTCTGGTGCCTCTAGCATCGGGAAGTGAGCTGTACCCGGTATTTCAAAGTACTCAATTTTTTCATTGAGATTTGCAGCATTAAGCCCTAGTGCAGCTGGGATTATCTTGTCATATTGACCAGAAACTAAGAGAGTCGGCACCTTCAGACTTGCAAACTCCTGAGGCATTACTTCAGCTGCATATTTACTAACTGCAGTTAACATGGTGCCTAATGCTGCTTCGTAATCTGCCAGCAAATAATCTTCTAAAAAAGCCCGACTTACAGCGACAGGTAAACGACGATGCAAAAAGCGGGTCATGAAGAGTGTACCCGCAAAAGGAACCCGCAAAAACCAATTAGGACGGAACCTGACAACGTAGCCGCCAATTTTATGGAAGGCACTAAAGGTTATTTTGTCGTAGGCAAAAATACCGCTACAGGTTAATATGGCTTTCTCGACTCGCTCACCATAGCGATTGAGAAACATCGCTGCTGCTGATGCCCCTAAAGAGTGAGCCTGAAGATAGACACAATTTAGCTCGAAAATCTCTAGTAGAGCTGCTAAATCTTTAGCATACTCTTCCATTTCATAAGTCAATGCTAGAGAGGTGTCATCTTTAGATAAGCGTGAGCGACCAAACCCTCGTAAATCGTAAAGAAGACAGTCGAAGTATTCTGCCAAATCCTCAGCAGTTTTTTGCCAGTAGCGGGCTGAGCCACCCCAGCCATGAACAAAAACCATTACTGGCTTCTGCTCAGCTGAGTTTGACTTTTTGACCCATTCGTAGTAGTGATTAACACCCCTAACTTGAACGTAAGGCATTGCTTGTCTTTTGCCTGGGACAGATAACTCCTAACTAGTTAATGACACTTATGCCGATTCCTGCTGTGGTAAGGAAGAAGGATGTAGAAGTAGTTCTGCTGTTGAACGCTTCTCTACCATTTCTCCTGTAATCGTGCAGCGAGTGAGATCTTGGCGAGAGGGCAATTCGTACATGATTTCTAGCATCAATTCTTCGACAATACCCCTTAGCGCCCTTGCTCCAGTTTTACGGCGATAGGCTTCTTGAGCGATCGCACGAATAGCATCTTGCTTGAAATCAAGCTGCACACTATCCATCTTCAGCAGTTTCTGATATTGCTTGACCAAGGCATTGCGAGGTTCTGTCAAAATCGCCATCAGTGCCTTTTCATCAAGTGGCTCAACTACTGCCACCATCGGCACTCGACCAATGAACTCTGGAATCATACCAAACTTCACTAAGTCGTCAGGTTCCAAGTTCCGCAGCACATCTGCTGTACGTTTTTCCTTAGTTTGACCTTGCCCCGTCTGAACAAAGCCTATGGAACGCTTGCCAATGCGCTGTTCAACCACTTTATCTAAACCAACAAAAGCCCCACCACAGATAAACAGGATGTTACTGGTGTCAATCTGGATGCAGTCTTGATAGGGGTGCTTGCGCCCTCCTTGAGGCGGCACATTAGCAACTGTCCCCTCTAACATTTTTAGCAAGGCTTGCTGGACACCTTCGCCAGAGACATCTCTGGTGATGGAGGGATTTTCACTTTTGCGTGCTACCTTGTCGATTTCATCAATGTAAACAATTCCCCGTTGGGCTTCTTCAACATCGAAATCGGCAACTTGTAGAAGCCTCAGCAAAATATTCTCAACGTCTTCTCCGACATAGCCAGCTTCTGTCAGTGTTGTGGCATCAGCTACGGCAAAAGGTACATCTAAGATTTTGGCTAAAGTTTGAGCTAGCAGTGTTTTGCCACAACCCGTTGGACCGATTAAGAGAATATTCGACTTTTGCAGCTCAACGCTATCTTCAGAACTTACCTTGCTGTTCTTAGATTGGATAAAACTGAGGCGTTTGTAGTGATTGTAGACGGCAACTGATAAGACTTTTTTTGCCTCGTCTTGACCAATGACGTGATCGTCAAGGTAGTTTTTCAGTTCCCTAGGTTTAGGCATCTGATTCAAAGAAAGACCAGACGCACTAGTTCTACGCTTTTGAGGTGGTTCTGAGCGGGGCACAGGCTGGGGAGCTGGAGAACTTGAATCCAACAATTCCTCGTCCAAGATTTCGTTACACAGGTCAACGCACTCATCGCAGATGTAAACTCCCGGCCCAGCGATTAGCTTACGCACCTGTTCTTGAGACTTGCCGCAGAACGAACACTTCAAATGAGAATCGTATTTAGACATAAGAGCCTCTTAAACTTAAAATTAGGAGTTGCAGCTACTTCCTAAGGGGGTAGGTTTTAGCGGGAGATCACTTGGTCAATCAAACCGTAGTTTTTAGCATCGGCTGCTGACATGAAGAAGTCACGCTCAGTATCCTGAGAAATCTTCTCAAAGGGTTGACCTGTGTGATGAGCCATTAGCTCATTAAGTTGCCGCTTGTGGTAAAGAATTTCTTTGGCTTGAATTTCAATGTCTACAGCTTGCCCTCTAGCACCGCCCAGGGGCTGGTGAATCATGATGCGAGCGTTGGGAAGTGCCATCCGCTTACCCTCCGCTCCAGCTGTCAATAAGAAAGCACCCATGCTAGCTGCTAGACCATAGCAGGTAGTGACAACATCTGGATTAATCTGCTGCATAGTGTCATAGATTGCCATGCCAGCTGTTACAGAACCGCCCGGAGAGTTGATGTACAACTGAACATCCTTGTCCTGATCCTCAGCTTCTAGGTATAGCAATTGGGCAACAATGGAGTCTGCCACTGTGTCATCTACCTGCGTCCCCAAAAACACGATGCGCTCTCGCAGCAAACGCGAGTAGATGTCAAAGGCTCGTTCCCCCACACCTGACTGTTCTACCACCATCGGTACAACGTTGCTAGGGCTGACGGAAAAAATCGGCTGGGGATTCAAGCTGGTGAATTGGTAATCAGATAACTGGGATCGCAGCATAGAAGTTATGTTTTGGCATCGTAGTTAGGACAGCATTGTCCAATCGGGCACTGAAGACGATCAGCACCAAAGTCATTCTGTTGAATATTATGCCTCAACTCGATGGAGACTAGCTTTCTCTGCCTAGAAAAAAGCACAAAGCTGGGACATGCTGTTAGAAATTGTGCTGCTGAAAGCGAGCTAGGCTCTGTCATCTAACCACTCTTTAAAAGAAGTTAAAGTCTTGAAACCCAATATAGCGTTTCTCCTGTCGAAGTGGGGGATGGGGTGTCGGATGTGGGGTAGAAGGGGAACGGGAGCTAGAACAAGGAAGACAGAATGTTGATGAAAATTTTCCCCTGCTCCCTCATCTCCCCATCTGTCTCTATACTCAAATTCAATGTTTAAAAGCTTATTTTCTCCCCACACCCCATACCCTACCCCCACAACCGCCCCAGAAGAGCATGGTCAAATATGATTACTCCTCAGTGGGTTGAGCTTCTACTTCAATGGTCTGATCCGCAGCAACTGTTACGGCTCGAGTGTCTGTTTCTTCCTGTTGTTCTGTTTCTTGAGCCTCTTCTTCTGCCAATGTACCTTTGGGAACCATCTCTATGGTGGCGTGTTCTTCAAGCCACTTAATTGCTTTCTCCTTAAGCAAGTCAGACTTAACAAAATCCTTCACTCGCTCAGGATCGGCGTTTTGACCGGCAAACTGTTCCATCAGTTCTTTAACTTTGCTCTCAGTTTCTTCCGGTTCTACCGTCAGAGATTCCCGTTTAGCAATTTCTTCGAGTGCCAAGGATTGTTTGAGACGAACAATGGCATCAGGACGCGAACGTTCCCTTAGTTGGGGCAAGGTTTGTTCATTAAAAAGCTTGCTGATGTCCATCCCGTAGCTTTCCATCTGGACAGCTGTTTGAGTCAAAATATTCTGGACTTCTTGCCCAATCATGGTTTCAGGTAGTTCTACTTCCACTTTCTCTAGGAGTGCCTCTAGCAAAGCTCCCTCCTTACTCTCTGCTGTTTCTTGCTCAGCTTTTTCCTCAAATTGCTTAGAGAGAGATTCCCGTAGTTCAGCTAGAGTTTCCATCTCGCTGATTTCTTGAGCAAAATCATCGTCTAACTCTGGTAGTTCTTTTTCCTTGAGTTCTTTGAGGGTGATGGTAAAAATTGCTTTTTTGCCTGCTAGATCTTCTCGTGGATAATCTTGGGCAAAACTAACGGAGACTTCTTTTGTCTCTTCCGGGGACATCCCGACAATACCCTGAACTATCTCCTCGATAAACTTGCCTTCCCCTAACTCAAGCTGAAAATCGCTTGCCTTACCGTTAGGGATTTCAGGGCCTTCCTCTTCTTCTGTCTCTCCGACAAATCTACCAGCATAATCAACCACTGCCACGTCACCCATCTGAGCAGAGCGTGATTCTACAGGAATGAGAGTCGCCTGCTGGACACGGCGTTCTTCTAGAAATTTATCTATTGCCTCAGGATCAGGTTTAGTTTCTTCAGCTTTGATGTTCAGTCCACCGTACTCCCCTAAATTAACGACGGGAGGGGTATCAACTGAAGCTGAAAAATTGAGAGGTTCTCCTGGCTGAAACTTGCTGGCTAATTCTTCGTAGGTAGTTCTAAGCTGGTAGTTTCCTAGGGCATCAATTGCCTCTTGCTCTATTGCCTGATTAAGACCGTCCTGAACTAAATCTTCGATCGCCGCTGCCTTAATTCTATCCGACCCTAGGCGCTGGAGCAGAATCTGGCGGGGCACTTTACCTTTGCGAAACCCAGGAATGTTGGCAGAGCGTGCCAGGTTTTGTACGACCTTTTCGTAGACTTTTTTAGTCGTTTCTGCTGGAATTTCTATTTCCAGACCAATTTGGCTAGCGGGAAGCTTTTCCTGAGTAACTTTCATGCTTATTTTACCTGCTGGATAGACCGTCTCCTTCTAGATGGGGAGGGCGGGGTAAGTTTTACTATATTCCTTTTCAGCCACCCAAATAAGGGCATTGGCTTAGGGTTTTCAACCTTCTACCCAGAGCTTGCAGCTTGGGTTAGATGCTGCTGATTGATTGGGGAAGAGGGTTGTGCTTTACAATTTAAGAGAGTTTATGTTTCTTTGCTTATGCTTATGAGCTTTTCGGTTCTTCACTCAGGCTCAATCTTCTTGGCTCAGTATGCCGGTTCTGGCTCTTTGCTACTGTAAACTACCCTCTCCCATCTATTGTTTTGCTATTTTAGCAGCATGTTCGGCAAGCCCATAATTTAGCTTTGGTTTTCAGAGCAATCGTTCTGGTTTGTTTCTTTTCATAATACTCTGTAACAATTAATTCGTTCTCTTGTAGAGATAAGGCTTCAGTAAGATTAATTACAGCCAAATGGCTGGTCAATATCATTTCCTTTTACCTGGCAACCTTTCTGCCTTAGTGCAGTACCAAAGTGTAAGTATTCAACCGGGAATGATCTGAGCTGTGTTAGCTTAATAAAAGCTTAATTGTTGCTCAAATCGCAAATAATGTAGGGATACTGTAAATTTTGCTACTACCATTAAGCTTCTGGTCTGTAGTCAAACTAGACCAGGTATGTGAATAATATATAAATTAGTTGATTTCTAGTAGTTCTGTTAGGTTAGGAGGAAGACAATTTGGTGAGATAGCAAAGATCTAAACTATTATTTTTTGTATCCTTACAAGTAAAAATTGCTACTTGTTACTTCATCATCCAGGAACTTAAACACCAGACCCTACCAAATGCTGCTAATTGGTCAAAGGAAGCGGTGAAGTTCAAGCTATGTAAAACTGTAATTGCTAAATATTATTGATATTGAGCTATTTAATCTAAAAACTATTGATATCAGCAGCCCATTTTGTTTATGTTGAATTTAAGTGGAGGAAATGCCATTGTCTAAGCGAATTAGCGTTGCAATCTTAGGTGCAACGGGTGCAGTGGGTGCAGAATTGTTGGAATTGCTGCAAAGTCGCCACTTTCCCCTTGCTGATTTGAAGCTTCTTGCCTCACCCCGCTCAGAGGGACGGACTCTTTCCTTTCAAGGAGAGAATTTGCGAGTAGAGGCTGTCTCAGAAAAGTCTTTTGAGAACGTAGATGTAGTTTTAGCCTCTGCTGGTGGCGCAATCTCGAAGGCCTGGGCAGCAAAAGCGGTTCATCAAGGGGCGGTTGTGATTGACAATTCCAGTGCCTTTCGCTTAGATTCAAAAGTGCCTTTGGTCGTTCCTGAAATTAATCCTCAGACAGCGGCTGACCATCAGGGGATTATTGCTAATCCTAACTGCACAACAATTTTGATGGCGATGGTAGTTTGGCCATTGCATCAAGTGCAGCCGGTACAAAGAATTATTGCTGCTACCTATCAATCTGCTAGTGGTGCTGGTGCTAGGGCAATGGAGGAAGTTAAGAACCAGGCGCAAGCCATTTTACAGGGTCAAACTCCACCGACAGAAAGCTTTCCTTACCCACTAGCTTTTAATCTTTTCCCCCACAACTCACCCTTGAATGAGCAGGGATACTGTGAGGAAGAGATGAAGATGATCAATGAAGCTCGTAAGATTTTTCAGGCTCCGGAACTGCGAGTTAGTGCCACCTGCATACGGGTTCCCGTACTGCGCGCCCACTCAGAGGCGATTAACCTTGAGTTTGCTCAACCAATGTCGGTGAAGAAGGCACGAGAAGTTTTAGCCACAGCCCCAGGAGTGCGACTGGTGGAAGATTGGCAAGCAAATTACTTCCCTATGCCCATTGATGCAGAGGGTCAAGATGAGGTACTAGTGGGTAGAATTCGTCAAGACCTTTCTCACCCTTGTGCTTTAGAACTTTGGTTAAGCGGCGACCAAATTCGTAAAGGTGCAGCCTTAAACGCTATCCAAATTGCCGAATTGTTGGTAAAGCAAAATTGGCTAAAACCGGCTCAAACAGCAGTTTCGCACTAACGAATCGCCAGATTGACAACTAGTACTAGGGGGCTAACCGATTTAAATTACCCCTTATACCTTGTCAGCCGTTATTTAAGCAATAACTACCAAGTGATGAGCAATGAGTAATGACCAAGGAGGAAAGACAATAGAGTGGTCAATTTTGGACGTGTCCTAACGGCGATGATCACGCCGTTTGGAGATGACGGTAGTGTGAATTATCAAGTTGCAGAGGAACTGGCGGTTCATTTAGCTGATAATGGCACCGACACCCTAGTCGTCTGCGGAACCACAGGTGAATCTCCTACCCTAACTTGGGAAGAAGAGTATGAATTATTTAAGGTTGTGCAAAAAGCGGTTGTAGGTAAGGCGAAAGTCATCGCCGGAACTGGTTCTAATTCTACCAAAGAGGCGATATCTGCGACGCAAAAAGCTGCTAAACTAGGTCTAGATGGATCATTACAAGTCGTACCTTATTACAACAAACCACCTCAATCAGGGCTTTATAAACATTTCCAAGCAATTGCCCAGGCAAGTCCTGACTTTCCCTTGATACTATACAATGTGCCTAGTCGTACTGGTCAAAATTTATTGCCGAGTACGGTAGCGCGTCTAGCGGAAATTCCTAACATTGTTGCCATTAAAGATGCTAGTGGTAACTTAGATCAGGCAAGTGAAACTAGGCTACTTACACCACCTGAGTTTGCCCTATTTTCGGGGGATGACTCTTTGACATTAGCAATGTTGGCGGTGGGAGGTTCAGGTGTTGTTAGTGTCGCTAGCCATCTAGTGGGGAACCAAATCCAAGAGATGATCCAGGCCTTTGAAGCTGGTAAAGTAGCTTTAGCTCGTAAAATCCATCTCAAACTTTTTCCCTTATTTAAAGTCCTCTTTTGCACAGCCAATCCTATTCCAATCAAAACAGCTCTAAAACTTCAAGGCTGGCAGGTTGGTGCTACTCGTCCACCGCTTTGTGAGCTACCACCGGATCTAGAGCAAAAGCTAGAGGAAATTCTCAAACAACAATCTTTACTTTAGATTCAGTGCGATTAGCATGACAAGATTTTCTGCAAAAACTGAATAAGTCTAGTTCTATGAATTACTGGCGACAGTTAAATTCAACATAAAGGATGGCTCAACATGAAATAAACATTCTAGTTGTTAATAATGAGTGTTAGACAGAAAAAGGTTTGATTAAGCTTTGCAGTTGTGTAAATAGAAGAAAGTTTTAGAACAGGGACAAGTAATATCCCACTTCCTAAACTTATCGGTTTTCCCTAAATAAGCCTAGCAATCTTAAAATCGTTGAGAAAGACAACTAGCTTAAAAGCAGAGACAGTTTTTTCCCGAGCATTGCTAACCAAGATGACTAGCTTATGACTACTTAATTAGAAGGATTAATTGAGGGAATCACTATTGTAAGTTAGGTGATATCTAGATATATTCACCCAATCTTTTTGTAGTTTCTATCTACTGTCTAAACCTAATTGAGCTTTTTTACGATATGACCAATAAAACTGAAAAGGAAGCAAACTAAATGATTAAGAAAAAATCAACCTCAGCCCTACCAGCCGTGAAAATTATTCCTCTGGGTGGATTGCACGAAATTGGCAAGAATACCTGTGTTTTTGAGTACCAAGATGAAATAATACTATTGGACGCAGGAATTGGCTTCCCTAGCGATGAAATGCATGGGGTTAATATTGTCTTGCCCGATATGACCTATCTGAGGGAAAATCGCCACAAAATCAAGGGAATGATTGTTACCCATGGTCATGAAGATCATATTGGTGGAATTCCTTATCACCTTAAGCAGTTTGATATTCCCGTTATTTATGGTCCTCGCCTGGCCATGGCATTGCTAGGGGGCAAACTAGAGGAAGCTGGAGTCTCTGACCGTACCAAACTGAAGACCGTTAAGCCTCGCGAAATGGTACGTATTGGCACTCACTTCTTTGCCGAATTCATTCGCAATACTCACTCCATTGCTGATAGTTTCACCGTTGCCATTCATACTCCTTTGGGCATTATTGTCCATACTGGTGACTTTAAGGTTGACCATACACCAGTTGATGGTGAATTTTTTGATTTCCAAAGACTGGCAGAACACGGTGAAAAAGGTGTTCTCTGTTTACTAAGTGATTCTACTAACGCCGAAGTTCCGGGACACACACCTTCGGAAAGTTCTGTTTATCCTAATCTTGAACGGGTCTTTGCTCAGGCACCCGGAAGAATATTAGTAACAACCTTTGCCTCATCAGTCCACCGACTAAACATCATTCTTGATATAGCGCAAAAACTCAATCGTAAAGTGGCGGTTGTCGGTCGGTCAATGCTGAATGTGATCGCCCAAGCGCGTAATCTTGGTTATATTAATTGTCCCGAAAGCTTGTTTGAGCCTTTGCAAGCGGCGAACAACCTGCCCCCAGAAAAAGTACTGATTCTCACTACCGGATCTCAAGGTGAACCCTTGGCAGCAATGACCCGTATTTCCAATAGAGAACACAGACATATTTCTATCCGTGAAGGGGATACGGTAGTCTTTTCTGCTAACCCTATTCCTGGCAACACAATTGCTGTGGTTAACACCATTGACCGTTTAATTAAGCAAGGAGCCAACGTTATTTACGGACGGCACCAAGGTATCCACGTTTCTGGTCATGGTTCTCAAGAAGACCATAAGCTAATGCTAGCCCTGACTCGGCCAAAATTCTTTATGCCAGTTCACGGTGAGCATCGGATGTTGGTGCAGCATGGCAAGATGGGGCACAAGATGGGCATCCCAAAAGAAAACATAGTGATAACCGACAATGGGGATGTGGTGGAGTTGACCACAGAAAGTATTGCGATCGCAGGACAAGTACCTTCTGGTATTGAATTGGTAGACCGCAGCGGCATTGTTCATCATCATGTGCTTAAAGAACGACAGCAGTTGGCAGGAGATGGAGTGGTTACCGTCGCTGCTTCAGTCAGTTGGGAAGGTGAACTACTTGCTAAGCCAGAGATTCATCTACGGGGTGTGGCAGCCAATATTGAGAAATCATTGATTCAGCAATTGGCGATTAAAAGAATTGAGCGGACTTTGAGCGATCGCTGGAAAGATTTTGCCAAATCCTTAGATAACGATGACGATGTAGACTGGGCAGGTTTGCAAAGGGAACTAGAACGTGATCTTGAGCGTTTAACCCGACGGGAACTTCAGTGCCGTCCACTAGTAGTGTTTTTGCTGCAGAAGCCTGAAGAACGCCCTATTAAGAACACAGGCAGACGCAAGCGTTCAACAGCTAAAGTAGCCTCTTAGTAGTGTCCTCGCAAAATAAACATCTGGATGAAACAAGTATTTATGCTTAGGTATATCCAGATGTAATTCACTAAGGCTATTGCTGTATGAGGGAACGGGGTTTGCGTAGCGTTTGCCTTAGGCTACGGGAAAAAGATACTCTCTGTTCCCTTGAATCATTTTTAAACCTGACGATATTGCATGTAATGGTTATGTCGTCAGGTTTTAGTCTGCACAGAAACATTTTCTTAAGGAAATTAGTCTAGTTGACCGTGACGTTTGGGTAAAATATCAGTTATCTTAATAACTGTGATCAGTTATTCTGATGATCAGGTATCCTAATAAATGTTGTGATTGGAGCCTTGCTTGAAATTGAACTAAAGTTTTGAGAAATTGCTCACTTCCGGGTAATCGATGTTTGAGGCAAAATCTGTAATGGTTGCCTTGCCTCACAAATTAAAACCTTGGTATCGGCACTGTGATAAGCCAGCTTAAGGCTAAAACACTGCCTTCATTCAATAGGATATTTATCTTTTTTGTTCGATCTTGTTTGATAAATTTTGATAGCTACAGACTTAAAAATTTAAATTGCTCAATAGGTCTTTTTGACTTAGATCGCTTATATCAATCCTGTTTTAAGATGAGCTGCTCTAACGAGCGGTCGATAAGTTCCTGGCGACTTGCCAGAGAATCAAAACATAGATAAAGACAGACACCCGTTGTTACCAAAACATGCAACTCTTTCTAGCAGTCAGGTAGTGCCTATACATATAGGTCGCCAATGATACCACAAAAAGACACAGGAGTAAATCCGGAGTCGGTCATGGAGCAGTTGTAGGTAAATTACGGGTCAGCTAATGCTTGTCTTAATGAAACAGGATGGAGATTATGAATGTATTTGAGCACGAAACACAGAAACTAGCTCCTATAAACTGGGATTGGGTAAGGTCTGCCCATGTTTTAGTCAGAAATATTATCCCTGGCAATCTTTTCCACCAGAGAAAAAATCTCGATCCCTTTCAGCCTGTACGGCAATGGCTCGACAAGCTCGAGGTACACAGCCCGAAACTGGCACACTTAATCTGCCAGATGATTCCTTCCCAATGTCCCTTTGAGAGGGAAGTCAAATTATTTCACCGTACCCTTTTGCGCATTCCACCGATGTGCAAACTCAATCCCTTGTATGAGGAAGTAGTCGCGCTGCGCTTCCGGGCTTTGTGTTATCTAGCAGACGAATGTGGTGAAGATATTTCCGCTTATTGCTAAAATTCCAATTCAGGAATTTTTGCTTCAGGTGTCGGGAAACCGTGCATCTTTAAAGACATCATGGCCATCATTGCCCTTAAAGCCTGGTATCTTCAGCAATACGAACCAAGAAAAGAACTGGAGAAACGCCCCCACGACTTACGCTTAAGCAAAAACAGCCTGCTAAAGTCTGGCTTGAGAGCTGACTTCTTGGACGACAGCCAGGATGTTAAAGACTCAGCATGGTTTCGGCGCTATTTAGAAGGAGAAACAGTTGAATTTTACATTGAAGGCAGTGGCGGTTACGCAATTGCCAACATTGACTTAACTTCCCACGAGATTTATTTTACTAAGCAAGAGGTGATGGCAGCCCTTGAGCCAATCATATTCTTGAGCCCGCAAAACCAGCCCAATGCCTCTAGTGAAGCTCTGTATAATGCCCTGTCTCAGACAATAGAAACCTTTAACCAGCGAGCTCGCTTACCTTTGGTTCTGGAAACATCCCTGCGTAAAGGGGGTGAGTCGATGCGGCTAAGTAGCTCTCAAATGAGAAAACTGCGTAAGAGTCTACTATTTATTGCCGATGGCACACCAGTAGCTAAAAGCGAAGGTGACAATATCTCATTATTAATACCTAGTCCCCAAGTCTGTGTAGAATTGGGCTATGCTTTGCAAGCTAAACGTACAGAACAAATTTTATTGGTTAAGCAAGAAAGAGAAGACCTACCAGGACAGTTTCCCTTTGACCTGCCATCCCAACAGCAGCTAATTTTTCGCCAACCGGATGAGTTAGAGCGAACCTTGCCTTCCGTGATAGAAAACTTGTTACAGAGGTTTAATTTGCTGACCTGAGCGAAGAAAGATGATTTTCCGACGCAGAGTCGCTGATAATAATTGGGATGGATTCAAGATAATTTTTCATGCCCAGAACCCCAGACGAGTACGCTGTCCACCTCTTCTTGTCAAGTGGTCACCGGGAAGAAGTACGTTTCGCCACCATTCAAGAATTCCAGAAGTGGTACAGCGGAGAACTGGTGCCCAAATCTAGCTCCGACGATTTTATCAGTGTACCAATCAAAAACATTCAGGGTGAGTATATGGTGCTACGTCCCTCCTGTGTTATGGCAATCCGAGTGGAACCTATATTCGCAGGTAGCGTCGAACGTTTTTAGACGTGACTTGGTTTTCGGTTGGGAGGAGTCAGGAGGTGAATTGAAAATTGAAAATTGAAAATTGTTAATTCAACACAACCTTTTCCCCTACCTCCCCTGCTTCTCCTGCTTCCCCAAACCCTCTCACAAAGATAATTGCTGTAAGTTTTTGCCCAGATGATAAAGATAATCAGTTGGCTGTCCCTAAGTTTAGGTGTAACCCTCTTAACTGCTCATGGTTCAGTTCTCGCCAACGTGCCATTGCAGCTGGTTAACCCAAATTCTACTCAAGTAACCCTAGAGGACTTAGGATTTGACGAGCAACTGTGGGGAAGTCCCGGCGAGTCTGGAGATCGAGAGGCTTTGCTAAGGGCGATTAACCACAGCTTGCGCTATTTAGAAAAACCTAGTGCGGCAAAGGCTTACCAGCAATATCCCGTAACGGGAATAACACACGATCGCATCAGCCGTTCCCTCGTGCGTTTCCGCCAACTGCTGATTAATTCCCGTTCTGCGGCTGAACTGCAAGCTGCGGTGAATCGGGAATTTGTCTTCTATAAATCTGTTGGTAGAGATAATCAAGGAACGGTTCTTTTTACCGGCTACTTTGAACCAATTTACGCGGCTAGTCGGACACCTTCGGCCGAATATCGCTATCCTCTCTATAGACTACCTACTAACTTTGATGGTTGGAGTCAGCCTCACCCCACCCGCGCTGAACTAGAAGGAGCAAATGGTTTAGGTAAAAATAGTCCCCTGCGAGGACGAGAAATTGCCTGGTTACGCGATCGCTTAGAGGCTTTTCTGGTTCATATTCAAGGTTCGGCCAAACTCCAGATGCCAGATGGTACTCAGATGACTGTTGGCTACGCTGGTAAAACTAATTATCCCTACACCAGTGTGGGGGGAGAATTGATCAAAGATGGTATTTTGCCACGAGATGGGCTGACACTACCAGTACTAATTGATTATTTTAGTAAGTTTCCCCTACAGCTTGATAAATACTTGCCTCGAAATCAAAGCTTTGTCTTCTTTAAGGAAACCAATGGAGCACCTGCCACTGGTAGCATTGGTGTACCTGTTATTGCTGAGCGTTCCATTGCCACTGATAAATCTTTAATGCCTCCTGGTGCCTTGGCCCTGATTAAAACCCGTATCCCTTACTCCAAAGCCGATGGTCAATTGGAGCCTCGTTTAGTTAATCGTTTTGTCTTAGATCAAGATACTGGTAGTGCTATTCGTGGCCCGGGACGAGTTGATGTCTTTATGGGTACAGGAGAATTGGCCGGTGATCGGGCAGGAATTATGGGTGGTACGGGGGAATTGTATTATCTCTTGCTTAAGGAATAAAGTAACCTTCAGCATCACTCTAGTGGTCTGTGTAGAAGAACTTTATACCGAGCAATTTGGGACTTTACCAATGATGCCAGAGGGGAAGTCTCTTTTTTTCGCTGTAGGGGCGTAGCATTTGCGCCCAGATTTATCGGCGAAATCAAGGTTTTTATCCGCAAATGCTACGCCCTTTTAGGATTTATGCTGTTCTAGGAATAAATATAAGAGTTCATCGGGGGCGGCTTTTAGTTGTACTCGCAGCGCATCAGCATAAGCAAGGGTTGCTTTGGAGTCTTCTGGCATTCCTTCAAAGCGGGAACCCCAGCTATCAACTGTCCTGTAAGGTTTCTTCAGTACGGTACTCAAAACCCTGGCACACTTGGCTCTGTAACCTCTTTCTTTCTTTTTTCGCTCTCTTTGTTCTGGTTCTAGCTGGTCAATATCAAACCAACGCTCACAGAATGTTTCTGCATCCATTCGGGGAAGCGTACTCAATAGGCTTAAAACGGTTGTCTCCGTCATTTACACCATTAAGTATGAAGAAATCCAGTTATTTGCAGATTTAGGTGCTGGTAGAACTGTTATAGCCGAGAGAGACACACAAGAAATTATTGTTGAAATCAAGAGTTTTATTGGGCGCTCTTTAATTAGGGATTAAGCTAAACCATTATAGAGATTTAATTAAAAGAATTTTAACTGAATATCATCAACTGGCTGCTCAAACTCCTAACGCTGGTGTGGAGAGTTTGCTAGCGTTTGATGAAATTAGAGATCAATATCTTTGGTTTCAAATGGGTTGGTGCCAGAAAAAAAGAGTTCGGGGGATTACGGTTCATATTCAGATTAAAAACGATAGGATTTGGATTGAGGAAGATTGGACCGAAGAAGGGATGGCGAGTGAATTATTGAAATTAGGGGTTCCTTCTAGTGATATTGTTTTGGGTTTTCATCCGCCAGAGGCGCGTCAATTTACCGAGTTTGCAATTGCCTGAATTTACCGATGTTTTGGTGTAAAGGTGTTGACCGTTATACATGGGAAGGGTGAAGTTATAGAAACAATTTTGTAGGGGAAAAGCATTTGGGGGATTACTTTTGTAATTTAACCCAGGTTTCTCTATCCAAATACTTTGCCCTGTGCGTGATTGCCTGAATTCCCTGATGTTTTGATCTAAAGGCGTTAACCGTTATACCTGGGAAGGGCGAAGCATTCTTGTAGAAAGATGTGGGGGTTGGTAAATAAACCCTGGCACGAATGCTTAGCCCCTACATTAATTATTAATCCTGATTGTCAGAATCATTGGGCAGTCTTTCTAATACTTTCCGTGCAATGCCAGCCCAATATTCATCCTGATACTCAACCCATATCTCCAAAGCTGTCTGTAGATTTGCCCTTGCCTCTGCCTAGTCTTCTTGTGCTTCTGCTAGTAGTCCTAATTGATAGTAGGTGCTGGCTTGGCTGTAGCGATCGCTAAATTCGATATAGATATCGAGAGCTTGAGAATAGTAAGCTTTTGCCTGTGACCATTCTCGTAACTCTTCGGCAAGCCTTTAAGACTTGTGTATATACCATAGCTCCTAACCTGAGAAGAAGGGGCTAGGGGATGGAGGCAAAAGAAATTAAAAAACCTCAGCCCCCTCAACCTTTTTAGCAATTTCCATTTTCGCATTAGCCGCTTCCCCACAAGTGCGAGGCGTAGGAAACACCTTACCAGGATTGGCCAAACCCTTAGGATTAAATACCTGATTCACCCATTTCATGGTTTCTAAATCAGTCTCACTAAACATATTAGGCATATAGCAGTTTTTATCTGCACCAATGCCATGTTCTCCAGAAATACTCCCCCCTGCTTCAACACAAAGTTTGAGAATTTCTCCTCCTAATTCTTCTACTTGATGAAAAGCTCCTGGCACGGAATTATCATACAAAATTAGAGGATGTAGATTACCATCACCAGCATGAAAAACATTAGCTATTCGATAGCCATATTTCTCACTAAGAGCTTCAATTTCCTTCAAAACCCTAACTAATTGAGTACGAGGAATTACCCCATCTTGGACAAAATAATCAGGGCTAACATTGCCAGCAGCAGCAAAAGCAGCTTTACGACCTTTCCATAGTTTTAAACGAGTTTCTGGGTCATGAGCCGTGGTGATATTTCTTGCCCCATTCTTTTTACAAAGTTCGGCAACCCGTTTCTTATTAGTAGTTACTTCTACCTGAAGACCATCAAGTTCTACTAATAAAATGGCATTGGCATCCCTCGGATAACAACCCGTTGCCACCACATCTTCTACAGCATTAATACTGAGATTATCCATCATTTCCATACCAGCAGGAATAATACCGGAACCGATAATGTCAGCAACGGCGGCCCCAGCTTCTTCAATGCTGTTAAAATCAGCTAAAAGGACACAAACTGATTCAGGTTTTTTAAGAATACGTAAGGTAATTTCTGTAGCAATACCCAGAGTGCCTTCTGAACCGACAAATAAACCTGTCAGATCATAACCAGGCATTTCTGGCACCTGTCCCCCCACATCTATGATCGAACCATCCGGCAGCACTAACTTTAATCCCAAGACGTGATTAGTAGTAACGCCGTACTTGAGACAGTGGACACCGCCGGAGTTTTCAGCAACGTTACCACCAATGGAACAGATAATCTGACTAGAAGGGTCAGGAGCATAATAGAATCCAGCACCACTAACGGCTTGAGTTACCCAATTGTTGATAATACCGGGCTGTACAACAATTTGCTGATTTTCTAGGTCGATATCGAGGATTTGCCTCATTAAGGCGGTGACAATGACAACGCCGTCTTCTACAGGTAAAGCACCACCCGATAAACCTGTCCCTGCACCCCTTGCTACCCAAGGAATTTGGTATTTATCACAAATTCTTACTGCTTCTGCCACCTGTTGAGTTGTTCTAGGTAGTACCACTAAAGCAGGTCTTTGTCGATAACTGCTTAAACCATCACATTCATAGGTAAGCAATTCATCTTGACGGCGGACAACACCGTTTTTGCTAACTGCTGCCTCAAGTTCTTTAATAATTGGTTTCCATTTATGCTCTTGTTGATTGGGGAGTAGATTTTTGAACACCATCGGTAGCTACCTGCTGTGGGGGAGCAGATTCTTCAATTCAAAGAATCAGGATAGAAGTACCTTTCAATTTACTACATATTTCTCAATTATTCCTCGCCAAACAGAATAAGCTTGTCCATTCAAATGGACACCATCTGTAGTATAGCGCTCATCTAATTGATTATTTTTATCAGAAAAAGCAGGAAATAAATCTATATATTTCACAGAAAATTCTTGAGCAATTTCTTGTAGCTTTTCATTTGTTTTAACCACTTTGTCATTGTTTAAGTTGAGGTCTTGAATGTCTATTGCCTTTTGATTATTTATCGGCAAAACACTTTGAATAAATAATTTAGTGTCTGGATTACTGTGCTGTATCTTTTCTAAAATTAATTTGTAATTTTCGATAACTTTTTCTATCTTCTTGCCTTGAACTAAGTCATTGATGCCAATCATGATAAAAATTTTTCTAGCCTGGAAAGACAATACCTCATCGAGACGATTTAAAACTCCATCTGTTCTATCGCCAGAAATGCCACGATTTTTAATATTTTCATATCCCAATATTTCTGACCATTCGCAGTTATCTGTCAAACTGTCTCCCAAAAATATTATGGCTTCATTAGTTTTGACAAGGGTTTCAAAGTGACCTTTTCTATCGTTGTAGTAAGGGCTACTATATAAAGGGTCAGTTTTCTGGGAAGACAGTTTAGACAGTAGATAGGATAAGCCTCCTTTTTTTATCAGCCAAATAGTCCCTAACAATACAAACGCTAAATTGAACAGAACAGAAAGCCCAACGTAAACTTTGATAGTATTATCCATTGTTATCTTGATAGGGAGAGTAGGGGAAAAATAATTTTGTCCTATTTAGCCAATGACTGTCAATTGGGGGGATTATCTGTAAATTAGTTGAGAGCAGCTAAGTAGTAATCATAGGACTTTTGCTCGTAACAGACAAAGATTACCTTCTCAATCTTTGATTCCCTCGACATCGAACTTTTGCAGACGAAGGAGCAATTAATCCAAAATGAAATCGCCAATACGGAGACTCTAATAGAATTCTCTAAGAACCCTCGAATACGCAATCATTTGGGATTAGCTTGCGGTAGCGAATCTCAAGAGGCCATTGACCTTCCGTTGCTTGATGTTGAACAGATCCTCGTTTTCGGAGGCGGCGCTGATATTGGCGATGACTTTTGGTTGACGCTTGACTTTAGGACAGGCTTTAACGATCCGCGAGTTGTCGGTAATCTATTTGGTAGTGGATCATGCCAGTGGTTTAAGATCACCAATACATTTTCAGATTTTTGCAGGATTCTTGAGCTACTACCAAACTAGAAAAAGCTGCCAGGAATTAATAGTCCAAGATGGGGGAAGTTCCCATCTACCACAGAATTCTATCAAAACCTTGACCAAAACCTTGATAAAGCTCAAGCTTTGCGACAGGCGATTCAGCCTTGCTGTAATTGCTGCATAAAAAACTCTTCTAAAGAAGGACGTTCTAGATTCATTGCCACTAGCTCAGCTTCCATTAAACTAAGACTGGCAAGGAACTCTTGGGGTTCACCCTGCAACCTACCGTACCAGTAGTCATCCTCAAAGTCTAATTGCTCTACCCAGCGTTTGAGAATGTCTACGTTACCTCCTCTACCTTTAACTTGGTAAGTGTCAGCTTTACCTAATAGCTGATCGAGGGAGCCGTTACAAATTAATTCTCCCTCAGCTAAAATTGCGATGCGATCGCAAATCTTTTCGACATCGGAGAGAATATGGCTATTGAAAAAAATTGTTTTACCCGCAGCTCTTAAGGAGAGAATAATTTCTTGCATCTGGTAGCGTCCAATCGGGTCAAGACCGGACATTGGCTCATCGAGAAATACCACTTCTGGGTCATTAATTAGGGCTTGCGCCATGCCAATGCGCTGGAGCATACCTTTAGAATAATGTCGCAGTTGCTTTTTGCGAGCATTTGACTGAGATAAGCCGACTAATTCCAGTAGTTGGGGAATACGTTGGTTAACCACGGAAGCTGAAATTTGGAATAGTCCTGCTGCTAGCTGCAAGAATTCCCAGCCAGTGAGAAAGTCGTAGAAGTAGGCATTTTCTGGCAAGTAACCTACCCGTTGCTTAACGGTGCGATCGCCTAGGGGTTCTCCCAACAACCTTCCCCGTCCAGATGTAGGACGCACAATGCCTAGTAGCAGTTTCAATAGGGTTGTTTTTCCAGCTCCGTTTGGTCCTAGTAAGCCAAAGGTTTCTCCTTGATAGACAATCAGGGAGCAGTTTTTTAATGATTCAATTTTCTCATTCAGCCAGAAGCCAGTACGGTAAACCTTTCTGAGTTGAGTAATCTCGACTACAGGTATCTGACTATTTTTACTTAGTTGAACTGGCAAATTTACGGTATCGTTCATCCCCTTAAGCACAGTAAATATACTTATGTTCCCAGGTATTGTAAGCTTGATAATTAAAACTTTATCAACAAATTACAAAGAATAATTAAGAAGGATATACTCTGTTCTTGACATTTCAAAGGTTTATGAAAAATAATTGACTACTATGAAATAGTATTTCGGCTCAACGAAAAAGGGATCTATCAAAATGGCAGATACAAAGAAAGCGCAGGTCAGAATCATCAAAGGTTCAATGAAGGGTTACACAGGTAAGATATCTGCCTGTAACAGCGATGGCTTCTACTTCGTATCCCTAGACAGTGATATTCGAGAAACTAGTCGAACTACGATTTGTGGTCCATTTTTGAGTAATGAATTTGAGCAATTGTAGAATCTATCGAATCTCTAATCCTCAAATATTTAATAAGAAGCCTGGTTACTACTGACCAGGCTTTTGCATAAAGAAAACTTTTTTACCTCAAAAGTAGATAACTAAAAAAATTGCTGCCATTATTTAAGATATATGTTTTTATTTCAGGATATATGGCACATTTATTAGAGTAATCAAACAAAAACTTTTAAGGCTAGGAAAATCATGGAGCGAGGAAAAATTGTTGCAGTCATCACAGGGGCAATTTCAATCTTGCTAGCCCTTGTCTACTTAATCATTGTCCAACTATTGGACTTCCGAGGTGAGATGAAGCCTGCACCTATCAGTAGCATACCCCCAGCCGCAGCAATAGTTGCTTCCGTCGCTGATAAGGGGCATTTCTATTTTTAAGTGGGGATTTGCGTAAGTTTTATCTGAGGAGGAATCTTTTGTAACTCTGTGTTCAGTCTCTCTCGATGAGATCCATTGTCTAGGAAGATAGTTATTTTAGTAATTTAGTTGCTAGCCAAAAAGGCAGGTACTTCCAGAACATGGAAATAAATTAAACCGATGACAAGCAAGGTGTAGACAGTCGAACTACCCAGACCAATCAGTAAATCTTTCTGAGGATTTTTTGTCCTCTCTTCAAAAAAGATGTCTGTAGCACCCATTTGCATCATCAGGATACCGACAATATTGGATATCCAATAACCGACGATGGTAAAAGGCCAAAATAAGTCTGGAGCAAACCAACTAACAAGGTAGCCAAAAAGATAGGCAATGGGGAGATTAAAAAAGAGGTCATTCCACCAAGATAAAGGTGAGAGCATATAGCCGACACCTAATAGTACTCCTCCCCTCAGTTTTTTCAACATCTTGTTAAATTCTCTACTAAAACTTAAATCCCAACTGTCCGTTGATTCCTCTAATGGAGTGATAACCAACACCCAGAATTAAGTTATCATTGGGGTTAACCTGGACACCACCAGAAACAGCAACTCCTTCATCTTCTGAATATAATCCCAGTCCAACATAGGGAGAAATTTGACCTAAAAATGGCAGGTTGACAAATGCTAATGCATCAACTCCGTTAGAGTCATTTGTACCCCAGCCGTATTCTACACCTAAATTAAAAGCCCTTGCTCCTACAGAAAAGGTAGTTTCCCCCTCTCTACCTCCTACAGATACCCAAGGTTGAGGTACTAGTTGAGCTGTTGCTTTGCTTGTCGTAAGTGTTAGTAGTAAAGGAGTAAGGATGCTGCACAGCAGTATTTTCATATATTAAGTCACTCGGATTTTAGATTTTGGATTTTAGATTTTGGATTATCCCCGGCTTTTAAGTCAGAGGGAAGTGGTAATTTATAATCCAAAATACTCGCTATGCTGCTAGCGCACCTTAGCGTAGCGGTAGGGACGTAAGGAGCGTCTGCCGCGCAAACGCTATCAGCAATCCAAAATGGGACGCTCCTCTTCTCAGCTAGAAATGTTGTTTCTAAGATAGCACTTTGAGTCCGTATCAGATAGAAGCAGGGGAATAGGGAGTCGGGAGTCGGGAGTCGGGAATGAATTCATTGGCAAGAAGTCTAATGCTTCGTTAGCTCAGACAATTTTGTAACGAATTATTGCTAAAGCCTCTCTTTCTCATAAAAAGAGATCCTTGAATCTGAGTAACCTTTAGCACCCAAAAATCAGAAAAAATGATTGTACATAATTCTCCTTGTCACAGCATTTTTTGAGATTTTAGAGAATTTATCCGGAATCAGATGTAGAGAAAATGAAGCTAATAACCATGCCAACTAGATTGCTGACAATCCTTTGATTGTCTAGGCAAAGTAGTGCAAGCAATTTTAGTTGAGATGTCAACAGATATGGGAATTACTCAAGATATTTGAGTCTAAATATTTTTGGGTGAAAATGCCATATATTGCCAAAATTAAGGACAAATATATAATGTCAAAACCTTTTTCTCGTCGCTCCCTAGCTCGTAAAATTCGTGAAGAAGTAGCAGAAATTGCTTTTTTACGTCCCCACGCAGAACAGTTAAATAATGGCTCAGAAGCTACTTTTCCTACCTACATTGCTAACCATACGAAAGGGTTACCCCACAACAAATTAGGTGAAGTAAGACCCAAGGCTTATCAAAAGCTGCTGAAGGCTTTGTGCAGTGGTAAACCAGAAGATTTTGAGCAAATTCCTCGTGGTTGTTCTCGCGCAGTCAAATTAGATTTGTCAGAAAAAATCTTATCAGATGTTGCTGAACGGGAATCAATGGAGCAACTGCAACCACCAGAAGAATATCAAGCTCAATCTGAGTTAGTGGGAGAAGAAAAAGGAAGCCGGCGTAGAATTGGTTGTCGCCGTTTTGTCAATCCCCAAGCAGGATTAGCTTTTGATTTAGAAGGGCCAGATGCTCAATCTCTAACTGTTCGTCCTGCACCACGTATTGATGAGGCAGAAAATTCCTGTGAGGCAATTGAGCTTTACTGGATGGCTCTTTTGCGAGATGTTAATTTCTCGGATTTTTCTAAGGACAAATTGGTCGCTAGGGCCACCAAAGAATTATCAGACTGCTCCGTTTTCTTTGGTCCTAAAGAAAAGGATAAAGTTACGGATAAAACCATTTTTCGAGGTATTACTCCTGGAGATGTAACTGGTCCCTTTGTCTCCCAGTTTTTGCTCAAAGATGTTAAATTTGGCACCTTAACGACTCCCCAACGTCAAAGAACGGTGGTGGCTGGTAAGGACTTTATGACCAATTACAAGGAGTGGTTAGCTGTACAAAATGGCTTTGATTTAGGTGGTCGGGATGCATTTGATAATACTCCTCGTTATATCCGTAATATGCGAGATTTAGGTAACTACGTCCACTTTGATGAACTATTCCAAGCCTACCTCAATGCTGCCCTAATTCTATTGGACATGGGTGCTCCTTTTGATGTAGGAAATCCTTATAATTTCTCTCGTAATCAGGCAGGATTTGGTACTTATGGTGGGCCACATGTCCTCAGTCTGCTAACAGAAGTGGCAACCCGAGCTCTCAAAGCTGTTTGGTATCAGAAGTGGTATGTCCATCGGCGACTGCGGCCAGAAGCTTTTGGTGGATTAATCCACAATCACCTGAATGATAATGCTGAGTATCCAATTGACTCAGAGATTCTCAAATCTGAGGCTGTTAAGCGAGTTTTTGAGAAGAATGGTACTTATCTGTTACCTCAAATGTTCCCCGAAGGTTCCCCGATGCACCCCGCTTATGGTGCAGGACACGCAACCGTTGCTGGTGCTTGCGTGACTATGCTTAAGGCTTTCTTTAATGAGTCCTTTATTATGGCTGATCCAGTGGTATCTAATGAGGATGGCACTAAATTGGTGAAATATGTTCCTTACTCTGGTCCAAATACAGAAGCGCTGACAGTAGGCGGTGAACTAAATAAACTGGCGGCTAATATTTCCATTGGTCGTAACATGGCAGGCGTTCACTGGCGCACTGACTATACTGAGTCCATTAAGTTGGGGGAAGCAGTGGCAATTGGTATCTTGCAAGAGCAGAAGGCTACTTATAATGAGGATGGTTGCTTCCATCTGACCAAGTTTGATGGTAAGGCAATTACTATTTAGGCAAAGCAAGTTATCTGTTGGGATGGGGTGTGGGGTGTAGTAAGAGAAATTTCACCAGATCCTATACCTAACACTAACCTTTGGTTTTTCCTTTCAATGGGTAAGTCTTGTCGTCGTTTCTCGTAAACCTGGTTTGGGGGGACTTCCTCCCCAAACTCTTCAGTGGGGAACAAAGTGTCTCCCCCAGCCGCCTATACCAGCAGTCATTGGTGATAAAGATTTAGTGTGATGCTTCTCGCAATTGAGGCTAAACTCTAAGTAAAAGGTATTGTCAAAAAGTCAGAAAAAATTTCTAACTTTAGCCTCAATTAGCTCTTTTCCTCATTTTTCTCCTTCCTGAAGTAGTAGTCGTCATGCTGGAAATTATTATTGTCGTATTAATTGTCCTTTCTGGTTCGGCGCTTTGTGCTTGTGCAGAAACAGCATTGTTGTCGGTTGCTCAAACCATTTCGCAAAGTAGTTAAGGTCACACAGATAATTTTTGAGCGTAACGGGACTTCGTTCTGCTTCTAACAAAAAGAGTGCAAAATCTTCAAGATAATCAATCTCTTTTTGATTCTGGTCAGAAGCTGAAGTCGTTTCCACAGTCTCATAATAATGACGACCAAAGCCCGATTAAAGAAGAGATTATACGCGAATTATTGCGCCAAGTTCATCACAGCTATAACCTTGCTCTTGACGTAACCGCTACATCTTCTATCATTACCTTACTCATTAGCCATTACTCCCTACTCCCTTCTTCTCAGGTAAATTCCGTGGTGGAACTTCCCTTCCTTGATAAAATCGCCTTTCTAATCTACCTAGTCCGAACCAAGCAGCACCAGCAAGTATGGCCAGGAAGGTTAAGATAGTTGTTCCTAAAGTAGCAGTTTCATCAAAAAATAGAGTCAGTAAGGGAATAATTGCCCAAGCTAATACTCCTAGTACTGCTAACCCAATTCTTATTTGCCCAATTCTTGCCAATGCCTTGCTGCAACTGGCACACTTAATTGTATGGGAATAGTAACGGTCTAGTAATGCTTCTTTCGACAATCGGGTTGGTAAGGTTTGGTTAGGGAAGGGGTTGGCGTTGTACTGATTAACCCATTGGCGTAACTGAAAAACAAAATGGTCTGCTTTTGTAGGTAAGTAAAAAGCTTTAGTAAAATTCTCACTACCTCCTTTTTCCTCTAGGTAACGTTCCTGGTGGTGCAGAAAGATTTGGTCGTCTTCTAAAACAGCGTTTTGACCAATATGAGAATACCAGCGTGGAGTTAGTTTGATAAACAAACCAGGTAATTTAGAGGAAAACTTAAAGGGAAAACGGGCAAAGATGCGACATTTTCCTTTACTAATGGGCGTGGCATAAACTACGGTTAAAGTCCTACCAAATTGCTTAGAAGTTAAGTCATGCCACATTAAAGCTGGGGCAATAAATGTGGTGTCTTGTTTTCCCAAGGTTCCCTTGCGTGGCCCTTCTGCCCAAACTCCTTTGAATCCCTGTCTACCAGATTCAACGACTTCTAATTCTACTGTACTAACATTGGCTCGATTACCAACGGAGCGATGGTGAGTAAAAGGTATATGACTAGAATCTAATACGTTTTCTAGGAGTGTTAAAGCATCATAGGGCAAATCCCTAAAAGTATTGAGGCAAATCCAATCTTTTGAGGGTTCCTCTAATACATCGACTAGGGGAACTTTTACTTTAGGGGCGTTCTCCGGTTGACCAGGATAAACGAATAATAACCCCTGGCGTTCTATAGTTGGTAAAGAGGTGACACAAGCCCGTTGAGAGGTTTGGGCTGTTCCTCCTTCTACTTGTTGAGGGATGCGATCGCATTTTCCTTCACCTGTGAATGCCCAGCCGTGATAGGGACACTCTAGCAGTCCATCTTCAGCAACTCTCCCTTCGGAAAGGGGGGCTAGTCGATGGGGACATTTGTCTTCAAAGACACGCCAGCAAGAGGCAATCTTATCCCACCAAATGACTAAATTTTGCTCTAGTAAGGTGAAAGAATTGGGCTTTGATTTATCTAAATCTTCAATGTAGTAAATGGGATACCAGGCCTCTGTCCAGTCGAACCGAGTTGAATCAGTACCGCCAACAGGTAGTTCTTTCGCCTTGACAGGCTTCTGGATGGTTGGTGTTGTTTCCATGGTGAGCCTGTTTAGAAATTATCTGCTTCAGGTTTATTAATAATTGTGACATTATTTTCCATATTCAGCTTGAGGAAAGCAGCAATCTTACTAATTATTCAGCTCGAATAAAACGAAGATTAAATAAATATAAAACTAAAATAGAGTTGGCATCAGAACTCAAATACTCTCTAGAGAGTTCCCGATACTCTCTCGCCACAGTCAAATACTCAAAAATGAGTATTCCACGCCAGAACGCGAGTTAAAAAGCGTAGCCAGTATGGAAACCGAGAAGATATTACTGTCCCAAATATGCTTCTAACACCTCTGGATTCTTCTGAACCTCCTCCGGTGTCCCGTCAGCGAGATTACGACCTTCTGCCAAAACCCAAACCTGATCACACAGGGACATAATCACATCCATATTATGTTCAATAATCAAGAAAGTGATGCCCTCGCGCCTCCATTGAACAATGTGTTCACAAATTTGGTTAATCAAAGTCGGATTAACTCCCGCTGCTGGTTCGTCCAACAAAACCAACTTAGGTTGTACCATCAAAACTCTGGCAATTTCTAACAGTTTGCGTTGTCCCCCCGATAATCCCCCGGCGTAGTCTTGCGCCTTACTTACCAAACCCACTGAGTCTAAAATTTCCATAGCCCTTCTTTTCAAGGCCCGTTCTTCCTTGGCTACTTTCCTGGAAGCTAACCAAGCTTGCCAAAAATTCTCACCCGTTTGTTTTTGAGCAGCAAGTAACATATTTTCTAATACCGACAGCCGGGAGAGTACCCGCGCCACCTGAAAAGTTCTTACCATCCCTTGCTGAGCAATTTGATAGGATGCTAACCTTTCGATTGGTTCCCCATCAAAAATTATCCTGCCAGTATCTGCTCGAATGAAATTAGATAACAGGTTAAATAGGGTGGTTTTTCCTGCACCATTAGGCCCAATCAAACCCGTTATACTACCTTGCTCTACTTTAATCTCGGCATTATCTACTGCCTTAATGCCACCAAAGCTTTTACCTAATCCATTCGCTATTAGTAGGGGGGGTAATGACTTAGGAATGGGGAGTGAAGAAAATCCTTGTTCATTAGCAGATAAGGGTGGTTGAGAATTATCGACCAAGGGTAAGTTCCTCCTTTTTACCTAAAATACCTTGAGGTCGCAAAATCATCAGTACCATTAAAATTAAGCCAATCACCATAACCCGAAACGCACCAAGGCGAGAGGCATCAATAAATCCGAGTTGGGGTAAAACAAAGCGAGTAACTGAGTCATAAGTCCAGAAAATTACGGCTCCCAAGATAGCACCCACATTACTACCAGCACCCCCTAAAACTACCATTGTCCAAGCGTTGAAGGTGATAATTGGCTCAAAATTAGTCGGGAAAACGGTGGTCAGTTGCCAAGAGTAAAATGCCCCAGCAATTCCTGCGATCGCACCACCTAACATAAAAGATTGTAGCTTGTACCAAAAAACGTTCTTACCCAAAGCTTTAGCTACTTCTTCATCTTCACGAATGGCTTTGAGTACCCTACCCCAAGGCGATCGCACTAATCTTTCTAAACCGAAATAGATTATGCTCAAAACAATCAGCGACAAGAGCATCAAACCAGCTCGATAATTATAGTCGTACAGCGCGATAGCACCGGCAATGTAGACCGTTAAAATTAACAGCGCTCCTATTATGGCTGAAATTACCATGCCCAAGGGTCTATTTTGCTGCCCTTCCGGTTGTTGAGACGGCTTTTTGCCCCACCCTTGTCTGAGTTTCCTCAAAGCGAAGACAGCAACTAGCGTAAGTAGAGCAATCATTACCAACTTCACAAGCAAGTTAGGACTAAAATTATCTAGAGGCAAGGGATAGTTCTGCACCCCAAAGGAACCATTAGTTAGATCTTCCTCATTTAGGGCGATGAGTCTTACTACTTCCGATACACCAATAGTGACAATAGCGAGGTAATCTTCTCGTAGTCGTAGGGTTGATATGCCAATTAACAGTCCTAACAGCGCTGCTAAAAAGGCTCCGACTAATACAGCTAAAGGCAGAGGTACACCTTTCTGGCTCAATAAAACTGTAGTGTAGGCACCAATAGTCATAAAGGCAACATGCCCAAAATTAATTAGACCCGTGAAACCCCACTGCAAATTTAAGCCCAAACTAAATATGGCGAAAGTTGAAGCCAAGATGGTCAGAAAAACGAGATAGTTAACCATTGAGCGGTAATCTGTGCAAAAGTAAATTTTGGCATATTGGCGCTGATGGCAATCGGATTTTACCGTGAAACAGTATAGTTTCTAGTCTTGATGCTTTTTTCCCGTTTTGCTGTCAATCAGTTGACCGTAGTCAATTGGGTGCTTAGCTTAAACTTGTGAGTGGTTAACACAGGAGTTTGCTACGCATGGATCCTACTGCACTTTGGCAACGCTACCAAGATTGGCTTTATT
>JBAUJE010000088.1:0-4412 GCA_049683475.1 Coleofasciculaceae cyanobacterium | reverse complement strand
CTCCAACTACCACCTCCATGATTGACAAAATTATTGCAGTTGCCCTTGACTTAATGAATCCTAAACATTTAAGAAATTGGTTTGCCAATTGCTGTTACTGTACCTTTTAACAGCGGGAAATGCTGTAAGTAAATAACGTTCGCACCATGTATCTGCTTGACAAACCTTCAGGCGATCGCACTACCTATTTACTTAAAAAATATCAGGCGATCGCGCTACAACAAAACAATTATGCATACAGTAACTGATTATTAATTTCTTTGACTGTCAACGCGCTTACTAAAATACCAATACGCCTCGCGACTTCATAGGCATTTTTTTGAGGAACAATAATAATTCCAGAATGTTGCTTATTCTCATTGAGATATTGAATGTGCAATCTCTCGAAATCAACACGGTTATGAGTTACCAGACATCGACTCAAAGAACTGGCAATTTTCAATTGTTCGCTGTCGGTTTTACCCAGAGTTGCTTGTTCGGGAACGGTTGTCACATCTAAACCACGAGATTTTAATAGCGTAGCAACCAAAGCGGACATATCCTCATCGGTATAAAGTGCTGCTAACATAGCTAAAATTAACTTAAGGAGGCTTCACCGCAGGATGAACCAAATCATCGGGAACTTGATTGCGCTCGATATACTCGTTAATTTCTGTCTGATGATCTAAATAAAAACTTAAAGCATCAAATACTTGTGCCAATGTTAGATGAGGTAAATGATGCAGGATTTCCTCTGGCATTATGCCCAAACGCCACAAGCCCACAATAGCACGTACCGATGTCCGAGTACCTTTGATAATTGGCTCTCCACTTAAAATCTCAGGATTTCTAGCTACATAACGAGACAAAGCTGTGGCAGACATAGAAGTTTATCGATCGAATTTACTGTTGTATTCAGTTTATCAGCTTAGTTTTATGATTTAGTATGGCGATCGCACTATGTATCTGCTTTTCAAAACTAATGCAATTGAAATTGTTTTTCCCAACTTTTTTAGTTTAAGTTCATTCGCTTAATACAAGTTTCTTCATCGCTAAATTTTAGGCAATATACATCAAGATTTGACAGATTCTCCCACTCAGCATAACCAATTTGCTTGTCAAAATACTTCAGTATTAATGTTATCAGATTGCCGTGAGTAACAATAATAGCTAGTTTATCAGTTCGCTGTATTGCTCATTATACAGCCGTAGATTCAGAGTCAGTTATTCTAAGATGTTTCTTCATTGGAACTGCTCTATCTTCATCCGGAAATCCAACTAATTCATAACCGAGCTTAGTGTAGAAGCCGACAGCATCCGGACTCGATCCTAGTCTCGCGCACGTATACCCACGTCTCAAGATTTCCATTTCAAGATTGTCCATAATTATACGACCAATACCTCTGCGACACCATGATGAGCAAACGTATAGTCCAGTAATACAATCGTCGGAACTACTCCCCCAACCGATATTGTCTTCTTCAAAACTGGCAATAACGACATGACCAGCAGTAATGCGATCTTGGTAGTAATTAGGCGATCGCTTGTCTGCCCAAGCCTGACGATCGCTTAAACTAGCCTCAGATAGAACTCCAAGAATGGAATCTCGACGAATCGCATAGATGGAGGTAAGGTCATCCAAACCTGCTGTGCGGAGTTTGATTCTCACAAATTCACTCCATCTCTTTATGAAAGAATTCCGTATAACGCTTCGCATCAGCGGTTGACAAAGCGCGTAGCGGTTTGGCGATCCGGCTGCATGCGCTTGTTATGTTTTGTGTAATTTCTTTGCTGCAACAAAATAGCTAGATGCTCCTTTGAATATTTCTTCGGACTCAATGGCCTCGAATTCCCCTTTTGCTAACAAAATGTCTATGTCACTACTTTTTATTCTTCTAATTGGAATGGGAATTACTCCAAACTTACACAATATCCGAACCAGCTGTATCTGGAGATTAACTAAAAATGACATCTTTTGCCCTAAGCAAGGCGTTACAGAAATAAATATGCCGTCAGGCTTTAACAGGTCATTTATTCGATACACAACATTTTGCGGATTGGGTACTGTGTGCAACATGTTGAAAGCTAGAATCACATCAAATGATTCATTTTGAAATTTATCTTCAAATAAGTCCGCCTTTTCGAAGTGTACATTATCAATTTTACTAACAACTGCTTTCTCTTTTGCTATCCGAATCATCTCAGATGAGATATCGATACCTTGTATTTCTTTCACCTGACTGGAAAACTCACAGGATGCTGTGCCGATTCCGCATCCATAATCCATAACGATATAACTATCTTTGAGGTGCTTTTTGGTGTTCTCCCTTGCCTTTTTATGGATGTATTCAAAACGCTTTTCTGTCTTGTCATAATTTTTTGAAGCCTTATTCCAAAAATCTTCCGACTTATTCATTGTTTATAGCTCCTTGAAAAACATAACTATTTATTATGCGGAAACTTTCTGGATATTCACCCTGTGTGGAATAAAAAACAGAAACTTTCCGTATATCTACCCTATATAGAATGATATCAAGAATTTTTCTGGATATCATTCCGTGGAAAAACCTCCTAAAAAACTGCTTGAAGAAGTCTCAATTCTTAATCTTGAATTATACAAGATGTTCTTTAGTCGTATTACAATTAATTAAGAAAGCATAATCCAAAACCTTTAACCCTGCCGACGGCATAAAGCCACTGTTAAAAACCCAAACAATTGAACAAAAACAATACTAGGACCACTGGGTAGATCGATCGCGCCAGAAATGACCATTCCCATTACTCCACTGGTCGCACCTATCCCCGCAGCAGTAGCTAAAAACGGGACAAACTGCTGACAAATCAATCTGGCAGAAGCAGCAGGAATTACTAGAAACCCGTTGACTAGGAGTATGCCAACTGCCCGAATAGTTAGGGCAATAGTAATTGCTAAAAGCACGATGAAAAAATAGCGATGGCTGCGAACAGGTACGCCTTTGACTATGGCTAAATTGCTGTTAAGCGTGAGTAATATTTGCTCTGGTAAACTAATAATTATCCAAGCTAAAGTTACAGCTAAAAGTAATGACAACAAAATTAAATCGGTATTGCTAATGGCTAAAATATCACCAAATAAAATAGATAATAAATTACCCCGATATCCCTTTAAATAACTAAAGCCAATCGTGCCTAAAGCGATCGAACCCGATAGGGAAATACATAATACGGTATCGCTACCTAAATCGGTTCTGTCAATTAAATAAATTACCCCCAAACCGAAAGCAACGGTAAAACCAATTAACGTCCAAGTTGAGGGAAGTTCTAGTAACGCAGCTAATACCACTCCTAACATCGCCGAATGTCCCACCGTATCGCCAAACAAAGAGAGACGACGCAAAATTAAAAAGCTGCCCAAAATTCCCCCTAATATCCCCAACAGTACGCCACCTAGTACCGCCCGTTGCATAAAGGGTAAACTAAAAAGACTCAGTACGTCGGCTAGGTTCATGATGATGACAGGTAGGACTAACTAGAGAACCGTATATTTGTAAAAGATTTTCTGGGGTGAGAGTAGTGTTCGGTGAGCCTTGATAGAGTAAACGACGGTTCAAACAGATTACCGAGTCGCAATATCTACTAACTAAATCTAAATCGTGGGAAACTTCTAAAATCGTCCAGTTGTGTTCTTGCTTGAGGTTGTTAAGTAAAGCAGCAAATTCCATTTCTCCCGTAGCATCCACCCCTACTAAAGCTTCATCGAGGACTAAAAGACGACGGGGAACGACCAAACAATAAGCCAGTAGAACTCGTTTTAATTCTCCTCCACTAAGAGTGCCGATTTTTTGTGGGGCTTGTTTGGTTAGATGAACTTGTTCTAGAGCTCGATCGATTCTCTCTCGTTGATCTTTACTAGAGTACCACCTGTTTGCTATTTAAGCCCAAACCCACCAACTCCGATACCGTTAAGGGAAAAGTGCGTTCAAAGAGAAACTTTTGGGGAATATAGCCAATTTCCTGTCTTAATCTTTTTAACTGTTTACCAGTAGAGCTAAACAATCTAATTTCGCCTGACTGCGCTTCAACCAAGCCTAAGATAGATTTAATCAACGTACTCTTCCCCGCACCATTCGGACCGATAATCGCCGTATGAGTACCTGGCAATAATTCAAAAGAGACATTATCTACCGCTAAATATTCCCCACGCATCACTGATAAATTTTTAACTGTAACAATGGGTTGGGTAACAGATAAATTTTGGTACATCTAAAATTACATTTGAAAAAAGACAGAAGAGAAGGTAACAAAAGACTAAATTGCTAACTGTCCATTGTTACAGCGGTTCCCGCTGTTATGCGGCACAGTTAATTTGAGTTTTGGACAAGGGCGATATAACGAATGAAAGCATATTCAGTCGATTTGCGAGAAAAAATCGTGACAGCACATTTAGCAGAAAA
>JBAUJE010000087.1:0-46600 GCA_049683475.1 Coleofasciculaceae cyanobacterium | reverse complement strand
CTCTACGGTCTTGTAGCTGGAATTGGAAGCCACCAAAACTACCTAAACCTTGAATAGGTGGAGGATTAACGGGTAATACTCTCGCCTCTGGAATTCCCATCAAAGACCCACGTACTCTATTAATAATCGCTTGGGCTGACTTGGCAGGATCATTACGTTCTGACCAAGGAATCAGGGTGGTAAAAATGACACCACTATTGGCAGTATTACCGCTAAAACCAAAGCCACCCACAGCAAAAGTTGCCCGCACTTCTTCCTCTTTTAAGAGGATGCTTTCAATTTGACTCATTACCTCGCTAGTGTATTGCAGCGAAGTTCCTTCTGGTCCTTGGACAATGGTAATGAAGTAACCTTGGTCTTCATCGGGGAGAAAGGCTGAAGGCACGCTGGTGTAAAACCAGCCTGTCAGCACTAACAAACCAACAAAAACTGCAATAACAACAAATTTAAGGTTGACAAGAAACTCTAGTACTTTCCTGTACAGGTTCTGCATCCCATCGAGAAACCGATTAAACAAGCCAAAAATTTTACCAATCCAGCCTGTAGCTTCCGGCTTCTGGCGCAGAAGTAAAGCAGCCAGGGTAGGGGTGAGGGTAAGAGCATTAAAGGTGGACAGGGCAATGGCAAAAGCGATAGTTAAGGCAAATTGCCGATAGAGTGCACCCGTAGTTCCAGGAAAGAAAGCAACAGGAATAAAAACCGCCATCAGCACCAGGGAGGTGGCAACCACTGCCCCAAATAGTTCATGCATCGCCTCAATCGCGGCCCGGCGAGGCTTCATCCCCTTATTTTGAATTTTGGAGGTGATATCTTCTACCACAACGATGGCATCATCGACCACCATTCCCGTTGCCAAAGTTAGACCAAACAAGGTCAAACTGTTGATAGAAAAACCGAAAACCTTAACAAAAGCAAAAGTTCCAATTAAAGCAACGGGAATAGTAATTGCCGGAATTAGAGTAGTACGCCAGTCCTGCAAGAAAATAAAGATTACCAACACCACCAAGCCAACTGCCTGGATGAGAGTCCAGACAACTTCTGAGAGGGATTGTTCGACAAAATCGGTGGTGTCAAAACCGATGTCGTAGGTCATTCCTGGTGGGAAACTCTCAGCCAGTTGGGTCATTTCAGCTTTAACCGCTTTGGCTACTTCCAAGGCGTTGCTGCCAGGAACTTGGTAAATTCCTAAGCCCACGGCCTCATTTTTCCTAAATCGCAGGAAGGTATTATAGTTTTCTGCCCCCAGTTCTACCCGACCTACGTCTTTGAGTTTGACTAGAGTACCATTCTCTGTTGCTAGGACAATTTCCTCAAATTCTGACGCGTTCGTCAGTCTACTAACTGCCCGTAGGTCAATTTGGTACTGTTGGTCGTCTGGGGCTGGTGGTTGACCAATGCGTCCAGCACCAACTTGGATATTTTGCTCACGCAGGGCATCAACTACATCTTGGGCCGTCAGATTGCGGCTAGTGAGTTTGTTGGGGTCTAGCCACAAGCGCATGGCGTAGGTTCTTTCCCCAAAGATTCTCACATTACCAACACCTTTAACCCGCTTGAGAGCATCTACTAAGTAGAGGTCGGCGTAGTTGCTCAAAAAGATATTGTCATACTCGCCATTTTCTGTGTACAGACCAAAGGCAAGGAGGATGCTGCTAGACTGTTTGCTAACAGTTACCCCTGTTTGATTGACTGCTTCTGGCAGTTGTGGTTGGGCAACAGAGACTCGATTTTGCACATCGACAGCGGCAATGTCTTGGTCTACTGTCGCGTCAAAAGTCACAGTAATTGTGCTATTACCATCATTACTGCTGCTTGAGGTCATGTACTTCATGCCCTCAACCCCGTTGATTTCCCGTTCTAAGATAGTTGTCACTGCATTTTCTACAGTCTGGGCATCAGCCCCGTTATAGTTGGCAGAAACGCTAACTTGCTTAGGACTGATATCTGGATATTGGGCAACGGGAAGGGTAGGAACGCTAATGGCTCCCACCAGTAAAATAATTAAGGAGCAGACCGTGGTAAAAACAGGTCGCTTAATAAAAAAGTCAATAAACATAGAGCTCAAGAAAAAGGTTTACTGAGCAGGGACTGATGATTTTTCAGACTCAGGAGCGATGGGAGTACCATCAGAGAGGTTGAGTATGCCGGAGACAACAATTTTTTCTCCCGGTTCCAATCCTTCTATCACCTGATAACTATTGCCTTGAATTTCGCCTAATTTAACTGGTTTTTGTCGAGCTATTTGTTGAGTTTCTCCCTCTTTATTTGCTTCGGATTGTTCTGGTGTCTCGGCCACAAAAACAAAAGTTTGACCACCTAAACGAGATATTGCCGCTGTTGGTACTAAAACTCCGGGGCGTTCTTGCCAAATTACTCTTGCCTGCACATACTGTTCATCCCGCAAGCTCTCATCAGGATTAGCAAAGCTGGCTTTCGCCAAGATTGTTTGAGTTGTAGAATTTGCCTGGGGTGAGACAAAACTAATACTACCTGTAGCAAGGGGTTTTTCATCTTGCGTATTGATTAGCTCTACAGGAAGCCCTACCCGCAGTTGATCGGCTTGCTGAGTTGGAACCGAAATCTCTAGCTCTAAAATTTGATTTTGAGTAATTGTTGTCAGTGTATCGCTGGGGCTGACATAGTCGCCAATCTTGACTGGGATATCGCCAACAATACCAGCAATAGGGGCAACGACTTTATTCTCTTGTAAATCTTCGCTTACTACTTCTACCTCTGCTTGAGACTGTGAGAGGGCGGCATTTGCTTGGTCTAAGCTAGCTCTAGCTGCTTCAACCCTTTGCTGAGCTGCGTTAAGATTAGCAATAGCAGCGTTGCGATCGCGCTTAACTTGATCTAAGCGTTGTCTTTCTAAAGCCCCTTGAGATACTAACGTTGATATCCTCTCAAAATCTTGCTTCTGGAGTTCTACATCAGCAGCGGCACTCACCTGTTCTGCTTCTGCACTCTTAAGCTGAGCTCGGGCATTTTCTCGTGCAGCTTTAGCTGCATTGACATTAGCTACTGCTGCACCAACTCTTGCCTTGCTTCTGTCGAGACGCAGCTCTACAATAGGCGTCCCGACTGCCACCCTGTCTCCCGATTTGACCAAAACTTGGGTGATTCTGCCTTCTGTCTCAGGTTTTAAGGTTACTTTACGTTGGGCTTCCAGGTTACCAGGAAAAGATGAACTATCCTCAATCGTGCTAGTTCCTACACTCTGTAGTTTTACAGGTACTCCTTGATTTTCCTCCATTGAGGGGGGTTTACCACCAGCACAGGCACTAGTAAGGAATGAGATGAGAATTATTGTACTCAGTAGCTTGGCAGATTGCGAAGCGTGGACTTTACGCATATAACTAACTGTGTCTTGGCTAGTGTTCTTGAGAGCAGTAAAAAAAGTAAGTATTGGACTTTTTTCCTTATTATTTACAAAAGTAAATTTTATTCTCAATAAATCTTTATGTTACTATAGCGGTTCTCAATCGGATGAGTTACAAATTCCTGGGATGATAGAGAACAAGGAACAGAGTTTGTAGAGAATTACCGTGGGTCATACGGCGAACAGGTAAGAAAAATAAATGTGCTTCCCTAAAATGAGAAGTGCTATATATAATCTTCTAAACAACACATAACTATATTTACTTTAACTACCTTGACAATTTAACTACAACATAGTTGCTAAACGCTTACACAGAAGTAGCAGTAATTACTGATATGGAAGTAATAAAACTGAACTAAATCTTTCTCAATGTTAAGTAATTGCACAATCAATAAAATTGGAATTTTATTTCTTGATAGATTTATCCATCAAGATTAATAAGTTTATTTATAGAAAGTCCGATATTGAAATTCTAACTTTTGCAGGAAGTTAAATAAATTGGACATGTCAAGCGAAGGCAAGCACAATAGCCAGATAGGATGAACTCTGACCTGTTTTTCCTCTAATTGAGGATTAGTAAAGAACAGACAACAATCGGCATGGGGCAGAAAAAAGTTTAATTTTCTGCAAAAATCAATCCTCGTGAGTAGGAACAATCCTCTAGATCAGATGTTCCGTAGTAGGGAGGCTGGTTGTGAGACAATCAGGTAATTCTGTGCTGCGGTGTTTTGGTTCAAACCTACCCCTGTCAGCCTTTGCCCGAATATCGAGCAGAGTATTTGAGCAAATGGTTGCTAAATTCGTTAAGAAAAGCGATTCTTTCAGAGAAAAGGCTAAACTTCTAAACTTATGTCAACTTTTCATCAACTTGCAGTCCTAGGTGTAGGCGCAGCTATTGCCTTAAGCTGTATGGAACCGAGTGCCTCCCAAGATTTACCTTTAGATCCTCAGCCCACTGATCAACTAACTGACAGTCAGCTCAACCTGGCAGAACTTTCGCTACCATCTTTACCAACAGAGGAGAGTTCTACTGCAACTGGTGGTGAAACAGCAATTATGCCGCTACATACTTATCGTCGAGAGAAACCTCCCTCTAGCGGCTCACTAGTAGAACATCAAGCAAGTCAAGTCACTGTTAACTCTGATGTCGATACAGATTGGTCATCAGTTAATACAGACGGAAGTGACTTAGTCGTTAACCCCAGTTTAGAACTAGCTGTCGAGAAAGAATTTCTTCTTACTCCGGCCGAAGCAATTATTTCAGCAATACGTCAGCAGAGTTGGCAAAGTAAGGAGAAACTAGCAGATGAAACTTTAGCCCAGTTTCCTAACCCAGAAAATCCCAGCTTAATCGAGGACATACCTGACGTATCAGTACCCGAATTTCTCAACCCTAGTGCTAATCCTTTGCTTTTCCCGACCGAAACCGATGAAGTTGAAGTTAAAACCACCCAGCCAATTACCCTGCAACAAGCGATCGCCTTAGCACGACGTAATAACAGGCAGCTACAATCAGCCCGACTCAATTTAGAAAGAGCTGAACAAGCTTTACGAGAAGCCTTAGCTGCAAAGTTTCCTACAGCAGGTATATCAACAAGTTTGACTAGGGACGATTCTGCTAACACAGAACTGGGAATAAGGCGTCAGCGCCAATTAGGGGTTCCTGATGCCCAAATCAATGATGATACAGTCACAACTTCTCTCAATGCCACCCTGCAATTAAGTTACGACTTGTATACAGGAGGGCGTAGACCAGCACAAATCCGGGCAGCAGAAGAACAAGTACGCCTACAGCAGCTGGAAGTAGAACGTGTTTATGAAGAAATATTACTTAATATCACCAGCTCCTACTATGCTTTGCAACAAGCCGATGCGCAAATTGATATTTTTGAGGCTGCTGTTACAGCTTCCGAACAAAACCTACGGGATGCTCAGTTGCTCGAACAAGCTGGACTAGGCACCAGATTTGATGTCTTACAACAAGATGTGCAACTAGCCGACGACCGGCAAAGCTTAATTAGTGCCCGAAGTCAGCAACGAATTTCCCGTCGTCAGCTCGTAAATTTGTTGAGTTTGGATCAACAAGTCGAAATCACTGCTGCTGACCCGATTGAAAAGGCTGGAGAGTGGGACAAGTCTCTAGAAGAAAGCATTATCCTCGCTTTGCAAAACCGCGCCGAGTTACAGCAGCAGTTGGCGCAACGCAATATCAGTGAACAGCAAAGGCGCATTGCTCTTTCTACCATCAAACCCCAAGCGACTCTGAGCGCTAGCTACAACGCCCTAGAAATAGCTAATGACGAGGTAGGAGCTGCCGACGGCTTCACCCTACAAGCAACACTGCAGTGGAATTTTTTCGATGGCGGAGCAGCTAAAGCTAGAGCCCGTCAGGAGGAAGTGAATGGCGAGATTGCTGAAACAGGGTTTGCCCAACAGCTTAACCAGACGCGCTTTGAGGTAGAGCAGGCTTTCTTCAATTTAAATGCTAACGAAGAGAATATTGATACAGCAGAACTAGCTGTAAACCAGGCAGAAGAAAGTCTTAGGTTAGCGCGGTTGCGATTTCAGGCAGGTGTGGGAACTCAAACGGACGTAATTAACCAGCAAAGAGCATTAACCGATGCCCGATTCAACAGGCTCAGGGCGATTTTAGACTACAATCGGGCCTTGGCGGAACTGCAACGAGCGATTAGTAACCTCCCGGACAACAACCTGTTTGATTTGCCCTAGCTGAAGGTAGTCAAGTTGCAGAATCTTTTAATATTTCTTAATCTTAAGAAAGCATGGGTAAGGTAACACTTAAGAAGAGGAAAATTGATGGCTAATATCAAGTTTGTCCAAGAAGACCAGGAAGTGGTTGCCGCCGATGGAGCTAACTTAAGAGAGAAAGCCCTGCAAAATGATATAGACCTCTATACATTCATGGGAAAAATGATGAATTGTGGAGGCTATGGTCAATGCGGCACCTGTATTGTCGAAGTCGTCGAAGGGAGAGAAAACCTATCACCTCGGACGGAAGTAGAAAAGCGGAAACTGAAAAAAAAGCCAGATACTTATCGGCTAGCTTGTCAGGCACTAGTTAATGGACCTGTGAGTGTAATAACCAAGCCTCAATCGAGAAAAGATACCGGCAAGCAGTCGTCTTCTAAGGCAGCCGGTGAAGATGTTCCGGTTCGTCGTTCCTAAAATTCTTGTAATTGATTAAGACGCTTCTCGTGGTATACTTCGAGCGTCGTAGGGTAATTGACATTGCGGCAGAGCAGTTCATTAAAATTGAGAGACACAGATTGAATGGAAGTTAACAATTTAGGTTTTGTTGCCACCATTTTGTTCGTGCTGGTTCCGGCAGTCTTTTTATTAATTCTGTATATCCAAACAGCCAGCCGAGAAGGAAACTAAAGACACTTAAGAATCAATGTTTAGCTCAAACCCCAGCTTTGCTTTCAGTAAGGCCGGGGTTTTTTCACTTTAAGCAGGTGTACGTGTCAATAAAACAGGACAATTAGCGTAAACTCTGACATAGTCGGACAGGGAAGACCCTAGCAAACGATCCAAGTCTGGTAAAGTCCTTGCCATAGAAGGACGTCGTTCCGGAGAACCGAGAATCAGTAGATCAATATTATTTTCCTCTGCTAAGCTACAAATCTTTGGTCCGGCTTGGCCAGTACTGTTGATACAATGGTAAGGGACACCTTGTTGTTTCGCCTGGGTAACAGCTGGTGCTAAAACGGGGTCTTGTTCAGGGTTCGCTTCTGTAGCACCTGACTTACCTGATCCATCAGGGTTGAGGTGAACGAGATATAGTTGGCCGCCGTCAATATCTCGCAGTAAGGAAAGCGCCAAGTTCAATGACTCTTTAGCAGCTTCAGATTTGTCCATGGCTACCATGATCCGTCTGATTCTTTTTACATAGATATCGTCTTTGACCAAAAGCATCGGGCGGCTAGTCAACTGAAAAACATACTGGCTGACTGAGTTTTTCAGGATTGACTCCAAGCGCTTAAGACCTCTTGAACCCATAATAATTAGGTCAGAATTTTCCTCATCAGCTACTTGCAGAACAATGTCTTTCGCGTCTCCCTGTTTAAGTCTTGGAGTGATCTTGCTAGGGATGACCTTTAAAGACTTAACAGCCTCGGCCAAAATTTTCCCCCCCTCTTCCAATTTAGCTGACATGTCTTCAGCAGAGACTTGGGGAGGTACAATATGCAGAACGGTGACTGATGCTTGTTGCAGGGAGGGAATCTCCATCAACATGTTGAGCATCTCTTCACATAGTCCTCGACCTGCCACAGCTACCAAAATTCTTTCAATCATATTTCTAACTAGTTTTCGCAGCACACTTTTGATGTTGCTATAAAGGTTTGAGTATTTATTACCTAGTTAGGGGAGTTGCAATATTACTTAATTACATTTCAAGCTTCTCTTGATAAATCGTAAATTTTCTCTGATGATCATTAAGATATTTTACAAAGAAAGAGAAGAGTTATTTAAGACGGAACTCTACTAAAGCCAATTACCGACCAGGACGAAAGGTGCCCAGTAAAAAGGGTTTCTTTCGTACTGGGGGTTTTGCAAGACGGACAGTTGGGCCCGACGCAGAGCTTCGGCTTTGGTCACCTCTGATTTGGATAGTTCCTCGTAGAAGCGACTCATGAGATTGGCTGTAGCTTGGTCGTCCACTAACCATAAAGTCGCAATTGTACTACGCACCCCAGCCTTGACAGCCACGCCAGCTAGTCCTAAGGCTGCTCGATTGTCTCCTTGAGCAGTTTCGCAAGCACTCAAAACCAGTAATTCAATGGGTTTGGATCGCTGTAAATCTGCCGTTTGCAGCAATTCACTTAATTCCTCGACATTAATCTTCTCATCCCAGGTCAAAATGAAGGTATCCTCGGCTTCGGAGCTAAACTGACCATGAGTAGCTAAGTGTATGATAGGGAAGGGAGCCTGATCGATAGCATGTCGCAATTGTGTTTTGGTAAAATCCTGATTGAGCAAAACTTCCCCAGGGATTTGAGACTGGATTTGCTTGATTTCGGCCTCTACGTAGGGGATGGACTCAAAGCCTAAACGAGCCTGGGAAAGTCCTGCTTTCAAAACCTTAATTTCTCCTCTCTTTAAAGGATAAGATTTGAGTAGTTCTAAACCAGGAGTTAAAGCAATAGCATACTTCTCCACTAGATATTGCTGACCGTCATATAAAACTGCCATGGGAATGTTTCGCAGGGAACCATCGAGGACAAAAGTCAACGTTTCTACCTGCACTTCTGCTAAATATTCTTCAGCCGGTCTAATTAACCATTCGTAAACTTGCTGGGCAAGTGGTAAAGTAGCGATCGCATTGCGCTTAGTTAAAGTTTCCCGTAGCAGTGCAAGAGTACGTCTTACCTGACCAGGCTCAAGAGAAGTTGCATAGTGGCGTAAAGGTTGAGCAGGTAAACTCAGGATAACTTCTAGGCGATCTTCGAGAATAATAGGATAGATTAATGCGGCTTTGGCATCTATTTCCTCAATTTGCAGAGGAGAGGCATCCAAACAAGCTGCTCTAAAGAAATTATCAAGTTCAGCTACCTGCAAAGACTCGATTACCTTGCGGGCTTGTTCGAGATGCTTCTGAGTAGCTTCCTCCCTAAGGAGCAATCCCACCAATTCTCGGTAAACAGGTTCAACAGAATCCCGAAAGGAAAATTGTACTTGAGAGTTAATTGCTACAAGGTCACTGCGCAGAGACTTGAGAGTTTTAACGGCTTCTGAATAAGCTGCAATAGCGCCCTTGATATCTCCTTGAGTTTTCAGCAATCTTCCTAACTGCCACTGCCAACGATAACTAATATCCGGCGCATTAATCGCCTGAGCTAGATTTAAAGCTTGTTCAGTCAATTGTTGCGCTTCTAACCACTGTTTATTCAGTTCATATATTCCTCCAAAACTTCCTAGGGCATAAGCTTGAGCTTGTAGATCTCCTAGTGTTTCAGCTTGTTGGCTTGCCTGGGCTGCTATTTGGGCAATTTGCAACCAAGAAGGACTATTTTTGTCTTTAGTTTGCCTAAGCTTGGCAAGATTTTGGGCAAAGTTAATTTGGGCATATATCCCTGTGCGACTAGGGGGCAAGTTGGCAATTTCGGCTTGGATTCGTGGCCAGAGAGTTTGAGCATCTGACCAAAGCTGATTCTCTAGTAAAAGGCTGAACTGATTGAGACGGGCTTGCACCTTTCCCGTCGAAGAGTTAGAGGCAGTAATGGCCTGTTGATAGTATTCTAAGGCTGCTTTAGTATCTTGCTGATCACGAGCTGTATTACCTAAGCTTAGGAGAGTAGCACTGATATTTGGCGGCGAAGCCAGTTGTTGGGCTGCGATCAAACCCTCTGCTAAAACTTGTCGAGATTTATCTAAGTCACCCACCAGCCTAAGGACATTACCTAGGCTCAGTAAACCTGTACTCTTGAGAAGCTGGTCTGGTTGTTTTCGCAGTTCCTCTTCTAGCTTGGTCAGTGTCTGGCGTGCTCGTAGGTATAATCCTAAGGATTGCTGGGCCTGGGCTTGGTTGATCAAGCTACCAGTTCTACCAGCTTGATCACCTGCTTGAGCGTAGATATCAGCAGCTTGTTGCCAACTACTTAGTGCTTGTTCTTCCTGACCTTGAGCTAATTGTAGACTCCCTTGGGTATTAAGAACTTGAGCCAACAGGGGCAAACGCAATTGAGTGTCTCGCTGAGCTTGAGAGGTTTGCAACAGGTCTATACTGGCTTTAATTGACTCGTTTGCCTTCTTCGACTGTCCAAGTTGCTGATGAGCCAAAGAGAGGTATCTCATCACTTCTGACTGCTTCAAGCTATCTCCAAGGGATTGATAAGTCTCAAGTGCTTGTTGCCAAGTTTCTACTGCCTGGAAAAAGTGTCCTGTTTCGTATAACTCTCTGCCCTGTTTTAATAAGTGTGAGGCGTTGATTGATTCTGGAGGGGAAGAATTGACTTTAGAAGCAATAGCTGCTGGTTCACCAACACTTAATGAGGGTATATTGTTTAGGGGAGAAACGAGGCAGACTAGCACAGCTACACCGACTCCTAAAACGGTATGCCCTATAAATTTAATAACTCTTCTCAACAGGAGCTTTCTTTTCAACATATTTTCAAGCCAAGCACAGGACTAACTAAGTACCTGGAAAATAAAAATAAAGGTTGTTAGTTGAGGCAGGGTGTGGGGTGTTATAGACCCTTCATAATTTGGATGCAAGCCTCCTTGCTCACCAGGAAAAAAGACCAGCATTGAGTGATTGGTACCGTGGACGAAATTTTCTATAGTTTCATCCTCCAAGCACCGCCCGTTTGCGGCGAACAACCCTACGCTTTACACCTCAAAAGTCATCCCCCACTTACGGTTCTTTCAAAAGACGATTAGAAGGGATTGAGAACACGGTAGACTTGCACTAGTTGATTTTTACCCTTGAGAGCCAAAGGTCCCCAGGCTTCAACCTTAACCTTTCCCTGTAAATAGTCCAAGGTTTCTTGACCAATGAGGATGCGACAATGGGTAGGTTGACGATCTTTCAAACAACTTTCTAGGCGAGATGCTGTATTAACGCTATCACCAATAATGCCGTATTCTAAGCGATCTTTCCCACCTAAGCTACCGGCAACTACTGGACCTGTGAAAATGCCAATACGCATCTTGATTAATGGTAAGCTGCGTTCTCGCCAGTTTTGGTTGATTTCTTTGAGGTTCTCGCTGATAGCTAGGGCGCAATTCACTGCTGCTTGAGCATCCTCTGCCACTTCTCCATCATCGAGGCGAGGGGTTGGTACACCAAAAACTGCCATAACACCATCGCCAGTAAACTTATTAATAATGCCCTGACGAGTTAGCACTTCATGGGTAATCGCATCTAAGAATTCATTCAACCACTCCAGCAAAGCCTCCGGAGTCATTTGTTCTGAGATTGTGCTGAAGCCTGCAATGTCAGCAAAAAGCATGGTAGCTTTAAGGTTAGTTCCAGGCAGCTTGCCAGACTTGAGCAAGCGATCGCGTCCTTGCCAAAGTGCTTGGGCAATTTTGGGCGAGGTATTTTGTCCGAGTAACTTCATAACAATTTGCTGCTTTTGGTTTGCCTGATAAGAGCGATAGGTAACAAAAATACCAACCGTCAGAACAAATCCTAAAGCTGGTGTGGCTAGGGGTATCCAAATTGTCTTAGTGAACAAATAGAAACTAATTGCAAACAAAATACCCATGCTGGCAGTAAAACTGAGACTCAAGGCTAGAGGATGGTAAGAGCGCCAACCGATAATTCCTCCAACTGCCATCCAAACAAAGAGCCATAAGACCTCTCCCTGTTCCGACCAAAACTGAAATAGGCTTCTTTTGCCAATAGCAGCATCAAGTATTTGGCTAACCATCTGAGCATGGACTACAACCCCAGGCATTTGGTGGTTTCCTTTAAGGACGGGACTGTAAGGGGTGGTAAACAGGTCTTTGAGACTGGACGCTTCTGAGCCAATAAGTACAATTTTGTCCTTTACCCAACTCGCTTCGATAGGGCCAGACAAAGCTTCTTGCAAAGTAACTTGGTTAGCGACCTTATTTGTCTGTGCAGAACGGTAATTGAGTAAGATTTGACGCCCGCTAGCATCGATGGTGTGATATCCACCAGAATTTTTCTTGAGAGGTAAGAATACCGCTTTCCCTAATTGAAGATAACCAGGATGCCTCTCGCTATCTTGAGGGTAAATTTCTTGTTCTTCTAGATAAGCAAGGGCAAGACGGAGGGAGAAAGAAAAAAGAGTACCTTGCTCATTGCCAGCAAACAGCAAGTTACGGCGAACTACTTCATCTGGATCAATCGGGATGTTATTAAAACCAATTCTTTCTGGGGGTATAGAGGGTGGTGCTGATGTACCCGTTTGACCATTAATGCTTTGAATCCCAATTACGTTTGGTTCCTTGAGTTGAGTAACTAGTTCGCTGTAACCTGGTGCTACTGGTATATTTCGATACAAATCTAAACCAATCACTGTTGGTTGATTTGCCTGTAGTTTTCTCAAGAGTTCAGCTAAAACTTGATCAGAAAGTGGCCATTGTTTCTGTTGTTGTATATCTTTTTCAGTAATTGTAATTAAGAGGAGTCGAGGATCTGTTTCTTTGGCTTGGCTTCGCAGTCTTAATAGTTGATCGAAGGCAACTAATTCTAGGGGCTGTAGTATACCGAGATAGCGTACCCCCAACATTGCCCCTGTAACAGTGATTGTGGCAAGCGTCGCAAATCTTACACTTACCCAGTCAAACCAAGAAATATCAAGCTTTCTAGCAGCCCTGAAGATCATAGAGGCCTATTTTGTATTGGGAAGATAGATGCCACTTACTAGCTACAATTGTGCTCCGTCAATCCTTTATACTGGTTTCCTTTTAGGGGCTTGCAACAAAACAAATGACCTAAAGTGTGGCTCAAGAGGAAAAGTTGTTAGTGACAGTCAGACTAGTCAGTCTACTTGCCCCTACACCTTTATTTAATTGAATTTCTCTTACTACTGGCTAAACATGGGAGAGCCGCTTTTTTGTCAAGCTCTCATCGAGAGTAGAATACACCAATCACATTATGACACCAGAGGACTGAAGGGCAATACCCCTCAATTAAATTAGACAGAAGAGAGGATATGGGATACAGGAGTTAAAAAATTTGAATATATCTTGGGATAATTCGAGACTTCAAAGAATTTATGAGGCTGCCAGTTATCTAACAAGCCAACTTCAAGCAGAAAATCTACCTTGATGACTACTACGCCCCCAGTGAAGGGAAATGTAATATATAAAAAGTGAAAAATCTTAAAAAATATTCATGATTGTTTTTGCCGTTGAGTTGTATCAGAGCAAGATAAAAAAATTTTTGCAGGAAAAATTATTTTTTGGTAATGAACCAAGCCTTGACCTGATTGCCATCCTCATTGTCTATTTTGTCCAGGGAATTCTGGGTTTAGCACGTCTGGCTATCAGTTTTTTCCTTAAAGATGAGCTAGGGCTTAGCCCAGCTCAAATGGGAGCGTTACTTGGTATCGCAGCCCTACCCTGGGTGATTAAACCTCTATTTGGCTTTCTTTCCGATGGACTACCTTTGTTTGGCTACCGCAGACGTCCCTATCTAGTTTTGTCAGGACTAATGGGAACCATCGCTTGGCTGAGTCTGGCAAAGTTGGTTGATACTGCCTTAGCCGCAACTATTGCTATTCTCTTGAGTTCTATCTCTGTTGCCATCAGTGATGTAATTGTCGATTCTCTAGTTGTAGAAAGGGCAAGGAAAGAATCTCTTACTCAATCTGGTTCTTTACAATCTCTTACTTGGGGAGCTTCAGCCATGGGTGGTTTGATTACAGCTTACCTGAGTGGTTGGTTACTGGAGCAATTGGGAACCAGAACCGTATTTGCTATTACTGCAACTTTTCCCTTATTAGTATGTGTTGTTGCTTGGTTAATTGCTGAAGAATCTGTGGGCAATTCATCGGAAAATGTTTCTGCTGCTGAGAAGCTAACTTCTGATCATGGATCAGATTCTAACTTCAACACAGTTAAAAACCAAATCAAGCAGTTGCGTGGGGCAATTAGTCAAAAAGCTATCTGGTTACCTACTGCCTTCATTTTTATCTGGCAGGCTACACCAACAGCAGATTCAGCATTTTTTTACTTCACAACTAATGAATTAGGGTTTGAAGCAGAATTTTTGGGACGTGTGCGTTTAGTTACCAGTCTTGCCTCTCTTCTCGGCATCTGGTTATTCCAACGCTTTTTGAAGAAAATTCCCTTCCGAACCATCATGGGTTGGACTACACTGCTTTCCTCGCTGTTAGGCATGACTACCCTCCTGCTGGTCACCCACGCCAACCGTTCTTTAGGTATTGACGACCACTGGTTTAGCTTGGGTGACAGTCTGATCCTAACCGTGATGGGACAGATAGCTTTTATGCCAATACTTGTACTGTCAGCACGTCTTTGTCCAGCAGGCGTAGAAGCAACCCTGTTTGCCCTATTGATGTCAATTTGGAATTTGTCAGGGCTACTATCTCACGAACTGGGAGCTTTACTTACCCATTACTTAGGTATTACAGATACTAACTTTGACAAGATGTGGTTGTTAGTTGTTATTACCAATACCTCTAGTCTCTTACCTTTACCGTTCCTCGGTTGGCTACCAGCAGGTGATCCGAAAGCCACAATCGAGTCTGAGGTCAACCATCGTTTATTGCCTAGATCAGAAGTATTTGAGCACCATTCTTCCGGTTCCCTATCAGAACAGCCTTTCCTACCTGACTTGATGCCGGAGTTCGTTCGTAACTCTGTTTCACCGAATTCGGTTGAAGAAGCAGCAGATTAAAGACAAAAGACTATAGCCACAATTCAAAAGCCATAGAAAATGAGCACTACCAAAGGTTTTTCAGTACAATTTGATGCCACTGGAGCTTTGCCATCTTTACCCTATAATCGCGAAGACTGGAAAAGAGGTTATCAATCTCAACCTAATGAATATGATTATTGGATTGAGGATATTGAGGGAGAGATTCCTGGTGAGTTGCAAGGAACTTGGTTTCGCAATGGACCAGGTTTACTTGATGTCAATGGTCATCCTATTCATCACCCCTTTGATGGAGATGGTATGGTGTGTGCGATCGCTTTTAGCAATGGAAAAGCACATTTTCGCAATCGATTTGTGCGTACAGAAGGTTTCCTTGCAGAGCAAAAGGCAGGAAAAATCCTCTATCGTGGCGTTTTTGGCACCCAAAAGCCTGGGGGTTGGCTAGCAAACATCTTTGACTTCCAATTTAAAAATATTGCTAATACTAATGTCATTGAGTGGGGTGGCAAGCTGTTGGCTCTCTGGGAGGCTGCTCAACCTTATCGCTTAGACCCAAAAACGCTGGAAACTTTAGGAACAGATGACTTAGATGGGGTTTTGTCAGAAGGTAATGCCTTTGCGGCTCATCCTTGGATTGACCCTCATTGCCAATTAGCTGGTGGAATGCCATGTCTGGTTAATTTTGCCATTAAATCTGGTCTTTCGAGCAAAATTACCATATATGAGTTCAGTCAGGTTGGCAAACTATTACAGCGTCAGGAAAGGAGTATTCCTGGCTTTGCTTTTATGCACGACTTTGCTATTACACCTAACTACTGCATATTTTTCCAGAATCCTGTCAGTTTTAATCCTCTTCCCTTTCTACTAGGGTTGAGGGGGGCGGGTGAGTGCGTGCAGTTTGAGCCGGACAAACCAACCAGTATTGTGGTGATTCCTCGCCGCAGCGAAAAACCCATGCAGATTTTGGAAACTACATCTGGTTTTGTCTTCCATCATGCTAATGCTTTCGAGCAAGATGGTGAGATTTGTATCGACTCAATTTGCTATGAGGATTTTCCTGAAGTAGAACCGGAGAGTGACTTTCGTGAAGTTGATTTTGAGGCTCTTGAGCCTGGGAAACTCTGGCGGTTTACTCTCAACTTGCAAGAGCAAACAGTAGAAAGTCAGTTATTGTCTGAGCGTTGTTGTGAATTTCCTCAAGTGCATCCCCGCCACGTCGGACGCCCCTACCGTTACTTGTTCATGGGCGCTGCTCATAATCCCAGGGGTAATGCCCCACTACAAGCTATCCTCAAATGGGACTGGGCGACAGGCGAACAACAGCTTTGGAGCGCTGCACCCAGGGGATATGTTAGTGAGCCAATCTTCATTCCTCGACCGGATGCAAAACAAGAAGATGATGGCTGGGTAATGACCCTGGTCTATGATGGTACTCATCATCGCTCCGATGTGGTCATTTTGGACGCTCTTGACTTTAATCGAGAACCATTAGCGCGACTACATTTAAAGCATCATATACCTTACAGTTTGCATGGTAGCTGGAGCTCTAGGGTATTTTAAGATGTAATGCCTTTGTAAGAAGATTGATAGCAATTTTCGTTTAAGTAAGGTAATGTGAATTTCCTTACCTACTATTTTTTTGGCAATTAATCTCCTGCACAGCTTGACTATGACAGGAGATTAATTTTTTGTTACTCGCTCATCTTATTAATATTTATTGGTCAAAAGGAAATACTTTTAAGCCTAAGTACATACTAATAATAAAAATCAGTATAAATACGGTGAACAAAATTGTTATCTTTGAAATATAGTCAATATATCCTGTGAGAAAAGTAAAACTTGGATAAAATCTGCCTCAAGTGATAAGTGATTAATGCTTATTTAAGTAATAAATAAGTTAGAGGAATGATAGTCAATTGCGCATTAATACATTCATCTTGGTTTTTCACTGATAAATCCTTTAAAGGAAATCTCCAGAATACCTGCTATGTAGACTAGTTGCGAAGCTATTACTAGCTGTTAGACTCAATTATTGCTGCTTAGTTTTGATGTATTGACCTAGGTGTACTGCCAGAAAAAGCAATGAAATTTAGCATTGTCATTACAACTTATAACCGCCTAAAACTTCTACGACGTGCAGTTGACACTGCTCTTGCCCAAACAATTCCCTGTACCGTAATCGTAGTTGATGACTGTTCATCGGACGGAACCCAGGCTTATCTAGAAGAAAAGTGTAAAACATTGGCTAGCAATGGTGATTACCGCTTAATTTATCACCGTAATTATACTAATCTAGGTCATTCAGCATCGGTCAATATTGGTGTCAAGCTGGCAGCAGGAGATTGGATTAAGCTGCTAGATGATGATGACTACCTGGCAGCCAACTGTATTGAGGAGATGAGAAAAGCCATCATGCGCCATCCTCAAGCAGTGATTTGCTCTTGTCAGGCAGTAAATGTGGATGCCAAAGGAGTTGAAATTGGCAAAACCAGGAAGATTGGTTTAGGAAGAGCATTGTATATTCTCCAAGAAAATATTCACTACGGAATGCTGTTTGAACTTCTCCCTTTTGGCACTCCAATTCAAGTGGTCTTCTCCCGTGATGCCTTCTTCAAGTCTGGTGGTTGGGATTCTAAGTTTGACACGAACTTTGATGACATCGATTCCTGGATTAGAATTGCTCAGTTTGGTGATGCTATTTTCATCAATAAATGTCTTGCTTTCCGCACTGTTTGGTCTGGTGCATATAATCAAAAATTTCCTCTACATAAACGCTGCCAAACTCACCTGTTGGTCAAGGAAAAAATCTATTCACTGGTTAGTGAAAAGCACCGCCATGCTCTTCCCAAGCTTGTAGATGTCTATTCCTACATTAAATTACACTGGATTCTCATAGCACTCAGGCAAAGAAAGCCACTCGAAGCAGCAAAAATTTCTTTAAGCGCTATTTTTTCCCTGGCAGCTTGGCAAATTCTTTTGCACCGATATATAAGCAAGTCTTCCCTTAGACATTCATCTTATGACATTAGCCTTAAGGGAGGTATTTTGCCAAATAAAAAGAGTAGTAGGTCTAGTCAATCAAATGTCTCGGATAGACTTATTCGTAATTCAGAAGTTAGTCTTAATAGAAAAATGAGTTAGCGATTGATCCACTAACTCATTAGACTTTTTTGCTAAGTCGATAAATACTTATTACTTAAAGTCAGATTTAGGTTAACGACTGAGCATTCGTATTGGCACCTGCCATCTCCTCAAGGCGTTCTTGTTGATCTTGACTAATACAAGCTTGAATCACGGATTCAAGATCACCTTCGAGAATTGGGTTAAGAGAATAGTTTTGACCTAATCGGTGATCAGTGACCCGATTGTCTTTATAGTTATAGGTGCGTATTTTTTCGGAGCGTGAACCCGTACCTACTTGCGATCGCCGCATGGAGGTGACAGCCTCTTGTTGTTCCTGTAGCTTTATTTCATAAAGCTTGGCGCGAATAATCTGCATAGCCCTTTCTCGGTTTTGTAGCTGAGAGCGTTCCTCGGTACAGAAGACCCTAATACCTGTAGGTTTATGGAGCAAGTCAACGGCAGTCTCTACCTTGTTGACATTTTGTCCACCGGCACCACCAGAACGCGCTGTGGAGATTTCCAAATCTTTAGGATCAATTTCTACTTCTACCTCATCAACTTCCGGCATCACTGCTGCCGTTGCTGTTGAGGTGTGAACTCTTCCCCCCGCTTCTGTCAAGGGAACTCTTTGTACTCGATGAACACCGGCTTCAAACTTCAGTTTGCTGTAAACTTGCTCTCCCTGAATTTCTAATATAGCTTCCTTGAAGCCACCCATATCAGCTGGCGACTCGCTTAATAACTTGACTCGCCAGTTTTGGCTTTCTGCGTAGCGCGAGTACATCCGTACCAAGTCCCCGGCCCAGATACTTGCTTCATCACCACCCGTACCAGCCCTAATTTCCAACATGATATTTTTGTCATCATTGGGATCACGGGGTAGAAGTAAAAGCTTGAGACGTTTTTCGAGTTGTTCTAGCTTCGTTTCAAGTTCCTCAACTTCTGCTGCCGCCATCTCTTGCAATTCTGAACCACCACCAGCTTCTTTCAGGACTTGCTGTGCTCCTGACAACTCTTCCTGAGTTATTTTCCAAGTTTCGTAAGTAATTACGACTTCCTCTAGAGATGAACGGGCTTTTGCTACCCGTTGTAAATCATCGGGGTTGGTAGCAATATCTGGATCAGCAAGACGCCGCGTTAGCTCATTAAAGGTTTGCTCGACAGATTGTAATTTCTCCAGCAGATATGTTTCAGCCATAACTAGTGCGATCGCTCCATCGAAAATAAGCTAGTTGTTTACAAATAAAAAATAATACCCAGTTAGAGAAGTTCTTGAACGCAAGTTCTTCCCTGACTGGGTGTTAGTAGCTTTATAAATAGCTATTTTTCTTTGGTTTGAGACTGATCAGCTGAGGTTTCTTCTGTATTTAACATTCCATACTTACGCATAAAACGCTCAACTCGACCTTCGGTGTCGATCATTTTTTGTGTCCCTGTGTAAAAGGGATGGTTACCAGACCAGACATCTACATGTATTTCTGGTTGGGTTGAGCCTACAGTCATTACAACTTCGCCATTGCAATAGACCTTGGCTTCTGGATACCACTGGGGGTGAATATCAGGTTTCGGCATGGTCACTCCTCTAAAATCGTTACTCTATAGAACTTACACATACTTGTATACTTCCTATTGTATGAAAAAAGATGGCTGAAACGGGTCCAGCCTACTCTTAGCATGCCAAACTCTCAACGTTTGGAATATTGTGGTGCTTTGCGAGCTTTGTGTAAGCCATATTTCTTACGCTCTTTACAGCGTGGGTCACGGGTTAGATAGCCTTCTAGTTTTAGCGGTGCGCGGTTTTCTGGGTCTAGTTCACATAAGGCTCTAGCAATTCCTAGACGAACGGCATCAGACTGTCCGGTAAGACCTCCACCATGGGCATTGACCAAGATATCGTAATCATTTTCTAAACCTAGAGTTTCTAGGGGAGCTTTAGCTGCAACGAGGTAACCCGGGTTGAAGTTAAAGTAAGAATCTCCTGGGCGACCATTGACAGTCATCTGACCGCTACCAGGAACTAGGCGTACCCTTGCCACCGAGGATTTGCGACGACCAGTTCCCCAGTAAACGGCGCGACCGCTAATATCTTCTGCTTGCATTAGTTATTTCCTCCTGGAATGGTTTCAATTTTCAGTACTTGTGGTTTTTGTGCTTGGTGAGGATGACTATCTCCGACATAAACCTTGAGCTTGGTAAACAGTTTACGACCAAGGGAATTTTTGGGTAGCATTCCCTTGACAGCTTGTTCAATAATCCTTTCCGGTATACGAGCTTGTAACTTGGCAAATGTTTCCGTCTTCATGCCACCAGGACGGCCGGAATGACGCCGATATACTTTCTGAGTACGTTTTTTGCCTGTAACAACTACTTTTTCTGCATTGACAATGATAACGAAATCACCAGTATCCATGTGGGGAGTGTAATTTGGTTTATTCTTACCCCTTAGAATCTGGGCTATTTCGCTAGCTAACCTTCCCAGGCGTTGATCGGCTGCGTCTACAACATACCAGTTTGTTTCCAGGGAGTCCGTTGGGGGCAGATAAGTTTTTTCCATTGGTTTACTCAGGTTTTAAGGTTAAAAGAATGAAATGGTTGTTCACTTCTTAAGGGCAGTTAACTGAGAGCAAGGCAAGCTATTAGATAGAACTTTTTTTAGCTTATAACCTGCTTTCAGTCATTGGAGTTAAAAGAAACTTGGGCTGAGCATTGTACCAAATTTCTCGAGGAAAGGGAGAGTCTGGGTAGCCAACGCGCAACAGGCACAAACCTTTTGCTGGTGCAGCGTATTTTACTTCTTCTCTTCGCTGGTTCACCCAGAGTTCTGTGAACTGCTGTGGACTTAGCTTACCTGTTCCTATTTGTATCAGCATTCCCACTAAGAGTCGCACCATGCCATACAAAAATCCGTTGGCTTGAATTTCTATACGTATAAAAGCTCCCTCACGGTAGCATTCCGCTGCTTGAACATCGACCCAGGAATGCTTTCTCCCTGAGTTGGCACGGTGAAATGCCGCGAGGTGATGCTTACCAATTAGAGGACTTATTGCTGCCTGCATCAGGGATTCATCGAGTGGTGCTTGATAATAATGCCAGCTATAGGGTCGTACAAACAAGTTGGGTACAGCATCGGTATAGATTGTGTATCGATAACGACGCCAAAGGGCAGAGAAGCGAGCATGCCAGTCTGACTTTACCTCTGCCGATGCCCGAATCAATATATCTTCAGGTAATCTACTATTGAGAATAGCTGCCCACTTCTGAGCTGGTATGGGCCCTGCGGCATTAAAGTGAGCGACTTGGCCAGCAGCGTGAACACCTGTATCTGTACGACCAGCTGCATAAAGAGTAACTTTGCGCTGCTGTAAGCTAGAGAGGGTTGCTTCGATCTCTTCTTGTACACTACGATGGTAAGGTTGCCGTTGCCAACCATAGAAGCGCGTACCCACATATTGAATAAGCAAGGCAATCCGCGCCTGGTTGTTTGTTGTTGGTTGTTTGTTATTAGTCATTATGTAGATAATCGTTGGCATTCTACGACCAACAAACAACAGACAGCTTCTCTATACCAACTCGATGATTGCCATTTCGGCATTATCTCCCCGGCGTCGCACTGTTCTCAGAATGCGAGTATAGCCACCTTGGCGGTTGCTGTAGCGGTCTTTAACTCCTTCAAATAGAGAGTGGACTAACTGCTTGTCATACAGATAGCCTAATGCTTGGCGCCGCGACGATAGGGAGCTGTCTTTTGCCAAAGTGATCATTCTTTCTACTTCGGCTTGGACAGCTTTTGCCCGCACTTTGGTGGTTTTAATTCGACCATGACGGAGTACTTCCGTTGCCAGGTTTCTCAATAAAGCCCGACGTTGATCTGCTGGTTTTCCCAATTTAGCTACACGACATCCGTGACGCATTTCTCTTCTCCTAAACTTCTCCTAAACACTCCGAAAATAAACTATGCTCTCAATAATAATTAGCTAGTTTTCGCAGATTTTTCGTGGGGCAGTGTTATTCCCAAACGTCTCTGCAAGGCTTCGATTACCTCTTCAGCCGACTTTTGACCAAAGTTTTTGATTTCTAGCAGGTCTTCCTGACTATAATCGAGCAGATCAGATACGGAATTAATCTGAGCCCGCTTTAGACAGTTGTAAGCTCGCACTGAAAGCTGTAGTTCTTCAATAGGAATTTGACCGTTGGGATCGTCGTTATCAGGATACTCTTTCTCTATCTCGGTTAAGTTGATATCCTTGAGAGGATTGAACATATCCACCAAAATAGTCGCTGCTTGACTCATGGCTTCTTGAGGAGTCAAACTGCCGTTTGTCCAAATGTCCAATAGCAAGCGATCTTTCTCTAGTGAGCCATCAATCCGAGCATCCTCAACACTGTAATTTACCTTGCTGACTGGCATAAATACAGCATCAATCTGGAGAAAGTCGAGAGCTGCTGATTCATCACGGGATCTATCAACTGTTCTGTATCCTTTTCCTTTTTCAATGCGAAACTCCATCTCTAGCTTTGCTCCTTCTGCTAGAGTAGCTATGTATTGACCTGGATCAACTATTTCTACTTCAGAGGGTAAATCGAACTGAGCTGCTCTTACGGTTCCTGGACCTGTAACCAGCACTCTGCCGATCTGGGTTCCTGACCCATAGCTTTTCAGGACAACTTCCTTCATATTCAGTAGAATTTCTAGAACGTCCTCTCTTACTCCCTCAATGGTGGCAAACTCGTGGCTCACTCCAGCAATCCGGACTGCTGTTACTGCTGCACCTTCAAGGTTAGACAGTAGAACGCGCCTCAGAGCATTGCCAACCGTTGTACCTTGACCACGTTCGAGAGGTTCTAGGACAAATCTACTGTATTGACTCTGATTCTTCAGTGTTTTAGACTCTACACACTCTATCTGAAACTGCGCCACAGAGCGACCTCCCTTGTTCATAAGACCCCAGAGAAAGCAGAAAAACCCACCTTGCTCTGGGTTGATCCTGACCGAAAATCCGGTGCAACCTTTTGCTAAATAATCTCAAGTCTCAGCAAGTTAGTATCCAAAGTCTGGCTGTTTTCAGGTAAACCCATTCCGGGGTATGGGTAAAGTAAGCCAAGCCCAATCTGGCTTTATTGCTGAGACTTTTCACAATCTAGCTAGTACTAACTAATCATCTTTACTTAGACTCGACGCCGTTTAGGTGGACGGCAGCCATTGTGCGGAATCGGCGTTACATCACGAATCAGAGTTATTTCCAGGCCTGCCCCTTGAAGCGCCCGAATCGCTGTTTCTCGACCAGCTCCTGGACCACTGACCATCACTTCAATTTGACGCATTCCCTGATCTATGGCTCGGCGAGCAGCGCCGTCAGCAGCGGTCTGAGCGGCAAAAGGAGTGCCTTTCTTGGCACCTTTAAAGCCGCTTGAACCAGCTGAAGCCCAGGAAACCACATCTCCTCTTGTGTCAGCAATAGTAACTATGGTGTTATTGAAGGTGGACTGAATGTAAGCTAGCCCGTTGGGTACGTTGCGTTTTTGCTTTTTCGCACCAGTTTTTTTAGTTGGTCGCGCCATCTCGCTTTAGTTGAATATATTGGTAATGACTACTGAGCTGAAATAGACTAATTACTTCTTCGCAGCGGGCTTTTTCTTGCCCGCAATTGTTAAGCGTCTACCACGACGGGTTCGAGCATTAGTCCGGGTTCGCTGACCTCGCACTGGTAACCCTTGACGATGACGCCGCCCTCTATAGGTGCCGATATCAACTAAGCGCTTGATGTTCATTGACTCCCAGCGCCTTAAGTCTCCTTCAACCTGGTATTTACTTTCTACGGCAGATCTAAGGGTAGTTACTTCGGCATCGCTTAAGTCCTTGACCCTTGTATCTGGATTGATACCTGTTGTGGCCAGAATGTCTTTAGCTCGTGACAGACCAATTCCATAGATGTAAGTTAGACCGATTTCTATCCGCTTGTCGCGCGGAAGATCTACACTGGCAATACGTGCCACGCTTTTTCTCCCTCTTAGATTAGTTTTGTGCTACAAATGAGTTTGAAGAGCCTGTAGGCTAGGCTGAGTGCTGCTTATGCTTAAACTTCATTAAAGCTTTTGCTGGTTGCTACCGTTGTCCAGTAGCGCAGCCGTCTTTACAGACTCTTTCGTACAGATACTCTAGGCTTTAATCTTGTTAGATTATACTGCAAACATAACATTATACCCTTTCATAAGGACAATAGTCAAGAGAATACAGGTAGATAGAGTTTAAATCACTTAATTAAATAAAGATTTGCTTTATCTAAATCCTATTTTTTCCGCAAGCGGTATGTAATTCTACCTTTGGTTAAATCGTAGGGTGTAAGTTCCACCTTCACACGATCACCCGGCAGTATTTTGATGTAATTACGGCGAATCTTTCCAGAAATATGGGCAAGTACATTAAACCCGTTGTCTAGATCAACTCTAAACATGGCATTCGGCAAGGATTCTGTTACCGTGCCCTCCATCTCAATTAAGTCTTGTTTAGCCAAAGTGTCTCATCCTCAAAGCTGCCGATTAACTTTATCCATTCCCAGGAAAGGGGAGATTAGTCACGGTGTTCTTAACATAATTTTATCAAATTTGTCCTCAAAGCGTCTGAGCTATTCAAACCTAGGAATGTTAACGTCCAAAGGTAAGCAGATAATTGGCAAAAGCCTCTCTTTGTTTTGTCCTCCTCTGCATCAACATCAAAAACATTTCTAACAATATCTGTCCACTGTTTAAGCTGATATGTTTAGCAAAACTTACATATCACTCTTCTTCGGCAGATCTTTCAAGAAACCATTACCTGTTGTAAAGACTCTGCAACTTCAGGTAATGGAAGATTTCCGTCGATTGATTTTAGGGTTGAGCGTGCTTCGTAAAAACTGATTAGAGGTTCCGTCTCTTGACGATAAACTTCTAAGCGTCGGCGAATGGTTTCTTCATTATCGTCTCGCCTTCCTTCTCTGCTTCCTCTTTCTAGTAACCTAGCCATTAAAACTTGATCAGGCACTTCTAAGTTGATGGCGGAATAATTCTTCTGGTTTAGTTCTTTTAAGAGGCCTTCTAGGAAAGATGCTTGACCAACATTACGAGGAAATCCATCTAAAATCCAGCCATCTTTAGCATCTGATTGATTAAGCCTATCTCGAACTAAATCTTGTAAGAGTTCGTCAGGTACTAGTTCTCCCCTATCCATGTATGATTGGGCTTTTTGACCAAGGGGGGTTTTTGCGACAACTGCCTGACGCAATATATCGCCTGTTGAAATATGAGGTACTTGCTTCTGTTGGGCTAAAAGCTTAGCTTGAGTACCTTTACCTGCCCCTGGAGGCCCTAAGAATATTAGTCTTGTCATGAGCTTTCAAAAATGATTTGCCAGTTGTTAGTTGCTTGATTAGTACCAAGAACTATCGGAAATCTAATCTAATAACAACCAACAACTGAACTCTATTGTTTGACCATGCCTTCGTAGCGCTGGGAAATTACATAGGTTTGAACCTGCTTAGCTGTGTCAATGGCGACACCTACCAAAATCAGCAAAGAAGTTGCCCCCAAACCTTGAAATGTCGTAATGCCAGTCGCATTCTCTACAGCAGTTGGCACCACCGCAACTAACCCTAGGAAAATTGCTCCCAAGAAAGTCAAGCGGTTTAAAACCCTTTCTATGTAATCACTGGTTGCCCGACCTGGACGAATACCAGGAATGCTCGCTCCCATTTTCTTCAGGTTCTGTGACATATCTACGGGGTTGATAATCAAAGAAGCATAGAAGTAGCTGAAGAACAAAATCAAAACTAAATACACCAACACGTACAACCAGGGTGTTGGCCCGTTAGGGCTAAGGTAGATAGAAAATTGGTTGAGAGCTTGATGCAAGGTACCTAAAAATCCCTGATCATTGCCACTGCTAGTGAATTGAGCAAGGGAAGCTGGCAAAATTAGCATGGCTGAGGCGAAAATAATCGGCATAACGCCACCCTGGTTTAGACGCAGGGGCAAATAATTTGTCCGCTCTCGATACAGGCGCTTTCCGACTTGGCGTCTTGCCGAGATGATCGGAATTCTGCGGCTTCCTTCCTGTACAAAGACAATACCGACAATCATTACTAGGAAAACCAGCAGCAGGATTACCACTTTGCCAACAGTTTCTCTACCACCTTCTTGGGCAAACTCAATAGTTTGACCTAAAGTGCGTGGCAGAACTGCGACGATATTAATGAAAATTAACAGAGAAGCACCATTTCCGATGCCCCTTTCAGTTATAAGTTCGGACAGCCACATGACAAACATCGAGCCAGCCGTTAGTGCCATAACTGTTTCGATGGTAAATAGCAGTCCGGGAGAAGTGGCATAGCGTTGTACCCACAGAGTAATACCAATGCTCTGTGCAATAGCCCAGCCACATGCTACGTAGCGAGTAATTTGAGAAATTTTGCGCCGTCCCGCTTCACCTTCGTTCTTCTGCAAATTTTCTAAGGCAGGAAGTGCCGCTGTTAGCAATTGCAGAATAATGGAAGCATTAATGAATGGCAAGATTCCTAAGGCAAAGATTCCTAAGGCAGAAAGACCGCCTCCAGAAAAAATATCCAAAAATCCAATTACTCGGCTATCCTTGATTGCCTCAGCAAAACCTGTTCGATCAATACCTGGAACAGGTAAATATACACCTAGGCGAGCGACGATAAGTAAGCCAATGGTGACAAGCAAACGACCTCTAAGGCCGGCAGCTTGAGCCATTTGCATGAAAGTTTCTTGGGCTGTGGGAGCTTTCTCTCGACTGACAACCATAACGTGCTACCTCTAGAGCTTACGGGGGTAGAGTGATACCATAATGATTGATATTTTCTTACCTTGCCTCTTCATTTCTCTACAACTTCACAACTACCACCAGCAGCCTCTATTTTGCTACGGGCACCAGCCGTGAAGGCAGCGGCCTTAACGTTTAGTTTTACGTTTAACTCTCCGTCGCCGAGAATCTTTAATGGTCCATTATTCCTGGTAAGAACACCGGAATCCATTAAGGAAGCCAAGGAAACCTCTGTCTCAGCAGGGAGTGATGCTAACTTAGATACGTTGATTGTAGTGTAATGTTTGGGATTGATTAGCGTAAAGTGTTTCAACTTCGGTACACGCCGGTATAAGGGCATTTGACCGCCTTCAAAACCAGGTCGGGTACTCCTACCTGAGCGAGATTTTTGACCACGCATACCGAAACCGCAGCTAGCACCCTGACCAGCAGCTATCCCGCGACCAAGACGGCGCCGACGTTTTTTAGATCCCTTTTGGGGCTTAACATCATTAATTCTCATAATTTTGAGTTTGTTGCTTGTTAGTGTTGAGCTGAATAAATAACATCTAACAAATTAGTGACTAGACGTAGAGTTTCTCTATGGAAACACCCCGTTCCTGAGCTACCTCAGAGAATGTGCGCAGAGAATCAAGGGCATTAACTGCCGCTCTGGCATTATTTAAAGGGTTATTAGAGCCTAACTGTTTTGCTAAGATGTTGCGAACACCAGCTAACTCTAGTACAGTCCGCACCGCACCACCGGCAATTACGCCAGTTCCGGGAGCAGCAGGTCGCATCATTACCTTAGCACCAACAGCTGCCCCTCTAGATGGGTGGGGGATTGAATTAGACTTAGTTAGTGGAACATCGATTAGTTGCTTTTTGGCATCGGCAACACCCTTCCGAACAGCGCCAATCACATCGCTGGCTTTGCCAACGCCTACACCGACTTGGCCTCGTTCATTACCAACTACGACGATTGCCCTAAAGCTTAATTTTTTGCCTCCTTTAACAACTTTACTAACGCGGCGAATCTGGATGACTCGCTCTTGCCAATTGCTTTCTTTCTCTTTTGTACGGCTACTTTTTCGACGATTTGCCATAGTTCTTTGAAAAATTATAAAGGTTAGAGAAGTATGAAGTCGGTTATAGGTAATCTTGCCGCTTTATGCAAACTTTTAACCTAAAATCAGCCGTCTTTAATTTCTCCTTTATAAGGACTAATTGTTGTCTGTTCAGGTTTTGTCACTTTAGACTTTTTAGACATTTCCTAAAAATCTAGTCCAGCTTCACGAGCGGCTTCTGCTAAAGCTTTAACCCGACCATGATAGAGGTTACCGCCTCGATCAAAGACAACCTTCGAGATACCCTTTTCTTTAGCTCGCTGGGCAATCAATTTGCCAACTTCAGCTGAGACAGAACAAGTTGCTCCCAATTTAGATTCAGAACTCAGTGTTGGTTCTAGAGTAGAAGCCGCAGCTAGAGTATGCTGTTGATCATCATCAATTATCTGGGCATAAATGTGCTGATTGGAGCGAAATACAGCTAGCCTAGGACGCTCAAGGGTGCCACTTACTTTTCGGCGAACGCGCCGGTGCCGACGTCGGATTGATTTTTTACGAGTAAGCTTCATTTTTACTTCTTACCTGCCTTACCAGCTTTACGTCTAACTTTTTCCTGGGCGTAGCGAATACCTTTACCTTTGTAAGGTTCAGGGGGACGTACACCACGAATTTGAGCAGCCGTATTACCGACAATTTCTTTGTTGATGCCACTAACGACAACATTAGTGTTGTTTTCTACTACTAGCTGTATACCCTCAGGAGGGACAATCTCCACAGGCTTGCTGTAACCAACATTCAGAATTAGATTACGACCTTGAACCTGAGCACGATAACCAATACCTTGGATTTCCAAACGCTTTGAAAAGCCTTTAGATACTCCTTCAATCATATTGGCAAGTAAGGTACGAGATAAACCATGACGCTGACGAGCGACTCTAGATTCATCGCGCCGCAGCACCTGTATTGTCTCTCCTTCTTGCTCTATTTTGACTTGCTCTGGCAAAACTCTGGCGAGTTCTCCCTTTGGTCCAGTTACAGTAACGTGTTGACCTTCAATCTTGACCGTTACTTTATTGGGAACATCGATGGGTCGCTTGCCGATACGCGACATGAACTAATCCTCCTTGAAAATTTGTCATTGAGGAATTGAGAAAGCAGAAGATTTTTCTGTTCTCGTGGTTGCTATGAGTAAAGTATTACCAAACATAGCAAAGAACTTCTCCACCAATGCCACGACGTCGAGCTTCTCGATCTGTCATGATGCCATTGGAAGTAGAGATTACTGCAATGCCAATACCTCCGAGTACCCTTGGTAATTCTTTGCGGTTTTTATAGACCCGCAATCCTGGCTTACTAACTCGCTTCATTGCCCTAATAATTGGCTGGCGGTTTTTGCCTTTGTATTTCAAAGAAATCATCAGGTACTTTTTGATACCTTCATCAGTTTCTTCAAAATCACCAATAAAGCCTTCGTCTTTAAGGACTTGGGCAATAGAACGAGTCATTTTTGTTGATGGTACTTTTGTCATTTGATGCTTCACCAAGCAAGCATTTCGAATGCGGGTCAGCATATCTGCAATTGTGTCGTTTGCCGCCATTTTTCTTTCCTAATGCTTAAAGGCTTATTTTTCCCGGAAAGGCATCTTCATCTCTTTGAGTAAGGCGCGACCTTCTTCATCAGTCTTTGCGGTTGTGATAATTGAAATATCCATGCCACGAATTTGATCAATACTGTCGTAATCTATTTCTGGAAAAATTAATTGCTCTCTGATTCCCAGAGTATAGTTGCCACGACCGTCAAAGCTTCTAGGACTGATGCCACGAAAGTCTCTAATCCTCGGGAGAGCTAGGTTGATTAATCTCTCCATGAACGAGTACATGCGTTCTGAGCGTAAAGTAACCATGACCCCGACGGGCATCCCCTCGCGAATTTTAAAACCAGCAATCGCTTTTTTTGCCCTGGTTACCACCGGTTTTTGACCTGTGATAATTGCTAACTCACTCAGAGAAGATTCTAGTGCCTTGGCATTTTGAGATGCCTCCCCCAATCCCCGATTGACGGTAACTTTCACTAGTTTGGGGACTTCATGAATATTTTTATAGCCAAATTGCTCTTTGAGCTTGGGGACAATCTTTTGCTGATAGATTGTTTTCAGTGATTCTGTCATAGTTTCTCGTCTTTGCTAACCCTGGGCTTGGTCAGGGAAATTGGTAATTGGTCATTATTCATTACTGATTAGCCAGTAGTTATCAGCAGTCAATGTTTATAGCTGTCTTTATAACTAATAACTAATTTCAGATTAGTCGATAATTTCACCAGTTTTTTTGAGCATTCGTACTTTACGCCCCTCTTCATTAAACGTATAGCAAATGCGACTTACTACCTTTTGTTTGTTGGAGTAGAGCATAACGTTAGAACTATGAATCGGAGCCTCAAAGGTACTAATTTGACCAGATTCACCTTCTTGTTGAGGCTTAATATGCTTAGTCCTGACGTTAACACCTTTGACAACAACCTTGCTTTTCTTGGGTAGGGTCTGCAATATCTCCCCTACTTTGCCTTTATCTTGACCAGAAATCACTTGAACTGTGTCACCTTTTTTGACATGCATTTTGTAGCGCTTGGCTGTGTTAGTCGTTTTTTTGCCTTTACTTGCCATCAGAGTACCTCCGGAGCAAGGGAAACAATTTTCGTAAAGTTTTTGTCGCGTAATTCCCGCGCCACAGGTCCGAACACACGGGTTCCTCTAGGGTTCCCGTCGTTGTTGATAATTACAGCAGCATTATCATCGAAGCGAATACTCATCCCGCTATCCCGGCGCATACCTTTACGGGTGCGAACGATCACAGCCCTAACCACATCTGACTTTTTAATTGCCATATTGGGGATAGCATCTTTAACAACACCAATGATCACGTCACCTACACCGCCGTAGCGCCGGTTACCAGCGCCTAAAACGCGAATGCACATCAATTTTCTTGCCCCGCTGTTGTCAGCCACATTTAGATAAGACTCTTGTTGAATCACCTAGTTTTCCTCCTTTTGTTAGCTATTAGTTGCTAGGGGCTTCGACCTTCAGGTAACAACTCTTGATGAGCTAAACCCGGTATATTTTTCCCCATGTCGGCAGGATTTGTTAGTTTTCTCAACACTAATAACTAACGATAATTATTAGGATTGAGAAGCTTGGCTGAGAATCTCAGCAACAGCCCAACGCTTGGTACGACTGAGGGGTCGCGTCTCTCTAATCCGAACGCGATCGCCCTCTTCGCACTTGTTTTCCTCATCGTGAGCTTTGTATCTCTTGGTACGCAACACAATTTTTTCGTACTTAGGGTGAGGGGATCTGTTTTCTACAGCAACTACCACAGTTTTATCCATTTTGTTACTGACAACCAAACCTACTCTTTCTTTAACTGCCATCAGGCTTTACTCCTCCTCTCCATCTGATTTTGCCTCTGTTGTCTCTTTTGCTGTTCCTGGTTGAGTACTTTCTGGGGAAGCATTAGCCGACTCTCTCTGTGCGGCGATTTGACGTTCCCGTTCCACCGTCATCATTTGGGAAATACGGTGTTGTAGATGTTTGAACTGATGAGGCTTCTCCAAACGTCGCGTTGCTTGTTGTAGCCGTAGCTCAAACAGCTCACGCTTAGCTGCTAAAATCGCCTCAGCCAATTCTTGGGTGCTTAATTTTCTGACCTCTTCTATTTTTGGTAGAGGCATAATTGATACCTACTCCTCTTGACGGACAATAAACTTAGTTTTAATGGGCAATTTATTGGCTGCCAGACGCATTGCTTCACGGGCAATTTCTTCTGTCACACCAGATATCTCATAGAGAACCCGACCTGGCTTTACAACTGCTACCCAGTACTCTGGCGAACCTTTTCCAGAACCCATCCTGGTTTCTGCCGGACGCATTGTCACTGGTTTATCAGGAAAAATGCGAATCCAGATTTTACCGCCACGACGGATATAGCGGGTCATAGCACGACGACCGGCTTCGATTTGACGAGCTGTAATCCAGCTTGGCTCTGTTGCTTGCAGCCCGAACTCACCAAAGTTGAGATTGTTGCCGCGAGTAGCGACGCCCCTCATTCGTCCACGCTGCTGTTTACGAAATTTCGTTCTTTTAGGACTTAACATGACGAAGCACAATTAGGAAGTAAGAATTATTCAGTATGTCAGCTAGGGAAAGATGAACTATTAAATTTGCTGCCATTTAGTTAGGTATTTGAGAAATCAAGTAAGCCATTAACTCTTGACTCAGCCTCGACCTTCTTCATTCATTAGAACGGTCTTCAAACTGCTGGCGTCGCCTCTGTTGACGACGGCGGGGAGCGGCATTAGTAGGAGTTGGTGCTTCTTCTTGACCTGGAATAACTTCTCCCTTGAATACCCAAACTTTGACACCAAGAATCCCGTAAATTGTCTTAGCTGTGCGGTATGAGTAGTCAATATTGGCACGGAGGGTATGTAGGGGGACTCTTCCTTCACGAGTCCACTCGGTTCGAGCAATTTCTGCCCCATTCAACCTGCCACTTACTTGTATTTTGATGCCTTGAACATCAGCACGCTGGGCACGCTGGATTGCTTGACGTACAACCCGCCGAAAAGAAACCCGTCGTTCTAGCTGTTGAACAATATACTCACCAATTAACTCAGCATCTGCGTCAACCCGTGCTACTTCCACCACGTTGATACGGATTTGGCGGTTGCTACCTAGCTCTTGTTGAAGACCTGTACGCAAAGATTCAATACCGCTACCGCCACGACCAACAACCACACCTGGTCTAGCTGTGTGAATTTCTATATCAATTTGATCTGCTTTTCGCTCGATACGGACGCTGGAAATACCTGCATTACTAAGATTTTTATCAACGTACTGCCTAATTTTGTGGTCTTCTTGCAGTATTTCTGGGTAGCGCTTTGTGTCTGCAAACCAGCGAGAACGGTGTTCTTGAGTTATGCCCAGTCTAAAACCAATTGGATGAATTTTCTGTCCCACTAACCTTTACCTTATCTATGGTGTTTTTGTCTTTTGCTTGTTGTTTGGCGCTAGGGCTAGTGACCAACAACCAATTATCAATAACCAACAAATTAGTGACTATTCATCTATTTCTGGGGAAACAGCCACTGTGATATGACATGTTGGCTTGCGAATTTGATAAGCACGACCTTGGGCTCTTGGTCTGTATCGCCTTAAGCTAGGCCCCATATCAGCATAGGCTTTAGTTATAACTAGCGAAGCTGGATCTAGACCTTCATTATGCTCAGCATTAGCCACAGCCGAACGCAGGACTTTTAAGACTGGTTCACAAGCGCGATAAGGCATAAATTCCAATATAATTAGAGCTTCCCGGTAGGAAAGACCTCTAATTTGATCTAGAACTCGTCTCACCTTAGAAGGAGACATTCTAATGTAGCGAGCGATCGCTTTTGTTTCTGCTTTAGTATCTATAGCCATAGTTTTCTTTACGACGAAACACTTAAGAGTACTCTGACCTCTTAACGACCTGTCTTGCGATCACTCTTGGAGTGTCCCCGGAATGTACGAGTTGGGGCAAATTCACCCAGCTTGTGACCAACCATTTGTTCGTTTACAAAGATTGGGACATGGGTTCTCCCGTTATGAACGGCGATGGTATGACCAACCATTTGGGGCAAAATAGTCGAGGCTCGCGACCAAGTTTTGATTACTTGTTTTTCATTCTTAGCGTTGAGAACTTCAATCTTCTTGAGAAGACTGTCAGCGACAAAAGGACCTTTTTTTAATGAACGACCCATAGTTTGTAATGTGAGTGAAGGTTGAATTTAATTCAATCTTTGCCGTAGGAGAACTCCCATAGGGGCTATTCTCTCTTGCTAGAATTTAGGTTATTTGGCTAGATTGTTAGGCTAGAACTCTGAGCTACTGGCAGTTCTGAGATTTCGGCAAATTACTAGTCTAGGAGTGGCTCTAGGATTCTCGACCACCACGTCCTCGCTTCGAGGATTTGCGCCGACGCCGAACAATCAAAGCATTACTCTTCTTCTTCGGCTTGCGAGTTTTTGCTCCCAGAGTTGGCTTACCCCAAGGGGTAACTGGGCCACTCCGACCGATAGGAGCCCTCCCTTCACCACCACCGTGAGGGTGATCTACTGGGTTCATCACGCTTCCTCTCACCATAGGACGCCTTCCCTTATGGCGGCTGCGACCGGCTTTTCCTAGACTTAGGTTTCTATCCTCAATATTGCCGACCTGTCCTATTGTCGCGTAGCATTCTCGACGCACCATTCGCACTTCACCAGAAGGAAGCTTGAGGGTAACGTATTTTCCTTCTTTTGCTACTACCTGGGCTGTTGCACCAGCAGCACGAACAAATTGTCCACCACGACCAGGTATCAACTCTACGTTATGAACACTAGTTCCCAAGGGAATATTGCTCAAGGGTAAAGCATTGCCTATTTCGAGAGGGGAGTCCGGACCTGACATGACTGATTTGCCGACTGTCAAACCAGCTGGGTGCAAAATATAGCGTTTTTCCCCATCCTGGTAGTAGAGAAGTGCAATTCTTGCATTCCGGTTCGGATCGTACTCTATCTCAGCAACTTTAGCGGGGATATTGTGCTTGTTGCGGCGAAAATCGATGAGACGGTAGAGACGCTTGTGTCCGCCACCACGACGTCTACTTGTAATTACGCCACGATTATTGCGACCTTTGACCCGATGGTTTGATTTTGTGAGAGATTTTTCTGGCTCACTTCGCGTAATCTCAGCAAAGTCTGAGACTGTGGCTTGACGAGTACCGGGAGTATACGGTCGATAAGAACGAATGCCCATATCTAAAATGAAATTTTGCTAGAGGTCGGAAATTTAGAAAGTTATTTGGATGTAAGCAGTTGGGTTACATCTGGTTGATAAGGTTGAGTTGGCTATTTTTTTTATAAGACTTTCTTCTAAAGATAAGAACCGTGATAGGCTCGATCGTCTAAGTCTTTCAACCCTCAACCTTTTAGCAACTTCCTATCCCTTTTAAACATCTGGGAATAGAGGAATTGAGTCTCCTGCATCCAGGGTCACGACTGCTCGTTTATAGAGAGGTTTATAACCAACAAATCTACCAACTCGACGCTTTTTACGTGGTGGACGTTGGGTGTTGACTCCGATAACCTTTACGTCAAATAAGCTTTCAATCGCCGCTTTAATTTCCGGTTTAGTTGCCTTGGGTATTACCTCAAAAACGTATTGGTTATTCTCCAACAACAGAGTCGCTTTTTCTGTAACAATCGGGCAACGTATCAAATCTGCCAACTGGCGAGGATCGTACTCAGTCACTGTAAACCTCCTGAATTTTGCTAAGGGCAGTTTCGGTGGTAACAATTTTGTCAAATGCCAGCAAATCGTAGACATTTAGATTAGTTGCCAGGAGCAACTTGAGCTTGGGGAGGTTACGCGCCGATAAATATACCATTTCCTCCATTTCCGGAACGATTAGCAGAACCTTGGAATCTGGATCAATTCCCCACCTTTTGAGTGCTGCAATTAGCTCTTTTGTCTTTGGTCGTTGCAGCTCTTGGGCAAAATCTTTGACAACAACAATGTCTTCAGACCGGCTAACAAGCGCTGTTCTCAAAGCCAAGCGCCGCTCCTTACGATTCATTTTGATGCTGTAGTCTCTGGGTTTCGGTCCAAAGATTACACCACCTCCCCGCCACAGAGGAGAACGAATAGAACCAGCACGAGCACGACCAGTTCCTTTTTGTCGCCAGGGTTTACGTCCACCACCTCTAACTTCTGAGCGAGTTTTACTAGAGGCTGTCCCTTGACGAGCATTAGCCATTTGCCTTACTAAAGCTCGATGAACAACGTGGGAGGCACTTTCTTCTTTGGCAACTCGCAACTCAAGGGAAGCTTGTCCAACTTCCTCCCCCTGCCAATTTTGCACCACACAATCAACCATTTTCTTTATCTACCCTAAATAGCCAATTAGTCATTAGTTCTTAGTCGTTAGTTGTTATTCTGCAGGTTTTTAAGCTTTTAGCCTTTAGTAGTCACTGACTGACGATTAATAAATTCTGACTAATGACTAACTTCCTACCTTATTAGTTGGCGCAATACTTAATAGTGTCCCCGCTTTACCGGGTATTGCACCTTTAATTAATAGTACGTTTCGTTCCGTTAGGATTTTTACTACCTTCAGCTTGCGAATAGTAATACGCTTTCCACCGTAGCGACCGGCCATTTTCTTGCCAGGAAAAGTACGACCTGGAGTTGTTCCTGCGCCGGTAGAACCTGGCAGACGATGGTTTTTAGAACCATGAGCCATTGGTCCGCGTCGGAAGTTGTGACGTTTTTGATAGCCGGCAAAGCCGCGACCAATACTTGTCCCAGTAACGTCAACTATTTGACCGTCTGAGAAAATATCTACTAATAGTTGTTGACCGAGCTGATATTCACTTACCTCATCCAGGCGATACTCTCGCAAGTGACGCAGGGGTGGGGCTCCGGCTTTAGCCAAATGCCCAATTTCAGGCTTGTTAATTATCTTGGCTTTAACTTCTTGATAGCCAACTTGAATGGCACTGTAGCCATCTTTTTGCTTAGTTTTAACCTGTGTAATGGTGCATGGACCTGCCTGAACGACGGTGACAGGAATTGCTCTTCCTTCCTCATCGAAGACTTGGGTCATGCCGAGTTTGGTGCCTAGGATACCGACAGACAAGGTTTTCTCCTTTTTTGACTTCACTGCAAGGCAGGATTGGCGATAATTCCCTTAAATTCGCCCTAACCTGCAAACTTGGTCATTTTAAACGCAACTCTCAGCACAAGCACCATATCTTCTCATGACTGAAGAAGATTTGCTGGCTGGTAGATTTTTAGCAGAGTCGGCTTTTATGGCTGCTCTAGCAATGATGCCGCCACTATTGCCATTGAGATCCAACAGGTTCTACTGCTTGCCGAAGCTGCCAATTGAACTTCGCTAGGGGCGTAAGCTTAATACCATTTCTGGATTTACGCTGCCAATCGAACTTCGTGGGGTATTAGCCCTCGGGATGGAGATGGGTTAGGGTTTTTATCAACTCGCAGCCATCTCTGTGTGATTAATTCAAGCGGTCAGTACTGGCTAGCCGCGTCGCCTTGATCCGTCGGGACTTAAGTCGTCAACTCCTCAGTATCCCTTCGGGGCGAAATTGCGAGTACCTAATGGGCAGAAAATGTCAGTCAAATAGACCTGACGACTTGCCTAGACCGACTGCTTTGTCTGCTCTATTGGTCGGAGCAGAACTGAATTAGTGACTTGCCGATAGTGAGCCATCTTAGGCAAGTCTCAGTGCAGCTGGGAAATAACACACACCCCAAAGCAAACTACCCGGCTTGAGGCAGCTGCCTTGACTATTTATTCCATCTTACATAATAAAAGGTTTTTGATTGCCTGTCTAGTGCAGTGCTTTTTTCTCTAGCTGGATATGGATATATGTAGCTCAGCAACTAGGGTATTGGATGTTGGCTGAACAGGTCAAAACAAGTAATCTGTTCGTGATTATTGTCAAAATAGTTAGCGACCATCTTGGTACTACCATCTTGGTCACTGCTATCCAATTGAAATGCGCATTAGTTTAAAGCCCGATTACCACCATTGGCATCTGAGTGCGTAAGTTCTGATAATAGTAGTAAGATTCTAGGGGTAGTTAACAAAAATTAAGGAGGAACTAAAAAGTAGAAATGGCACTAATCATCACGGGAAAATCTTTTCTTCGCGACTTGGAAAAATCCGGCTCCTTAGCTTTGTACATGCCTCTAGAAGGGGGATTCGAGGGGCGTTACCAAAGACGGGTTCGAGCTGCTGGTTATGCTAGCCTGAGCATCACGGCAAAAGGACTGGGAGATTTGGCAGCTTATCTAACGGGAGTACACGGCGTTCGTCCTCCTCACTTAGGAAAGAAAGATATTCGAGTCTACTATCTACCACCTGTAGTCACCTACCAATTAGAACATCTACCTCCTAAATCAAAAGGTTTAGTGCTCTGGATAATGGAGGGAAATATCTTATCTAGTCAAGAAGTTGAATATTTAACAACTTTGCCCCAACAGGAACCGCGCGTGAAAGTGGCTGTGGAAATGGGAGGCGATCGCTATTTCCGTTGGACACCACTACAAGATGCTCTGCCAGCTTTAGTATCGGGAGCAAGCCTCTAAAAATTTAGACGAAATATTAGCACCTAGTACAAATACCTAACTGAATATATTCCTTTTGTCTACCCTCAATCAGGTAAGTGATGGGGGCGGTCTGCCAATTTTAGCTAAATCTGAACAAATTAGGCGTGTTTTTTGCTCACCGAAGGGCAAAGGTATAAGTTAATCTATATGTGTAAGGTGGCAATCTTGTCAAGCAAGAGAATTATTCTCTTTTGCTAATTGATACCATTGTCATTCCAGAATGTCTCACAGTAGTGAGGATACTAAGTAATGGAATCGGTAGATAAACTATTATCACAGCTCCGAGCTGAATATCAACAACAAGATACTGAGATAAAACAGAAAGAAAAGCTGCCCTCACCAACAAAACAATCTAGCTCCAAATCAGCAATTTCTAAGGCTAAACCTCAATCACAACAGCCTAATTGGTTAGCAACAGCCGAGGAAAGATTGTTAGAGGAAGTGAAAGCTGAGTTTAAGGAAAAAGAGCAAGCTGAGCAACTTAAAAGACAAGAGAAACAAAGAGAAAAACGACTTAGAGAAGAGAAAGAAAGGCAGGAAAAACAACTCAAAGAGCAGCAAATTCAGCAAAAGAAAAGAGAAGCACTTACTGAACAAGCAACTGAGTGGTTAAAAAACTTAGATTTACATTCCGAAGTTGGTCTTTGGTTTGAAGAGTTTGCTTACTCCTACCCCAGTAAGTTAGATGCTGCAATTGATTACTTACAAGCTCTAAAGGAAACTCAGCCTTAAATTATCTCGCGTTTTGCTATTCTCCCCTTTTGAAAGTGAGCTAAGGGTGATGAAGAAATAAGCCATAGCGATGCTCATTTCAGTAAGGTAGATTACTATTTTTTCTTGCCTTATGTGTTCTACAGCTATGCTATGCAAACCCTATTCTCCCTTCTCTGGCAGCTTTGTATCCCATCAATTTGATAAACGCTATATTTACCTTAACTATTAACTAACAGTTAAATGTTGTCAATTTCTTGTTTAAATAATTTATCTTAATAACTAAAATTACCGAGTTCAAATCTCAGTAGATCGTGAAGATTTGCCTAGGCTAGTTGAGAAAAAACAAAACATAATTGGAGGTTACGGCTTGTGGGAGATTCTATAGTGGAAAACCGCGACTATACGTTGATCATCGATAAAAGCGGCAGCATGTCAAGCCAAGATCAAGCGGGTGGTAGGAGCAGATGGGAAACAGTGCAAGAGTCCACCTTGGCAGTGGCGAGGAAATGTGAGCAGCTTGACCCAGACGGAATTACCGTTTATTTGTTTTCCAGTAGCTTTAAACGATATGACAATGTTACCTCGGATAAGGTATCACAAATATTCCAAGAAAACGATCCGATGGGTCGCACAGATTTAGCTGGTGTGCTTAAAGATGCTACGAAAAACTATCTTCAGCGCAAAACAGCCGGAGAAACCCAGCCTAATGGAGAAACAATTCTGGTTATTACCGATGGTGAACCGGATGATCGTAAAGAGGTGATGAGGGTGATTATTGAGGCATCCCGCCAAATAGATCGGGACGAGGAACTAGCGATTTCCCTGATTCAGGTGGGTAAAGATGCTATGGCAACTCGCTTTCTAAAAGCCCTTGATGATGACCTGCAAGGTGCTGGAGCTAAATTTGACATTGTTGACACAGTCACCTTGGATGATATGGAAAATATGACTTTGGCAGAAGTCTTGCTTAAAGCAATTGAAGATTAGGTTTCTACCAAAAGAACTTATCTTTCATCGCTAATCGTAAGAAAAATTAACGATAGGTGAGGAGCAATCTTCTCACCTTTTTTATTTGCTCTTGGGAAAAAACACCAGATATAGAGTGATGTAGATTTAATCTCACTATATATATGTATACAGGGGCAAAAAGTTGTCAAAATAGCTGCCTAAGGCAAAGGCACTTAGTCTTGATTTATCAAACCAACACAAATTAGCTCATCAGCTGTCACCGTAACTCGCTAAACTAAATTTCATCTCCCCATTTTTTAGTCAACGCATTAGCATATAGGGGTGAATCAACTGTACTATCCCTTAATTACCCTAAGGGAGGGAAGCTGGTTTAAGCTCATCTGCGGAGCTAGCTACCAAAACCTCCCTGCTATTCGGAACCTCGTCTTGGTCTACACCCTAGCTGGTGCAGATTGTATTGATGTTGCAGCGGATCTAGCAGTAGTGAGAGCAGCCAAAGAAGGCTTGGCCGCTGCTGACTTTCTAGGGAGAGAGGCCAAAGTAAGAGGCTTTGAATTGTGCAGCCGACCATGGCTGATGGTTAGCCTCAACGATGGAAAAGACCCGCATTTTCGGAAAGCCGAGTTAGATCCGGCTCTCTGTCCATCTGAATGTCCCCGTCCTTGCGAAAAGATTTGTCCAGCACAAGCGATTGTATTCCAGAATACTAAAGATGGTGCTTCTGGTGTCATTGACTCTAGCTGCTACGGCTGTGGGCGTTGTTTGCCCGTTTGTCCAAGTCAGCTAATTGAAACTCGCTCCTATATATCAACACCAGAAGCAGTAGCCTCCCTGATGCTACCCAATCGGGTTGATGCCCTGGAAATTCATACGCAAGTTGGACACTTTGGAGATTTTAAACGACTCTGGAGAGCGATCGCACCTTGGGTGAACCAGCTCAAACTCCTAGCGATTAGCTGCCCAGACGATGAGGGTCTGATTGACTACCTCTGGGCACTATACGACCTAATAACGCCCTTACCCTGCTCCCTAGTCTGGCAGACCGATGGACGACCCATGAGTGGTGACATCGGCGCTGGTACTACTCGCGCTGCGGTGAAACTAGCTCAAAAAGTCCTAGAGGCAGGATTACCGGGATATGTACAGCCAGCAGGTGGCACTAACAACCATACCGTTGACAAACTAAAAGCTACAGGGCTACTCAAGAAAAGAACTGGGGAGAATACTCAATCTTTAGTTACTAGTCCCCAACTCTCTGTGGCTGGAGTTGCTTACGGTAGCTACGCCCGTGTGTTACTGTCACCAATATTAGACAAACTAGAAAGGTTTTACTGGGAAGAATGGCAAGAATTAGATGCCAATTTAGCATCAGCTGCAAGTCCACTGCCGAGAAAACTCGAAGATTTCCCCGATCTGCTCTGGCCTGCTGTAGCCAAGGCTCATTCTCTGGTTTCCCAGCTCAAGCCAGCCAAAAAATTTTCTCAAGCCAGCTCTAAATAGGCAAAAAATTGGGCAAGCAAGAGGCTTGAGCCAGACAATCCATAACAAAAGGAAGCGATCGCTGTCTTTAAGACGAGCATATGGTGAATTCCAACGGTACTAATCCCCTGAATCAACAAAAGTCTTTTAATCAAACATCACCGATTGTTGAGGAAAACAGCACTTCAAACAGGATGCAAATCACAGACGACCTCCATAAGTTGCTCGAAGTTTTACCAGAAGAAATCCGCTCATCTCTAGAGCAACACCCTCAGCAAGATAAATTGATTGAGGTGGTCATGGACTTGGGCCGATTTCCCGAAGTGCGTTTTCACAATCAAGCCGAGTATCTATCCGAAACGCCAGTAACTCACGAACAGCTGGCTTATTGTGTAGAACGAGTAGGTAACTTCGGCGGCGATAATCGTGCGGGAATCGAACGAACCCTACATCGCATTAGTGCCATGCGCAACCGCCACGGTGAAGTTGTTGGCTTAACCTGTCGCGTTGGTCGAGCAGTTTTTGGCACGATTAGCCTGATTCACGACCTAGTAGAAACAGGGCAGTCAATTTTGATGTTAGGTCGTCCTGGTGTGGGTAAAACAACTGCCCTGCGCGAAATTGCCAGAGTCTTAGCCGATGACTTGCTCAAGCGGGTGGTAATTATCGATACTTCTAATGAAATTGCCGGTGATGGTGATATTCCTCACCCAGCCATTGGTCGAGCAAGAAGGATGCAAGTTTCTAGACCGGAACTTCAGCATCAGGTGATGATTGAGGCAGTGGAAAACCACATGCCAGAAGTAATTGTCATTGATGAAATTGGTACAGAATTAGAAGCCCTAGCCGCACGAACAATTGCTGAACGGGGTGTTCAGTTAGTCGGTACTGCTCACGGTAATCGCATTGAAAACCTGATTAAAAACCCTACCCTCTCCGATTTGGTTGGTGGTATCCAGGCTGTTACCTTAGGAGACGATGAGGCAAGACGGCGCGGTTCTCAGAAAACGGTTCTAGAACGCAAAGCTCCCCCAACCTTTGACATCGCTGTAGAAATGCTAGAAAGACAGCGTTGGGTCGTCCATGAGAGTGTTTCTGACACTGTTGACAATTTACTGCGTGGTCGTCAACCTAATCCCCAAGTTAGGACAGTCGATGAACAGGGTCAGGTAGCAATTAGCCGCGAATTTCCCAGTGCTCCAGTAGCAACAAGACCGGACGGAACTACCCTGTCGTCAGTACCACTAAGAGCGACTGGCTGGCGCTCATCAGGGCAAATGAAACCCCTTTTGCCCTCCTCCGGACGACGATTTGGTGAAAATAACTACTTTGAACAGCTACTTGATCAATCCTGGTCAGATCCCGATACCTTTAGTAACGGTTCCTATAAACCCGGACCCAATGGCGAGGACTTACCATTACATCTCTATCCCTACGGTATCAGCCGCCACCAAGTGGAGCAGGTAATTGAGATACTTAACTTACCTGTGGTCTTGACAAAAGATATGGATAGTGCAGATGCCGTGTTGGGTTTGCGATCACATGTTAAAAATCACTCCAAGATTCGCTCAGTCGCTAGGGCGCGTCACGTACCAATTCACGCCGTTAAAGCTAGCACCATACCTCAGATTACCCGTGCTTTGCGGCGTTTGTTAAATATGGACGATCTAGGATTGCCCGATGCTGCTGATTTGCGTTTATTTACCCAGAATGGTAACGAAGACGAAATGGAAGCCCTAGAAGAAGCCCGTCTAGCAGTTGAGCAAATTGTTATTCCCAAGGGGCAACCTGTTGAGTTGTTGCCGCGATCGCCAAAAGTGCGTAAGATGCAGCACGAACTAGTAGAACACTATCGTCTGAAGTCTGACAGCTTTGGTGATGAGCCAAATCGGCGTTTGCGGATTTATCCCGCCTAGGATAGCTAAGGGAGTTAGGGAGGATTTTTCTTTGTCTTCCTTGTCTCCCTTATCCTTGAAGTTTTTTGACAAAATTACTTGACACTTTTGGGATAAAAACTGTTAACATAGGCAAGGGTCAACGCGATGGGGTGTCGCCAAGTGGTAAGGCAGCGGGTTTTGGTCCCGCCATTCCCCAGGTTCGAATCCTGGCACCCCAGTTAAATAACTAAGATTTATCCCCCTCATCCAGAAGGGGAAACTTGCCTTGAGTGTTGCGGCTGACTGCTCCAAGGTTGGCAATTTGAGGTTGTGTATCGGATACATCCATCTCTAGGGTTCTCATATCCCTGCATCCCCGCGTCACCTTGTTGAGCTATTTCTGCTAGGGAAGAGGTTCTCGGTAAACTGAATAATAAAGCGACAATTGCATACTCTTCATCGATAAAATTGATTGTGCTTCCAGCTTAACCTTCGCTAATGTTAAGAGATGTAAAGTTAGCCTAGATTACTGTGACTAATCTATCCATCCTCATCTGGTATCGTAACGACCTACGCCTCTACGATCACCAACCACTCCAGCAAGCACTCAAAACTAAAGCCCAAATTATCCCCTTTTACTGCTTTGATGATCGTCAATTTGCTACTACTTCCTTTGGCTTCCCCAAAACAGGTACTTTTCGTGCTCAATTTTTGCTAGAAAGTGTGGCAGATTTGCGGAATTCCCTACACGCACTGGGTAGTAATTTAGTAGTGCGTCGAGGTTTACCAGAAGAAATTATCCCATCCTTGGCAAAATCTCTTAATATCTCTGCTGTCTACTACCATCAGGAAGTTACCTCAGAAGAGTTAGCCGTAGAATCTGCCTTGAAGAAGGCATTATCTCAAATCAATGTTAAGATTCAGTCTTTCTGGGGAGCAACCCTTTTTCACCCTGATGATTTACCCTTTGCTATTCCTCAAATCCCGGAGTTATTTACTAAATTTCGTAAACAAGTAGAAAAAGAATCAACTGTTAATCCTACTTTCCCCACCCCCGAAACTTTGCCGAAACTACCAGATATAGAAGTAGGAGAATTACCTCAATTAACAGACTTGGGACTAGAGACTCCCCTATCTGATCAACGCGCTGTCTTACAGTTCAAAGGTGGAGAAACGGAAGGATTAGCAAGACTAGATGAATACTTCTGGCAAAATAATTGCCTTAAGGATTATAAACAAACCCGAAATGGCATGTTAGGAGCAGATTACTCCTCTAAGTTTTCTGCTTGGTTGGCTTTGGGTTGTCTTTCCCCTCGTTATATCTATGGACAAGTACAAAATTATGAATTAAACCGAGTAAAAAATGATTCAACTTATTGGTTAATTTTCGAGTTACTTTGGCGAGATTATTTTCGTTTTATTTGTGCTAAACATGGCAACCATATCTTTCGTAAGTCTGGTTTACAGGGAATAGAAATCCCTTGGAAAGAAGATTGGCCAAGATTTGAACTATGGCACCAGGGAAAAACAGGATTTCCCTTAGTCGATGCCAATATGCGAGAAATTGCTGCTACAGGCTTTATGTCCAATCGTGGCAGACAAAATGTTGCCAGCTTTCTTACGAAAAACCTGGGTATTGATTGGCAAATGGGTGCTGAGTGGTTTGAGTCACTGTTAATTGACTACGACGTTTGTAGCAACTGGGGAAACTGGAATTACACGGCTGGAGTGGGCAATGATGCTCGTGGTTTTCGCTATTTTAATATTCAAAAGCAGTCAAAAGATTATGATGCCCAAGGTAAATATGTTAGGCATTGGTTGCCAGAAATTTCCTCTATCCCAGGAGGTAAAGTTCATGAACCATGGAAATTAACATCAGAAGAACAGAAGCGTTATGGTGTAAAAGTTGGTGTGGATTATCCTCAACCTGTAGTAGATTTACTTAAATCAGTTCAGGCAAATGAAAAGGTTTATAATAATGCCTTGAATTATAAATAAATTTACAATAATAATATATTGTTATCTTTAGCAATATTGGGTCAGCTAGGAATTACTTTTTGACATCACTCTTTGATGGACCAAGGTCGTCTGGAATCTGCTCTATTGTGCATTGCAGTACCTTAAGTAATATTTTAAACTGACGAATTGTCAGTTTTGGTTCTGCTCTGCCTACCTCCCAATTGCTGACTGTTTGTACAGTTACTCCTAGAGCTTCTGCCAGTTGCTTTTGAGTCAAATTGCGGCTTTTGCGCAGCTTTAACAGCGCTGATTCTTCCTCTTTTATTTGCTCCATCTCCGTCTTAGTTCGCCTACCTAAAGCGATTTGTCTAAATTGAATTAACAAAATTGCCTAAACTGATTTAGATAGAAATCTAAACTTTTTGGAATTACTCTGTTAGTTAGGAATGCTTATTGTTTAACAACAGGTTAAGATTAGGTTATATTACAATGCTGCTTGTTCAAACTATTTTTTGATGAAGGAGGAGGATAAATGGAAGATGAGCGTCAGAGGAGGAAACACAACTTTCTCTATCCACGAAGCCGCTACTATGGCTCTTTTACACCTGAGCATTTAGCCTTTAATGCCAACTTGCAAGATTTTTCTCAGAGAGTTTCCTACATCTCTAATCTGCAAACAGCAGGAAAACTCTCTCCAGAAGAGGCCTATCGACAAGTAAAAGGACTATGGAAACAGTTAAAGCGTAGTAAGAAAGGGATGGGCATTGACCAAGCTAGTTCTCAGTAAGCCGACAAGAGAAGACTTGTTGATAAATCTATATCTACCCGAAGATTAATATAAACCATTGAAACAATTGAAAATATTAATCAGTAAAACCGTTTTTCTCACAAGCCCTAATCTATCTAGGTAGGGGCTGATGGCAAAAGTGTTACTGATCGAAAACGAAGAAATTCTTCGTGAAATTGTCCTGAATATTCTCAATAGCAATGGCTTGAAAGCAATTGGTACAGGAGATAGTCGTCGAGGATTGCAGTTGGCAAAAGAATTAATCCCCGATTTGATTTTGTGTGAAGCTAGGATGCCAGAACTAGATGGATATCAGTTTCTTGGAGCCCTGCGTCAAGATCCAAGTACTAGCAACATTCCTTTCCTACTAATCACAGCTGAAAACAGCCCAAATGTCATGAGACAAGGACAACTCTTAGGAGCAAGCGGTTATATCCTCAAACCGTTTAACACAGCTCAACTCCTAGAAACTATCTACCTTCACCTTAGCTAAAAAATTCAACTCTCCCCTGCCTAGTTCGGTATCTTGGTGTCGAAGGTGTAATTAAATTTTGTTAAGATTAACTCGAAACATTGCCCACTGGCAAATGCACCATCGTTTGGTGTTTTAGCTTACCCTGCCGAAATCTGCTTGGGAGACTCAGTAATGCTGCGACTTGAACATATCTGTAAAATATACCCCACTGGCGAAGTTCTCAAGGATGTCAACTGGGAAGTTAAACCAGGTGATCGCATTGGCCTTGTAGGTGTCAATGGTGCGGGTAAATCTACGCAACTCAAAATTATTGCAGGGGAAATAGAACCCACTGCCGGGGAAATTATCCGTCCGACCAGCTTGCATATAGCTTATCTCACCCAAGAATTTGAAGTAGATCCTACCCGTACCGTCAGAGAAGAATTTTGGAGAGTATT
>JBAUJE010000086.1:0-1817 GCA_049683475.1 Coleofasciculaceae cyanobacterium | reverse complement strand
GAGGAGTTTGGCGAGTGTGAGGAGTTTGGGAAGTTTGGCGAGTTTGCGGAGTAGGCAACAGGCAACAGCTAACAAATATTCACCCTTACAGCGGTTTTCATATTAACCTGCAATCTGTTGTATATATATATAAGTATTCAGCTAAGTTGTAGAAAGTCCACCTCGGTGAGTCAGGTAATAAATTCCAGATTTTGGTAGAGTATTAAACCCAGTTGGGCAAGGCAAAAAGCTTTGCTTCGTTTGACATCCTCCCACCACTAATTCGGAGTACCGAATATAGTGGGGGATTCCCAAGAATTCTTGGTTCGCAGTTCATTGAGCCGACTTAGAGAAAGAGCGTCTCCGTTCTTGAGCCAGAGGTCAGTTTCTCCCTGCGCTTTTGAGCTTTTGGCTGCAGATTCCGTATGCCCTACGGTACTGTTTAAGTATTCAGCTAGCAGCTTGAATCCCTTTGCCAGAATGTTTTTTGCGGCGTTATAGTCACGGTCTAAGACTGTGCCGCACTTGTTGCATCTGTGAGTTCTGGTACTAAGACTTTTCTTCACCTTTACCCCACAGCACGAACAATCAACAGTCGTGTTGTGAGGTGGTACGGCGATAACTATAACACCATGAACTTTAGCAAAGTATTGAAGCCATTGCGTGAATTGATACCAACTTGCATCGCTGATAGATTTAGCTAAGTGGTGATTTTTCACCATGTTTCGGATTTTCAAGTCTTCGTAGACAATTAGGTCGTTAGCTCTAACTAGCGCCAAAGCATCTTTGCGAGCTTTGTCTTCACGCTGTCTACTTATCTTGAGGTGTTGATTAGCTAATGCTTTTCGTGCTTTGTGGTATCTGTTGGACTGTTTCTTGCCCTTGATCTGCTTTTGAGAAACCCGACGTTGAAGCCTCTTTAATCTTCCCTCGGACTTCCTCAAATAGCGAGGGTTATCAACAGTATTTCCATCAGAATCGGTATAGAACTCTTTTAGCCCTAAATCGATTCCAGTAATTTTTCCTTGAAATTCATGCTCTTGCCGTCTATCCCAGTCAACTAAAAACTGAGCGTAGTAGCCGTCAGCACGTCTTATAACTCGAACTCTAGAGATTTGCTGTTGTGAGTACCAGACCAAATCCCTAGAACTCCACAAGTCCATTGTTCCGACTTCAAAGCCGTCAGTGAAATTTATCTGTCTTCTGTCGGCAGATAACTTCCACCCGCTGTTTTTATATTCAACAGAACGACTGAACTTTTTGTATTTTGGATAACCTTTCTTTCCTGGTCTACCCAATCTACAATTCTCATAAAAGCGCTGAATAGCAGACCACGCCCTATCAGCGTGCGCCTGCCTAGCTTGAGAGTTGAGCTTTTTAGTCCAAGGAGTTTCTTTGTTCTTAGCTAGTACCGAGCAAAGCTTTTGGAGGTCATTTCTCGTGACCCCTTTATTATCTTCCCAGTGGCGCAAGCAAGTATTTTGGATGAATTGTCCAGTGCGGATTGCTTCATCCAACTTACTATATTGCCCAAGAGTTCCTTTGAGCTTTGCTTCGATTACTATCATGGGATAATTATATCATATTTTACCCAACACTAATACGGGTAGAATTATATCGATTCGCTGTCGCTCAATTGTTAGTTGGTCGGCATTCATCTCACCGCTAAACCATTGGGGGTACTCGGCTTCGCCTCGATAAATCCCCCTCGGTTATAACGGGAGCCTTCTGCCGACATTAAGGTAAGGTCGTCGTCGGATTAGCGACATCAAGACCAAAGCTGAATCTGGATTTGGCCGAGGTATTAATCTGTGAAACACCGAAGCCCTGGCCATAGG
>JBAUJE010000085.1:0-11934 GCA_049683475.1 Coleofasciculaceae cyanobacterium | reverse complement strand
CTGATAATTAGCTTAATTCCTGGACGAGAACCAACAACCATCACTTTAACGAATTCTTTTCTGGAAACTGAATTGATTGAAACTTCAGTCAAAGGTGACTGACTCTCATTTGGTAGAAATTCTTCTTGCATTGGAGTTCCCCGAGTTCTAGTTTAGATGTAATGTAGTCTCTTAAGACCACAGAATTGTTGTATATGTGGTCGCTTAAGACAACATTTACTAGCTCATCATCCTCTGACACGATTAGAGGCATGGGAAAAGCGGGACAAGCTCTTAAGCAAGCGTTGGACACATACGGCATTAGTCAGAACAAATTAGCCGTAACCTTGGGAGTTGACCGTTCGATGATTTTCAAGTGGTATCACGAACACAGGGATCCTACCGCCGAAACCGTGGTTCAGATTGCTCAAGCACTCGAAAGCATTAACCCGGAAGCAGCATCAGAATTTATCCGGCTGTATGTGGGTGATTTCCTGATTGATAAGGACTAAATCCCGTTAAGTAGATCAGAGTATTTCGAGGACAAATTTTTTACAAACTCCCAAAGCCTTATTCAGCTGAGCTTGTATCTATTAATCACAGCATTTTCGTTGATTAAAATCTAACTTGAGACATACTAAATAATTACATAATTGAAGCAAAACTTTGTAAGTTTTATATCTCAAGACTTAAGAAATTTAATGGCAGAATATTGGATATCTTTATAGCAAAAAGCATTTTCAAAATTAGCAAGTTAAACTGATTTTGTCGGAATATGAGTTTCAACAAAATTGATAACGATTTTAGACTGATCTCATAAAGTCCACAAGTTTGGGATGTTTCTACCTCACAAAGCGATGATTCACTCACTCGAAAGACCAGTGATTGTTTCGATCTTTTTCAACAAAGGCGTTGATTGTTTGTTGTAAGCAATTGCTAGTAAGAGTTAGAAAATGAATAGTTTTGATATTGATTTCGACATTTCAAATGCTTGGAAAGGTGGTTCTACAGCCAATATGGCTATTACTAACAATAGTGACAGTCAACTGAATGGCTGGACTATTGAATTTGAGTTTCCTTACGAAATTAGCAAAATTTGGAACGCTGAAATTGTCAGTCATGAAGGCAATCGTTACACAATCAGCAATCTTAGCTGGAACGACACTATCTCACCTAATGAAACTGTTTCCTTCGGTTTCAAAGCTGATTCCGGCAACATCACCACAGAACCCGGCAATTATCTTCTCAATGGAGAATCCCTTAGCACCTCACCCCTGCTACCAACACCCTCAATTGACGATGTTAATGTCAGCGAAGGTAACTCAGATACTACTCTTGTCAGCAGTGAGCCTGTCACTCTTTGGTCTGGTGGATTTAACAATCACAACTGGGAGAATAATTGGGGTTTTGAAGACTTTGGTGAGTGGGGGCTACAGAACACCACAGAACTCACAGACTCCAGTGGCAAGTTTGGGTCATTGTTGCGGGTAGACTACCCAGAAGGTTCTGCTGCTCCCTCTGTTTCGAGAAACGAAGGAGCAGCTTTAGGTGGGGCTCAGTTCTACGCTGATTTGGGTGTTCCAGGGAAAGACTCCCTACGCTTGAGCTATTACGTTCGCTTTGCAGAAGACTTTGACTTTGTCAAAGGTGGGAAACTACCAGGTTTATATGGGGGTACTGGTGCTAGTGGTGGAAACATTCCTGATGGCACCGATGGCTTTTCCACTCGCTTTATGTGGAGAGGTGATGGTGATGGAGAAGTTTATGCCTATCTTCCAACCACTGAAAAATACGGCACCTCACTAGGTCGAGGTAACTGGAAATTTCAACCAGGTACATGGCATTATCTAGAACAGGAGATTAACCTCAATGATCCTGGCAAGGCTAATGGTGAGCTTCAAGTTTTGCTCGATGGCAAATCAGTATTAGACCAAGAAGGATTGACGTTTCGCACCACAGATAAGCTAAAGATTGATGGTATATTCTTTTCCACCTTTTTTGGTGGAGGAGACTCATCTTGGGCAACTCCCCAAGATACACACATTGATTTTGCTGACTTCAGCGTTTCAGCAGTCAGCCCTGAAGCTGGTTTCTCTACCACTAGCGCTAAAGCTGAACCCAACACCGATGATTTCTTCATCCAAGCGGCTGTCAGTGAATCTGACGAACACTCCACTACTATCAACGTCGAAATTCACAATAACTCTAACTCAACCGATCAATCAAGTTCTGACCTTTCCTTCCGTTACTTTGTCGATCTCTCAGAACTTTATAATGCTGGTGGTACCGCTAATGATGTTTCAGTTAGCTCTAACTCTACAGAGGGTCAACTCAGTGAATTGACACCCTGGGATACTGAGCAACACCTCTACTATGTCGAGATGGATTTTACTGGCACAGAAATTTATCCTAACAGTAGTAATTCTCTCTTACAGGAGGCTCAAATCAGTCTGGGTTTAAGCTCTAGCCTGCCAGATGCAGCTTGGAATGCAACCAATGATTGGTCTTATCAGAATCTTTCCTTGGGCTCTGAACTGAGTACAACTTCTCATATTCCTTTGTACGAGTCTGGAACTAACTTGCTCGTTGGTGAGTTACCTGTGTGAACTACATTCTACAGATGACTTAGATATTTATTAGAGTTGCGGCAGCGAACTCGCAGCGCTGCTGCAACTCCGGCATCGTCGCAGGACGCATACGGCATTAATCAGATTGTTCGTCGTGCCGATGGGTATTACGTTCAGTTTGCGATAGATGTTGAGCGGACCGTGAAGCGAGAGCCAACAGGAAAGACCATTGGGTTGGATGTTGGATTGACTCATTTCTACACCGACTCGGATGGGCAGAGGATTTTGAATCCCCGTCATTTGAGAAAGTCCGAAAAAGCTCTTAAACGCTTGAGTAAGAGGCTTTCTCGTACTCCCAAAGGCTCGAAGAATAGAGCCAAAGCGAGAAATCGCTTGAATAGAAAGCACCTCAAGGTAAGTAGGCAGCGTAAAGACTTTGCCGTGAAGTTGGCAAGGTGCGTAGTCCAGTCTAGCGACTTGGTTGCCTACGAGGACTTGCAGGTGCGAAACTTGGTTAGAAACAGAAAGCTGGCTAAGTCTATTTCTGATGCTAGCTGGACACAGTTTAGAACTTGGCTGGAGTATTTCGGCAAGGTATTTGGAGTGGTAACGGTTGCCGTACCGCCCCACTACACCAGCCAAAACTGTTCTAACTGTGGGAAAGTTGTCAAAAAGTCGTTGAGTCAAAGAACACATCGCTGTCATCACTGTGGGTTTGTACTAGATCGAGACTGGAATGCTGCTCGCAACATATTAGAACTCGCACTACGTACCGTGGGGCACACGGGAACGCTAAACGCCTCTGGAGACATCGACCTCTGCTTGAGTGGGGAAACTCCTTTAAGTAAGCCGAGTCGTGGAAAGAGGAAGCCCAAGAAGTGATTCTTGGAATCTCCGTGCGTTCACGCCGGAGAGGATGTCAACAACAACTAGTGACAAACACCCAAGATAATCTGCTATACTTTGTAAGGCATTGCCGTGGAGAGGTGGCTGAGTGGTCGAAAGCGGCAGATTGCTAATCTGTTGATAGGTACGTAAGGCCTATCCGAGGGTTCGAATCCCTCCCTCTCCGTTCCAGAGCCAGTCCATGTAAGGATTTGAGCACTATCCCCCTACTAGCATTAAAATTCTGCTAGTCTGTCTATCTAGCAACACAAAGATAGACAAAATATCCGATTGAGTCGGAGGATACCCGGAAAAATGACTAAACCAGCTTCAGCCAGGAACCTAAAATTTAGTTCTGCATCAGAGAAACATCGGCGATCGCACGACAAAAGGTTTAAACGGCGAAGCACTATTACCTTAGCCATTACCGCATTGGTAACTGGTAGCCTCAGCGCAGGTTGCCAAAATAACACCACAGCCGAAGGCTTAAAAATTGGCACCCTGACACCTTCAACGGGAGATCTCTCCTCCATTGGACAGGCTTTTCCCCAGGCTGCTCGCTTGGCAGTTGATCAGGTTAACGAATGTGGTGGTGTCAACGACGAACCCGTCACCTTGATTGTCGAAGATAGCCAAACTGATCCTAACGCCGGTGCCAATGGCATGACCAAGCTAGCTGAAGTAGATAAAGTTGCAGGTGTGGTTGGTGCTTTTGCCAGTAGTGTTTCCTCCGCCGCTTTACCAATTGCAGTGCGCAACAAGGTAATGATGGTTTCACCAGGTAGCACCAGTCCTGTCTTTACCCAACAGGCAAAAGAAGGTAGATTTAACGGCTATTGGGCACGTACTGCTCCCCCAGACACTTACCAGGCAAGGGCTTTAGCCAAACTCGCTGCTCAAAAAGGCTTTAAAAAAGCTTCTACTGTCGTCATCAATAACGACTACGGAGTTGGCTTTGAAAAAGAATTTGTGGCAGCCTTTGAAAAGCTAGGGGGTACTGTTGTCAATAAAGATAAACCGACTCGCTACGATCCCAAAGCCACTACCTTTGATACTGAAGCAGCCTCGGCCTTTAATGGTGGGCCTGAAGCAGTGGCAGCTGTCCTCTATGCTGAAACTGGTTCCCTACTACTTAAATCTGCCTATCAGCAAGGCTTGGTTGAGAAGACAACCGTGATGCTTACCGATGGAGTCTACTCAGAAGACTTTCCCCAACAGGTGGGTAAGACTCCGGAAGGCAAGTTTCTACTGGGTGGAGCAATTGGTACTGTACCTGGAGCTAACGGTAAGGGTTTAGAGGAGTTTAGTAAAGTCTGGAAAGAGAAAATAGGTAAGGAAATAACGGCTTTTGTCCCCCACAGCTACGATGCTACGGCCTTATTGATGTTAGCAGCAGAAGCAGCAGACGCTAATACTGGCGAAGGGATTGAAAGTAAAATTCGTGAGATTGCCAATGCCCCTGGGGAAGAAGTGACAGATTTATGTAAGGCAATGGAACTAGTACGCCAAGGTACAGATATTAACTACCAAGGGGCAAGTAGCAACGTTGATATTGATGAAAACGGTGATGTGGTAGGAGACTATGATACCTGGTTAGTAGAACCAGACGGTAGCCTCGAAGTAACAGGCAAAGTTAGTCCTGAAGCCTAAGAAGAGAGATGCCGAAGCAGGGGAGGTAGGGGGAGATGATGGGATGATGGAGTAATGGGGTAGCTGAATTTAGTCTAGTGTTGTTACTCCTCACCTCTTCACCTCTTCACCTCTTCACCTCCTCACCTCTTCACCTCCTCACCTCTTCACCTCTTCACCTCTTCACCTCCTTGTCCTCTCGAACCTTCACCACCTCATCTTTCTAAAACTTTAGAAGCCTGAGAATGTGTAACCAACGCCCAAAATGATGCCAATATCTGTATCGTTGAAAAAACCGACATTGACGGAAGCGTTGGCGACAAATTCGGGTGTGAGAGGCACATCAACTCCGCCGGTAAGCAAAAAACCGACATCATTATCATCATCTGTAGAAATGCCGATCCCCGCGCCAGCAAAGGGGGCAAAGCGAACAGGCTCAAAGGGATCAGCCTGACGAGTCACAAAGTCGTAAGTTACAGGTACCAGAAACATAATATCGTCAGCGATAATGACGGCTGGTCGTACTGAGAACTTTGAAGTTAAGCCGATTTTACTGTTAATGACGAAACCAATGTCACCGAGAGGAGTACCTCCATCACTTAAACCTAGGTTAAGACCAGCACCAATGTAGCTAGAACCTCCACGGGTGGTGCGACCAGGATCAAAATCTCTTTGGGCAACAGTGCTATCTGCGGGTTGCTCGGTTAAGCCCTCAGCAGATGTTTCCAAGCTTTCTGGAGTTGATTCTGAGGCGATGGTACTCTCGTCCAAATCGGTGACGGCAAGTTCATCACTGAGGCTAGATGGTTCTTGTCCTAGATTCTGGTTGATTTCTACAAGATCCGCTATCTGCCAATTAGCAAAATCAGTGTTCTCTTGGGAAATTTCTGCTGCTGGAAATTTAGTAGGGAGTTGCTCTCCAAAAGGAATAGGTGTGGCGGTAGTAGCTAAGTCCTCAGCCTCGGCCAAGTCCTCCACTAGAGAATTATTGCTGGGGATTTCGGCTTGGACTGGCATAGTGCTAGCCATGAGTGTCCAAGCTACTAAACCAACTAGGCAAGTTCCTGGTCTAAAAATGATCTTTTTCACAACTGTCACTCCTCAACAATTTGTATGAATTTAAAGAGAAAATACTTTATTAGTCTATTTTCTCGAATATTTGTCCCTAAAAAACTAAAATCTCTCAGCTAAATTTATAGGATTCTGGGATTTAGCGCTACCTACTTAGGAAGAAATTTTGACAAAGTTATTGTTAGAAGTCAGAAGATTTTGTAACATATCCCCTGGCTTTGCCAAGAACATCCTTGCCAACTCAAGATAATTTAGTGAGGGTGGTGACAATTTGCTCAGAAATAAAGGGAAGAATGGCTTGATTCTGGCTATTAGCTTTACCCTCAGTAAATACCACTAGCAGATAAGGGGGTTGGGATGGCAGCTCAATGTAAGCTGCGTCGTGGCGAACCTGGCTCGTCCAACCGGCTTTAGACCAGAGTTTAGTACCGGGAGAAAGGGAAGCACCCAAGAAGCCTGTCACTTGATTTTCCTCGCCTTTTGGCAAGTCATCTGGGTTAAGAGAACGCTGAAGCAAACTCATCATTTTTTGCGATCGCACCGATGAGACGGCAATTCCCCCCACGATACTATGTAGTAGTCGTGCTGTGGCATCAGTTGTCAACATATTGCGGTTTTCCATCAACTCTCCGAGGAAAAGCCTTTCTCTACCATAAGCACCATCACCCCAAGTTTTTTGATTAACGTTGATTGACTCTAGCTCTGGCCAGCCTAGGGACTGAAAGTAGCGGTTGACAATATTGCGTTGGAATTTCCAGGTTTCAAAGGGTCCTGCTGGTAGCTCTGGACCACTCGTAGTACCACTTAATACATCTACCACTAAACCTGTTGCATCATTGCTAGAGTTTATGATCATATCTTTGATGGCTCTCTCTAGTTCCCTTGAGGGGGTAATCATATTTCTTTCTAACCACTCCTCAACGGCGACAAGGTAGAAAATTTTAACAATGCTGGCAGGATAAATTCGCTCAACGCCACGGTAGCTAAAGCCCCGGACTGGATATTTCCAGAATTCCTCAGCTGAGAGAGCACCACCAGTATTCACTGGGACGGGGGGATCGTAGACTATCCAAGTAAGAGCAATTTGATTGCGGGCTAGGCTGGGGAACTCAGCCCAAGTTTTCTCGAGAATTTCATTGCCCAGGGTTTCTAGTTGTTCGTCTTTCCGAAAAAATGTCATAGGTAAATGATTTCTTTAGAGCAGTTACAAGCGCACTTTGACGAAGCTGGGGTTAATATCTGCCAATATCGCTGCCGAGTCAACCTAAATATTTATGATTCTCCTAGCTGCACAGATTTGGCAACTCAAGCAGCAACTGGACGTTATTTGCAAATCGAGTCAGTGAAGCCCCTTGAAGAAGCCTTGCTGGTGCGTTTGTGCGAGGATGGCTATTGTGGTTGGTTGTCTGTGCAGGATATCTCTCGATTGGAAAGGGCAACAACTATCTATCAACCAGTTATTCTCAAACATGAACAAATTCGAGAGCGACTCCCGGCGGTGATAGCTTTTACTCAACAAGCAATGCAACAACCAAACCACTACCTTTGGGGTGGTACTGTTGCTCCTAACTACGATTGTTCAGGGCTAATGCAGTCAGCTTTTGCCGCATCGGGAATTTGGCTACCCAGAGATTCTTATCAGCAGGCAGATTTTACCCACAAGATTGGGATTGAGCAATTGCTAGCTGGTGATTTAGTTTTCTTTGCTAAAGCAGAGAAAGTTAATCATGTGGGCTTGTATCTTGGAGATGGTTACTATATCCACAGTTCAGGTCAAGAAACTGGTCGTAATGGCATTGCTATTGACCAACTCTCAGCCGATGGGGATGAAATTGCCCAGTCCTATTATCGGCAGTTCAAGGTAGCAGGACGAGTGGTGGAGAGTTATCAACCTCAAAAATGAATCTGAAAATCAGTAATAGCACTTAATGGTGAGCAGGGAGTACTTCAGTTAGTTCCGTGTAACTACGCTTTCCTTTCTGCTTTATCTTGCCGACAATTAAGGAGAGAGACGAGCAGTAAAGATAAGGTAACCAACAGATGGAGATATAGTTTAGGCGATTTTACCCTAGACCTAATGAAACCCAGCTCATTTATCAGAAAAACTTAATGCTGCGAAACTCAATAAGCCTACAAAGTGGAGCTGATGACCAGCACCAAAGTCTACGTGCTGTATTTTAGCAAGTTACTACGCAGATATCCAGAGTTGAGCGATAAATTCACAATTACTTCAAGTATTGAATAATTCTCTGTTCAATTGTAATTATTCAATGAATTTTTTCGAGCAGATAACATTGCATTTTAGATTGCAATGTTATGTTGGTGTAAACCATCAATAAATGGGAAAGTGTCGATGTCTGTAACTGTCAACAATAATTTACAAGCACAAAAAAATAATCAAGTAAATATTGATAATTCTACTAAAGAAAGTATTTCTGGCGAGAAACAGCGCAGCAGTCGAATGAAGATTTTATTGCTGGCTCCCCATCCCTATTATCAGAACAGAGGAACACCAATCGATGTTGATCTCGTTTTAAAAGTTTTATCTGAACGGGGAGAGGAGGTTGACATGATTGCTTATCATGAAGGTAGTGATGTTGATTACGACAACCTCAAAATTTACAGGACACCAAATCTACCCTTTATTAAAAGCATTCGACCGGGCTTTTCTTGGAAGAAAGTAATCTGTGACATTTTCATGTTTTTTCAAGCAATAAGTCTTATTTCAAAAAAACGTTACAACCTAATACACGCTGGTGAAGAAGCAGTATTCATTGCTCTAGTAATCAAAATACTCTTTAAGATTCCCTACGTTTACGACATGGATTCATCTGTAGCCCAGCAAATGGTTGAGAAGTATCCCGGACTTAAATTTTTAGCTGGTTTCTTAAATTTCTGTGAAGGTGTGGCTGTCAAGAATTCTGAGGCTGTTGTCCCAGTTTGTGATGCTTTGTCTGAAGATATTCAGAAGTATAACCCGAAGAGGGTTGTAGTACTTCACGACATATCTCTGTTGCAATAATTGTCTTACTAAAAGAGGAAAAAAGCGATGATACAAACTAATTTGAGAGCAGATTTGGAAATTAGCAATCTCTTGATGATGTATGTGGGTAATCTGGAGAGCTACCAGGGTATTGATTTACTTATAGACAGTTTTGCTTTGACTTTAAAGAAAACCGACAGAGTTGATTTAGTAATTATTGGTGGAGAAACTTCGGATATAGAGAAATATCAGAAAAAAGCTCAAGGTCTTGATATTCAAGACAAAGTCCATTTTCTAGGTCCTAAACCAGTTGAGCATTTAGCGATTTATCTTGCCCAAGCTGACATTCTCGTCTCTCCCAGAACTAAGGGTAAGAACACACCGATGAAACTTTATTCCTATCTTGACAGTGGGAAAACACTGCTCGCTACTGATTTGCAAACCCACACCCAAGTGCTAAACAGCGAAATTGCCGAACTCGCCAAACCTAATGCAGAAGACTTTTCTGAGGGTATGCTCCGTCTGATAGAAGACCAAGATTTGAGACTAAGACTTGGCAGTGCGGGCAAAAGCTTGATAGAACAGAAGCATACATTTACTGTTTTCCGTCAAAAGTTAAACGGTCTTTATGACAGTTTGCAGATGGAATTGTTGCCCGAAACGGCTTAATCTTCAATAAGGCTGTAGAAATCACCGCAGCTAAGTTGAACTGACATCAAGAAGCCATTTTTTTCCAGGGAGTATCTGAGTTTTTCAGCTCAGGTAGTGTTTCAGTACCACCTATAAACTAAACCCAGTTGCTCGGTAGCTGTAACTTCTGTTAGTAGGAATAAGTTTCCTGCTGCGCAAGTTCGAGGTGCCTTTCTCTGGAACTGAGAGCGGGATAAGAAGCTCTAATGAATCGAAACCTTAAAGAATTAACCAGCAAAATTTATGACCTTCTAGTCATCGGTGGTGGTATTTATGGTGCTTGTGTAGCCTGGGAAGCCAGTCTACGGGGTTTGTCTGTTGGCTTGGTAGAAAAAACAGATTTTGGCTGGGCTACCTCTGCCAATAGTTTAAAGACTATTCATGGAGGATTACGGTATCTCCAGCACGCTGACTTTAAGCGGATGCGGGAATCGATTTCTGAACGGAAAACCTTGATGCGGATTGCACCGCACTTGATTCATCCTTTACCAGTGCTGCTTCCTACTTACGGACATGGGATGAAGGGTAAAGAGGTGCTAGCAGTAGCACTTTTTCTCAATGACATAATCAGTTGCGATCGCAATCAAATCAAGGATCGACAAAAGCACATTCCCAATGGTCGCGTAATTTCTAAAAAGGAGTGTCAGCAATTGCTTCCCGGTATTCCCAGTCAGGGACTAACTGGAGGAGCCATTTTTGCTGATGCTCAAGTCTACAATTCTGAACGACTAACCTTATCTTTTCTCAACTCTGCTGCCCAACTTGGTGCTAACTTGGCTAATTACGTTGAGGTGACAGGGTTTCTTCAAGGGGGAGAACGTATCACAGGTGTCAAGGCACAAGATACCCTAACTGGAGAGCAATTTGACATTCAAGCCAAGACAGTTGTCAATACCAGTGGTCCCTGGATTAATCGCCTGCTGAATTTAGTTGACGGAAAGCAGCTGCAACCAGGTCTTCCTCTCGCCAAGGCAATGAATTTGGTGACCCGTCCCATCTTCAACAATTATGCTGTTGGCATTTCTGCTCAAAACAGCTATCGTGACCCCGATGCTTTGATTGACAAAGGTTCTCGCTTGCTATTTGTCTCTCCTTGGCGGGGCAAATCGATGATTGGCACCTCCTACACCGTCTACGATCAAGACCCGGATAATTTCCAAATAACAGAAAAAGACATTCAAGGTTTTCTCCACGAAATCAACCAAGCCTTACCATCGGTTTCCCTCAAGGTAGAGGACGTTGATTTCGTTCATGGTGGTCTTCTCCCCAGAACTGGTATTACTAAGACAGGAGATCCACTGATAGCCAAGCATTATCAGTTGCGCGATCACTCTCAAGAAAGATTGCCAGGACTGATTTCAGTGACTGGGGTGAAATATACAACGGCTAGGGATGTAGCAGAGAAAGTAGTAAATCAAGTATTTGAATCCTGGGGGCAAAAGCCAGGGAAATCCCTATCTGCGGTAACATCACTTCACGACGGAAAAATTGAAAAGTTTGACGACTTTCTACGCACTGCCATTGCTGAGGCCCCTGATGGGTTAGGAGAGGAGGTAATGCGCCGCTTGGTTTACAACTATGGTTCAGCCTATCCGGATCTACTCAAGTATTTCCAGAAGAATACTAAAGACTCTCAAGAATCGGGGGACGATTTGGCGGTTCTCAAAGCTGAAGTTGTTTACGGGGTACGGAAAGAAATGGCGCAGAAACTTAGTGATGTGGTCTTTCGCCGCACGGAATTAGGAAGTGCTGGATGTCCGGGTGAGGAAGCACTCAATATTTGTGCCGAAACTATGGGAGCAGAACTAAGTTGGAGCAGAGCAAGGATTGAACAGGAATTACAAGAGTTGAGTAATTTCAATAAGAGTAAGTGTCTTGTAGTGTCGTAGGAATCATTTACAGGAAATAATGTACTTGCAGAATATATCACTCTAACCAGTTAAGCGTTATGCCCTCACCCCTTGCCCACTCAGTTTCTGGATACATACTTGCTCAGTTTCTACCCCTAAAGCAACTCAAGAAACGGGGCAGCAAGAGATGGGACGTAATGATTTTTTATCCTGTATTTGTTGCTGCTGCCGCTGACTTAGATTTTATTCCTCAATTAATCACAGGAGCAAGTTACCATCG
>JBAUJE010000084.1:0-2930 GCA_049683475.1 Coleofasciculaceae cyanobacterium | reverse complement strand
GGACTTCCCCAGTATAATTTGCCTCGGCCAACAGGGTACAAACCCAATCAACAGCCTCCTCCGTTGTATCGATGCTCAACTCCATCCAGGACATTATTTATACCTAGTTGCTCCCAAATATATTACTAGGGAACAGGGAACAGGGAACAGGGAACAGGGAACAGAGAAGAAAATTAGATGTACCTCGGTTATTTAAAAAACGCTATAAATATTATTGTCGTCACTTATTACTTATTACTTAGCCACGCCAACTAGACTTCTGCAAGAAGTCTAATCAATAATCGGTTCTAAAGATGACAACCAGAGTTCCTATTTCCAGATAACGAAGGTTTACCCCCAGTTGAATCAGCAACAAGTTCCACCTTACCCTCACTATTGATCACCCAGCCTTGAGCCTCAATTATTTGAGTAGGTTGTGAGTAATTTGTCGTTACTTCTCCAACTTCCCCATCTCCCCATCTCCCCGTCTCCCCGTCTCCCCCAATTCCCCCTGCTCTAGTTAGGCGCAAATCTCGCCAAATCCTTCCACCTCTAAGAATATTAGTGGGGTCTTGGGGTAAACCACCTCGTCCGGTAACGGCGAAATAATTGCCAGCGTCTGCTGCACAACTAAGAGCAATTAATTGAGTAGGGTCAAGTAAATTTTCAGGTAACGACTCTAAGCCTTGAGATGGGTTAATTCTCTCAACATTAATATCAACAATTCCATCAAACTCTAGTCCTAGTTCAGAAGTAGCAGTAATGTCACTTTCTGGAGTTAACTTCTCCCGAAACTCGGTGCCAAAAATACCTTGAGCGGAAATAGTTACCCTACCACCTCTACCTTGTTGAGCATTAGCTGTAATATCGCTATTTTCTAGAGCAACTAAAGTACCTGTATCTATGCTGATATTTCCGCCATCTGTATTACCAGCATTTGTACTAATGTTACTGCCACGACGCAACCGCAAATCTTGAGTTTCCAGCTCAATGTTACCCCCTTCCCCTGAATCAGTTTCAGCAGTAATGGTGCTACTGTCTTCGAGCAAAATTGAGTTAGCCGTAACCCCTAGTCTACCTGCATCCCCAGAACCAAGGCTATTAACAGCAATTTCTGCCCCCTCTCTTAATATCACCTTACCAGCATTAATTACTAATTCTCCGGCCGCCCCCGTCGCCTGTAAATTAGGAAAATCTGCTCGTCCGGAGGAGGAAACTAAACTACTAGGAGTATCTATAGGCATTCCTGAGATAGTAACGATCCCTCTACCAACTATTTCCAAAGTATCAGAAACATTAACAGTTAGGTTTCCTCCCATCCCTGCACTAAAAGTAGTAGTTGAAATACCTGCTCCACCGCTAATTGTCATATTGCTACTGAAAACTGTTACATTTCCGGCTGGGGAGCCACTAAAACTGCTTGTACCAGGGCCACTACTGAATCGGCCATCCGGTGATATGCCAGCCATCTCGATAGAATCAGTAACGTTGAGAACTATATCTCCTCCTGGACCACCGAAAGGAATCAAACCTGTTCCCACAAAAGCCCCCGTTTGATTGCCCACTTGCGCCCCATCGCGTATAGTCATCCTACCTGTATTCACTTCGATGTTTCCCCCTTCTCCAGTGCCAAAAATACTGTTGGCAAATAAACCAGTAGGAAATACTGCACCCGCAGGAGTACTGAGTAGTTCCACTGACTCCGAGGCATTCACCAGCATTTTCCCACCGTCACCCGCACCAAAGGTAAAGGTTTGAACTAGTCCCCCATCACGTAATGTTAAATGTTGAGTATTAATGGTCAGGTTCCCAGAGTGACCCGTTGTTCCTTGTATAGCTCCCGTTGTAAAGGATGAAGCCGCAATTTCTACAGACTGAGCATTTCTGACCAATATGTTTCCCCCAGTACCAGCACCACCAGTAGTTGTGGAGACGAGTGCGCCATCTCCTACTAATAATGATGACGTTTCAATAGTTAAATTACCGCCCATTCCTGCTCCTTCGGTGACAACGAGCAAACCACTTTCTAGATTAGAAAGTCTCAATTCCCCCGACAAAACAGGTAGAAAAACCGTATTTCTTAAATTATCAATACCAGTCCCAGAAACCTCTACTAACTCGGATGCAAGAATAGTTAAATTGCCTCCCTCACCTGCACCAAAAGTGGAGGCTGATACTAAAGCTCCCTCATTAACAAGTAACTGTTTTGTCTCAATAAATATGTCTCCCCCTGCTCCTTGGGCTATCGTATCTGTCTGCAAACGGCTGGTCACCTGACCATCTGCTGATGCACCACTGACATTGACAAACTCACTAGCATTAACTTTTAAACTGCCTCCAGCCTGGTTTCCTTGGGTAATTGTTAACACCTGAGAACCACCAATTACGGAGATTTGTCGCCCTTGCAATTGGATATTGCCCCCACCTGCCCCACTAGCATCAACTACCGCTTCTTGAGAAAGTCGGATATCTTGAAAATTGTCGATACCTTCGTATTCCAAAGCAAAGCCATTATCTATTGGCGTGAGAGTAACGAAGGAATTATCAGCCACAGAACCTAGTTCAATTCTTCCTTGAGGTGCCCTTAAATTTCCCCCTTCTAGGTTAATATCGCCCCCAACCAAACCGATAGTTCGACCTGGCATTACTTGCAACCCAACAATTTGACCATTACCATTAATAGCTCTAGATTGATTAACAATGTTGCCAGGATTTGGCCCTAATTGCAGACCAATAGGCACATTCATTGTTAAGAGAGCGGAAGCAGTAGGATTAGTATCAAATTGAGTCCCATCGGCAAACTTAATGCTGTTAGCTGTTGAGGCAATAAATGAGCCACCAAGATTGAGTTGAGCATTGGGACCAAATATGATGCCTTGGGGATTAATTAGAAATAGATTAGCCTCACCCTGAGCACGGATTAAGCCATCAATATTAGAGATATTTCCACC
>JBAUJE010000083.1:0-3934 GCA_049683475.1 Coleofasciculaceae cyanobacterium | reverse complement strand
ATCTCTATTACACTATTTTAAGCTTGACATGCCACTAGAGCAAAGACCCAAAAAATCAATCACCTGATGCAATAGCTCAGACTTAGTAACTACAAGTACTGTTGAGCCTTCTTCTAGTACAGCTTGGTGGTCAGGAACCACCAGATCAGCATGGGGGTGGGGTTGGTAGCCAATAATTAGAGAACTGTTGGGAAAACGTGGATCCTCCGTTACTTGAGCGATAGTGCAACCAATTGCGTCAGACTCTCCCTGAACGGCAAACTTAAAAACCTCTACCTGACCTTGCTTATAGTGCATCATTGACTCTACTTGAGGATACTCAATGGCGTTGACCATCGTAGAAACAGCTAGGTCAACTGTACTGATGACGTGATTTGCTCCAGCAATCCGATAGGGTTCAGCAAAATCTCGTTGGCGCATACGACTAACAATGTGGGACACGCCATAGTGCTTAGCTAAAGTGACCATCGCCAAGTTGAGGGCATCATTACGTAAAACAGCAGCAACAGCATCTGCTTTGCGAATTCCGGCTTCTAACAGTACTTGTGTACTAACTGCACTGCCTTCAAAAGCCATTGCTCCTACCTGCTCACGAGCATAACGGCAGGCAGTGGGGTCAATATCAATTATGGCAATTGTATGACCCAACTCCACTAACTGTTGAGCTAAGCTCAAGCCAACCAATCCAGCTCCACCAATCAAAACGTACATAATTAGTTCTGCTACTAATCCCTGTTAAAAGTAGTTATTTTATCTAATCTTTTATATCTAGTGAATTCGCCCATTGATATAAGTCTTGTTCCAACGCCTCACACAAGGAGCTAGGGTGATTAAATCTTCAATATTACGTTCCATAGTGGTGCAAATAGCATCTAAGGGTAAATCATTAGAGTCGTAACCAAAAGGATTTTCGATTTCAACGCCAATTTCTTCAATCCCCAACAATGTGAAACTAATCAAAGCAACTATTGGGGCAGTCAACCAGTTAAACTCATTGACAATTTCAAATGGCAATGCTAAACAGTAAATTAATAATAATTGTCTGAGATGAATTGAATAAGCCGGAGGAATGGGAGTTTTTAAAATTCTCTCACAAGCACCCAAGACATCTACCATTGTATCAAGTAATTTCAGCATAGCTGTGAGTTGATAAGTATTGAGGCAGTGACGTTCATGCTGGTGCTGAAGGTAATCGGCAATCCAAAAGGCAATTTCTAGAGGTGGGTGGTTCATCGTTTTGAGCTTTTCATAACAGTCTGGCCGCATCAACGCTTTTAATTCGTTGTTCAGCGGTTCTGATCTCAGATGCAACTTCATAGCAATGGCAAAAGCAATTAGTAAACGCAGCGTTTCTATTTTTTCCGTTCTATCTTCTGGTTGATTTTCTGCAATCGCACCCCAAAGCTGACGAGCTAAATTGCGAACAGTATTAACTAATACTCCCCACACTTTGCGACCTTCCCAGAATCTTTCGTAGGCTGTATTTGTCCGGAAAACTAATAATAGACCTAGAACAATACTGGGTACAACACCACTATCTATCGGCCAAGATACGGGAAAATTCCAATAGTAAAGTATAGAAATAAATAATCCAAATATCCCACACAAAACCACCCTGGTAGCAATAGAACGAACAACGGAACCTCGCCATTGAAGAGTTGCTTTAAACCAGTATTTTGTATCTCTATTACTATCATTCCTCAATAAAGGCTTAGGCATATTTCTTCTACAACAGATTGTACCCAAACTAATTTAGAGCAACTTAACTTTAATCCCAGTTACCTAGGCAACAGTTTGCTCGACAGCCATTATAGAGAGGGTCGATTTAATGCAGTATCCTACCAAGGGCGATTGCACAAAGCACAGCACCTTAAGAGCGATCGCCTAATTTTTACTGACTGTCCTCCAGTAACTCCCGTGCTGTATTAGCCAGTTTCCTTGCTAGGGTAGAGTTACCTCTCCTCTCAGCCATTAACGCCATTGTTTGTAAGATTTCATCGTCTTTAACACCCTGATCTTGGAGTTCCTTAACTTTTTCCTCAATTTGTTGCGGGTTAGGCTTATTCGGCTGTTTATTTTCTGTCAATTTCTCTCTCCTAATCAATACCAGACTATAAAACTACCTTAGATCGTAGCCAAATAAATTAGGATCAACTTTGTCCAAATCTAAATCATCTAAGCCATACTCTGTCCAACGCCTTTCCACCATCGATGCCACATCGGAGTCAGATTCTAAAGGTTCGCCCCACTCATGTTCAGTTTCTGGAGGAATCTTGGTGGTTGCATCAATTCCCATACGTCCACCTAAGCCAATTTTCTCACTAGCAAAATCTAAGCTATCAAAAGGTGTATTAGGCAAAATAAAGACGTCTCGCGTCGGGTCAACTTTGGAACTAATTGCCCACACCACTTGACGCGGATCACGAATATTAATGTCTTTATCTACGACAATTACAAACTTAGTGTAAGTAAATTGAGGTAGGGCACTCCAAAAAGCTAAGGCTGCCCGTCGTGCTTGACCAGGGTAAGCTTTTTCAATGGAAATAATTGCCGCTTTGTAACTAAGGGCTTCCATCGGTAGGAAGAAATCAACTATTTCTGAAACCTGTTGACGCAAAATTGGGGTATAAATGCGATTAAGAGCGATCGCCATCATGGCTTCTTCTTTTGGTGGACGACCACTAAAAGTAGTTAGATAAACGGGATTTTGGCGGTGGGTTAAGCAGTGAAAACGAATGAGGGGCGAGTCTTCCACACCACCGTAATAGCCCATGTGGTCACCAAAGGGGCCATCCGGCATGACTTCTCCTGGTGTAATCGTACCTTCTAAGACAAATTCTGAGTCTGCTGGTACTTCCAAGTTCAACGTCTTACATTTAGCCAGGGGTACTCCTGAACCGCCGTAAAGCCCAGCGAACAGCCATTCTGAAAGGTCTACAGGAATTGGTGTAGCTGCGGCCATGATGATTAGGGGGTCAACACCAAGGGCAATGGCAATCTCTAATTTTTTCCCCTGTTGGGCTGCTTTGCGTAAATGTCGCGCCCCTCCGCGCACCGACAACCAATGTACTGTCATCGTTTTAGCTGATTGCAGTTGCAGTCGGTAAACCCCTACGTTAGGAGTACCAGTCTCGCAATCTTTAGTAATTACCAGCCCCATGGTGATAATCTTTCCAGCATCACCTGGATAGGGACGAATTAAAGGTAGTTGGTTTAAATCAAGGGCATCTTCCTCAATTATTACTTGCTGACAGGCGGGAAAAAAATCACGACCTGGTTTAGCTTTAACCACATCAAAGAGAATTTTGCCAAACTCAACCGCCTGGGAAATCTTTTTCGGTGGTTTGGGTTGTTGCAGCATTCCCAGCTTCTTACCGAGAGTCTCTAACTCTTGGGGGTTTGACCTGTTCATCGCCCAGCAAACCCGTTCTTCTGTCCCCATTAAATTTACTGCTACGGGAAAAGATGAACCTTTGACATTTTCAAACAACAACCCAGGACCACCCTGCTGCAACATTAGGTTAGCAATTTCGGCAATTTCTAAATCTGGGTCAACTAGGGCTGTAATCCTTTTTAACTGCCCTCTTTCTTCCAGTAGTTTGATGAATCCTCGCAAATCTCTTGCCATAGTTGATGATTAAGAAGTATGAAGTACCTCCTTTTATTATGAGTTATAAGGGGAAGATTGGCTGGAAAGGGGAAGTTTCTCTCTTATTTGACCTTCAAAATTGTTGATCAACAAAGATAATTAACTTAAACAATTAGATTTTTAGTTCAAATTAATTAGCTACTAACAAACTAGTTTTTTACTAAAGAAACTAGTTTCTAAAAAATATTTTTTATGCCTCTTTAGAGAAACCTGCTGAATACAACTTTTGTTTAACTTTAATTTATCCATTTGCTTACCTAAATTTAACCATGGAAACCAATTAAT
>JBAUJE010000082.1:0-2415 GCA_049683475.1 Coleofasciculaceae cyanobacterium | reverse complement strand
AACAACGTACACACACCATCTTTAGGAGAATCACCATGCTGCAAGTCACCGCCATCCAACACAAAAACTCTGTCGTTCTCGCTGTCTTTATCGCTATTCTTTTAACCGTTGTCGAACACCTCGATACTCTGTCCGTTCACTTGGTAGAAGCTTCTGTTCTCGTCTTTGGGGCAAAGGTTTTGCTTAATCTGTGGCGTGGGGTAGGAGAGTCCACCGTAAGAGAGGATAGTTCCTCTGAGGTTGCAAGTGTTCCTTCAGAAGTGGCTGAGGTAGAACCTCCCACGATGCAGGAAACAACCAAAGAGGATTCAGATGAGTTCTCAAACGAGGCTCACATTGAAGAAGAGACTGTGATCACAGAACGGACAGCTCACGATTTGGAGGAGACCTCCAAATCCGTGTCCTCAACTTCAGAGTCAGTAGTAATGGAAACTGAACTGGATGCAACCTCGGTTGCACCGGAACAAGAGGTACTTGTAGCAACTTCTGAAGCTGGTACTCCTGGGGTTACGGAGTTGAAACCACTCTTGAAAGGATTCAGCCCACGCCCGATGTGGAAACGTCTTTGCCAGCATTTACGAGATAAAGAAAGCTTGTCAGTCGATGGGTATTCTAAAATTTCTAGTGCTGAAAAAAGAGCTACCTTCCTCGTCAAACATGGAGTAACTATCAGGATGATGCAACAAGCACGTTTGCGAATCCTTAACACTAACGTTTAATGATTTACCCTTGTCATCACCCCAATCCAGGGGGTTAATATCAAACGCCAAAAATATGCAGAGGAAAGATACCGTTACCCAAGGCATAGAAGCTTTGAGAAATATTGAAAAAGTTGCTTTACATAAGGGGCTTCATAGCTTAGCGCTTCACAGTGGAGTTTTAGCAAGTCATCTTGAAGATTACAAAGATTCGCAGAAACAATTTTACCCAAAGGGCAAACCTAAAAGTTGTTAAAAATAGGCGATAACCATCTATTCAACTTACTAAGTCACTATGGATACTTCCAGCAGCAATCCACAACTTTTATACCGTTGCTTTCAGAAACTCAGCGTAAAGACGCTTCTGGAACTCATAAAAGAGTGCCAATGGTTCATTAACGAGCAAGGAATTGATAGAGCAGAGTATCTGGCTTCATGCAAAGGTGAGTTCGACCCTGTAGAGCAAGAATTAATGAATGAATTAGAAAATAAGCGAATTGAACTTGCGGAAGTACGGGCTAATCTCCTCATGGGATTACTTGTAGAAAATAACTATTCAGCCTGTCGAGAATGGCTTGAACATTGGGAGAAACAGGATTCGTTACCTGTGGAGAAGATTTGTACAAACTGAAGTAAAAACAGATAACCAATGTACTCAACCCACCAAACAAAAGCCGCACAAATTGCTTCCAGTTTTCTGGGGCTAAAGTGGCGTAGAGTTCTTTCAAAAAAGGCAAGTATCTGTCCTTTCGAGAAAGAGGAAGAGGGGATATTTATCTTGTACGAAGGAGTTACTAAAGAACATCTTGAGTATTGGTACTTCCAGCATTCGATGAGTGCAGAAGAACTTGCAACGCTGTGGATACGTGAACCGCTCGAAGAAGAAGAGTCATAATATTCCCAAAGCAAAACTTATTGAAATGCTTCTAAGCCTTACGACACAAGACATAAAGCTTATCAAGTAACCCCTCAAGTCTGCTCTTGGTGCAGCTGATACCAGGAGGTTCTATCTCTTATTGGGTAAAGGATAGCACCATTACAATAACTTTTGAATTGATACGAGAGCAGAAGCGAATGCTTTTGAAAAATAACTCTCTATGCTGATTAGAAGAGGAGACAGAGCATGGAAATGCTTATGGTTAGAGTAAAAGTGTTGACCCTGCCAGAACAACCGAGTTTTTGGGTGCTTCTGCCAGACACAACATCCTGGTCACAAGTCAACCGAATTGTGCGCTACCGCTACGGGCAAGGCTTGACTTCAGTTGACACGCACTATGACAACCAATGGCGGTACATGGGCAGTAACGAAACGTGACAAATTAACTTAATTCCTGGAGCAATCATTTTGGGGTTGCCACAGCTTGAAGAGTCTCAATGAATGTCCATGTAGAGTAGAAAAAACTAAACAAATGAAACTAAACATACAACTTGAACTAAGCAATTCTTTGGATACGTGAACCAGAAGCAAAATAATTAGTAGAGGTCTGCAATGGAATGTCAACCAGAATCAGGACACAACCACCGATAACTCTGCTGCTCCATCTGCTCACCCCAACCACCAGTCAACCAGGAGTTTGTAATGCCGAGCAGTTCTAAGAATATTAGCTTTGCCACCTTCAATCTCTACAACCTTCAGCTTCCTGAAGTTCCCTGGTACAGGAATACCTACACCAAAGATGAATACGATTTGAAGATTAGGTGGTCTGCACAGATGCTC
>JBAUJE010000081.1:0-2909 GCA_049683475.1 Coleofasciculaceae cyanobacterium | reverse complement strand
ATTAACTGCGTATTTATTTAAACAACTACGGCAAATTCCTCAAGGAAGAATTTACGGCCCTCCACCTAGCGAAGATGGTGAAGGTAGGGCGGCACTGGCTTCTTTTACAGTAGAAGGACTGGGTTCAAGCGATATTGCCACGCTACTCGATCAAGAAGGTGTTGCTATCCGTTCTGGTCATCATTGCACCCAACCTTTACATCGTTTGTTGGGTTTAACAGGTACAGCTAGGGCAAGTTTGTATTTCTACAATACGCGAGAAGAAATTGATCGATTTATTGTCGCTCTCAAGGAGACTATTGAGTTTTTCCTCAGTATTTTGGAATAGGAGGAAACTCTGGAGTTGTATCGCCAGATATTCAGTTATTTACCTAGGGTGGGCAATTGCTCACCCTATTTAATTATCAGGGAAGATTTCTCTTTTTAGGCAGTTGTTTGGTTAATGAATTAGCCCTACTTTGGAAAGGGTACGGGAGGGAAATTAGGGGGGATTAGGGGGGCTAAATACAGTATTTTTACCTTAGAAGCGAGTTAATAAGGAGGGCGTAGCATTTGGATTGTATACCTTGGGCTTCACTGATAAATTATCCCTCAAATGCTACGCCCCTACATAAACTTGTTGACTGTAAAAATACGCCCTAGAGGTTTTCCAAATTGATTTGGACAGGTTGTTTTCCCTCCGCGTCACCGCGTCTGTCTTAACGTCTACCTAAGCCACAGCAAAATCTGTAAACTGTCGCACGAAAGGAGAGCGGAAAGCCAAAACAATATCTGTTTTTGGTACTCCTAATTCTACTAACTCGTTAGCTACTCCTGCTTCTGTGAAGTCTCGCTCAATCCAAATTTTTCCTTCTTTGATATCGATGTGAATTGGACAGCCATAAATTTGTTTCTCATCCTCCCAACCGACGTAAACGATTAGGTAGCGATCGCGTTCTGTGTCGAAGATTAATTGCTTTTCTACCGATTCATCCTTTGGCTGATAGCTAATGTATTTTTCTAGTACTTTCTTGATTACTGCTGGATAATCTAGTTTTTCCATAGAGCAATAACTGGGTTTTTTTCTTATCTTCGTAGATGAGAGGTTACTTTCCCCACTGACTACAATCAGGTTTTTCTTCAGGGTCGGGTGATGAGTCTAGTTCTTTGCGAAACTCATCGCTATATATTGCTTCTTGCCAATTGCAGGCAGCTTTGACTTGAGCTGGTGTTAGGTTTTTGGCTTCCGTGAGATTGGCTTCTCTAAGGTTGGTTCCACTAAAGTTGGCATTGTGGAGGTCAGTTTCTCTGAAGTAGGCTCCGCTGAAGTTAGCTTCGCTAAGGAAACCTTTACTGAGATTGGCTTTCCAGAGGATGGCTTTGCTGATGTCAGCGTCCCATAGGAAGGTACTGCTGAGGTTAGTTTTTATAAGAATAGTTCCTCTAAGGTTGGCTCTTATAAGGTTGGCCCCTCTAAGATCGGTTCTCAGAAGGCTAACTTCTTCAAGGTCGGCTTCTTCAAGGTCGGCTTCTTCAAGGTTGGCTTCTCTAAGGTTGGCCCCTCTAAGATTGGCTTCTCTAAGATTGGCTTCTCTAAGGCTAGATCTCCTGAGGTAAACTCCCTTGAGGTTCGCTTCTTCAAGAAGACCACTTGTCAAAGGCTCACGAAGCCAAGCTAGTTTTTGAACAGCATCAATTCTTTCTTCACTGTATTTCGATCCTTTAGTAGCAATGAGAACTTTCCGATATCTTTGAATAGTTATCTCTCTATAAATCCCAAAACCTACCAAACCTGTCCCAATCAAAGGAATGACCAAAAAACCAGCAATAAATCTAAATCGATTAATCTGTTTCTGCTTAACACTTACCCTGATAAACTCCTCAGCCAACTTCGAGAGTGCAAAACCATCAACCTGTTCCTTCTGAAACTCCTTAGCCTCCCTCAACCTTCTCCCCTGCAACAAATAATCCTTCGCCTTCCCCCTACCGCGCCACTCCTCAGCCACCGCCTCAATCTTCCGCTTCTCCCGCAGATTACCCCGACTCTCATTTAACCATTCCCGTAATAGTATCCAATGACGAATCAGCGCCTCATGAGCCACATCCACCACTACCGATTTTGGATTTAGGATTTTAGATTTTGGATTGTGGGTAACAATTAAACGAGCATCCGCTAATTTCTGCACTACCCTATCAATCAACCTCTCTGAATGCCGTGATGTAACCAAATCTTCCTTTAAAACCCGCCTGCGAGTATCCTCCGTCCCCTCTCCCAACTGCGTCAGCGAGAGAAAAATATGCTTCGCCGCCGCCTTCTCCTCCTCCGAAAACTGCTCATAAACCTCCGTTGCTCTTTTTTGCAACGTCCCCATCACCCCACCCAACTGGGAATAGGTTGCCAACTGCAAGCAATTATCTCTTCGCTTATTCCACAATTCCAGCAACGTATACTGCAAGAGAGGCAAACTACCAGGGGAACCCGCCACATCGGAGAGCATTTGTGTTACCAATTCCGGTTCTACATCCAGTTCCACCCGCTTAGCAGGTTCGACAATTGCCAGCCTCAACTCCTCCTGCTGCATTGGTGTCACCGTCACCAGATTTTGTTGAATTCGTTGTGCCAGTCCACTGTATTCCCGTTCAACACATTTGCCAAAAAAGTCAGCTCGCATGGCGAGGATGATGCTTAACTTTCCTAGCCGGAAAGTAGACGCGGGGACGCGGGGACACGGAGACGCTGTGAAAGTAGACGCGGGGACACGGGGACGCGGGGACGCGGATACAGAGAGATTTTCATCTTTCGTTGTGAGTGAAAGTTCCTCTTGTCTAGATAAGTCTTTCGGTTCAAGTTTGAAATCCTTAAGCCCCCTAAATCCCCCAACTTTGGGGGACTTTGAGTCCGGAAGCCCCCCAAAGTTGGGGGGTTGGGG
>JBAUJE010000080.1:0-35111 GCA_049683475.1 Coleofasciculaceae cyanobacterium | reverse complement strand
GCCGAGATGCTAGAGATGGATATGGACATGGAGGCAGATTTAGGGATTGACTCGATTAAGCGAGTCGAAATCCTGGGAGCCTTACAAGAGCAATACCCTCAATTGCCCAAGCCTAATCTAGAAGAGTTAGCAGAGATAGAAATGCGGACTCTAGGCGATGTAGTAGACTTTACCCGCAATCTGGTTGCCGGAGCTGGTTCAGTTCCATCTATCCCCAGCTTACCTAGTCCAACTGCCCCCGCTGCCAGTCTAGAAGCTGTTGTTGATAAGACACCAGAACTACCAGAAGCTGCTCCTGTAGCTCCTGTAGCTCCTGTCGCCACTTTGCCTAGTCCAGAACCAGTTGCCAGCAATGGTAGTAGTCCAGTAATTCAAGAAAGCAGCAGTATAGCTGTTGCAGAACCGGCCGCCCCAGTTGCCATCGAAATTGATTTTGACCAACTCTGTGAAACTCTGCTGGTAGTGGTTAGCGATAAAACAGGCTATCCGGCCGAGATGCTAGAGATGGATATGGACATGGAGGCTGATTTGGGGATTGACTCGATTAAGCGAGTCGAAATCCTGGGAGCCTTGCAGGAGCAATACCCTCAACTGCCTAAGCCCAACCTGGAGGAGTTAGCAGAAATAGAAATGCGAACTCTAGGCGATGTAGTAGACTTTACTCGCAATCTGGTTGCCGGAGCTGGTTCAGTCCAGGAAGAAAAAAAAAAGGAACTCCAGCCAGCTTGAGCTTGAGCAGCGTATAGAACATAACATTCCCCGCTCTCCGGTCAAACTGAAGTTCTTAGCCAAGCCGGATCAATTGGATTTCAGCTTACCTGAAAATCACATTGCCTTAATCACCGATGATGGCTCTCTTACCACATCTATTTTGGCTCAGTCCCTGACCGAGCGGGGTTGGAAAGTTGTAGTTCTCAGTTTCCCTCAGTCTGTAGTTGCTCAACAGTTACCATTACCTGCTGAAGTTAATCGAGTGGTACTGCAAGAACTGAGTGAGGAGCATATCAAGCAACAAGTAGCAGCAATAACTGCTAACTTTGGCCCGATTGCCGCTTTCACTCATCTTAATCCTAGTAGTATTGGCGATCGCCAAGAAGGCATCCGTTTTCTAGAGACAGAAGCAACGATTCTTAAGCAGGTCTTTTTCTTAGCTAAGCATCTGAAAACTTCTCTCAATCAAGCTGCAAGTTTAGGGCGTAGTTGCTTCTTCTCTGTTGCTCGTCTAGATGGTGAATTTGGTCTAGGTCACAAGGTTAATTATTCTCCCATTGGTGCTGGCTTATTTGGCTTGACAAAGACCCTCAACTATGAATGGAAATCGGTGTTCTGTAGGGCCGTTGACCTAAGTCATGAGTTTAGTGAAGAACAGACTGCCCAGTACATTTTTGCTGAATTGCATGACCCCAATTGTTGTTTAGTTGAAGTTGGTTACGGTCCTCAGGGAAGAACAACTTTGATTACTGAATAACCAAGCTACAACCGACTGAAGTAGGGCAGTTGAGAACAAATAAACAAGATACTTTTGCTCTCACTGCCTTTTTATTTGATAATTCTTTCTTCTCTTTTCTCTTAAAAACAACAAATTAAAGTTTATGATTACTAACGCTAACATTACTCCTTCTTCTGTTTTTCTCGCCAGTGGTGGTGGTAGAGGCATCACTGCTGAGTGTGTAATTAAACTGGCAAAACGTTACCCTTGTAAATGGATTTTATTAGGTCGTTCTGAACTAACAGGTGAAGAGCCTAGTTGGGCTAAGGATTGTTTTGATGAATCCGAATTTAAAAAACGGATTATGCAAAATCTTCTTAGTCAGGGAAAGAAACCAAAGCCTGTTGATATCCAAAAAGTATTTAAAAAGATTTCTTCCGAGCGAGATATTCGTAAGACTTTGCAAACCCTGGCAGACTTAGGCCGTCAGGCGGAGTATCTCAGTGCAGATGTTACTAACTTAGCCGTTCTTAAAGAAAAGTTAGGAGGAGCGACCCAACGTTTAGGAGCAATTACTGGCATCATCCATGGCGCTGGCAACCTGGCTGATAAGTTAATTGAAAAGAAAACAGAGCAGGATTTTGATAGTGTTTATCGGGCAAAAGTCCAGGGTTTAGATAACCTGTTCAACTGTGTGCCAGTTAGTCAATTAGAATATTTAGTTCTCTTTTCCTCGGTAGCTGGTTTTTATGGCAACGCAGGGCAAGTAGACTATTCCCTTGCTAATGAGATTCTCAATAAAACTGCCCATTTAGTTAAACAACATCATCCCAATTGTCATGTAGTAGCAATTAACTGGGGTCCTTGGGATAGTGGCATGGTAACGCCCCAACTAAAGAAAGCTTTTGCTATGCGTAAGGTGGAAATAATCCCCATTGATGCCGGAACCCAAATCCTTGCAGATGAATTGGCAGATGTTAACCAGGAAACAGTACAAGTTATTGTCGGTTCTCCCCTACCTCCTGCTACTGGAGAATTAAGCTCCGAGTTGCGTACCCACCGCATTCATCGGCAATTAACCCTAGCAGAAAATCCTTTTTTGTATGACCATGTAATTGCGGGTTCTCCTGTTTTACCCTTCACTTGTGCTATTTCCTGGATGGCTAGCAGCACCTCCTTATTGTATCCAGGTTATCAATGTTTTTCCTGCCAAGAGACTAAAGTTTTAAAGGGAATCGTCTTTGATAATCAGTTGGCAGAAAAATATACCTTAGATATCAAGGAACTCAGTAAAAATAGCGAGGTAATAGAGCTAGAAACAAAAATCTGGAGTAAAAATTCTGACGGAAAAACTCGCTACCACTTTAGTGCCAACATTCAGCTTCTCAAAGAAATTCCTGAAGCTCCAATCTACGAAGGACTTGACCTCACACCGGATCGTAAAATTAGTGGTTCGAGGGAATCTTTCTACCAAAACGGAACAGCCTCACTTTTCCATGGCCCGGCTTTCCAAGGTGTAGACAGAATTGTTAATCTCAGTCCTCAAAAAATTACTGTGCAATGCCTAGTTAAGAGTTTGGGAGAAAGGCAACAGGGACAATTCCCCATCTACAATATCTGTCCTTACATTGCTGATGTACAAACTCATTCTGTTTGGCTCTGGCTACAACATATGCATCAGTCAGGCTGCTTACCAGCCAAACTAGGAAAATTTGAACAATTCGCCCCTGTTCCCCATGATGCAATATTTTACACATCAATGGAACTGAACTCTAAAACTGAAACCAGTTTGAATGTAAATATTGCCAGTCACGATGAACAGGGAAAAATCTACTGCCGTATAACCGGAGCCCAGGCAACTATTTTTCCTTTAGCAGCCATTAACAACGCTGCTTAAGAAGGCTCTCTAAAAGTATTAAGTCAACAATTTCAATCATGGGTAAAGGATATTTACCTTTACCCTTTCCCTTTAATTTCTCAGTAAACAGTAAAAGTAGTAGTAAAAAAACAATCATGGATAAAATAGCAATTATTGGACTAGCTTGCCTCTTCCCCGATGCCCAGAATCCTGAAGAGTTTTGGCATAACCTGATGGGGGGAGAAGATTCAAGCTCCTTAGCGACGGGAGAAGAAATAGGTGTAGATCCTTCATTATTTTACGATCAGCAAAAGGGTAAGGAGGACAAAACTTACTCCCTGAAGGGAGGGTATATCCGTAATTTCAAGTTTGATGGTACTGGTTATAACTTACCTTCAGAAGTAATTGAAAGTTTAGATCCTCTTTTCAAAGGTACGCTTTATGTTGCCAAGCAAGCCCTACAAAATAGTAAATATTTCGGTGATGAAAAAGCTTTAGAAAACTGTGGTGTAATTTTAGGAAATCTCTCCTTCCCTACCAAGTACTCTAATCAGCTCTTATCTCCCATTTATCAGCAGGCAATCGAGCAACCAGTTAAGGAACTTTTGCAGCATGAAAGCTTTAAACTAGCTCAAGGGCAGAATTCGGGCGAAGTTTCCCCCTATAATGCCATGACTTCTGGCATGCCCTCAGCTATCGTTGCCCAAGCTCTTGCTTTACAAGGCATTAATTTTTCCTTAGATGCGGCCTGTTCTTCCTCACTTTATGCAGTGGATTTGGCTTGCAATTACCTGCGATCGCAAAAAACAGATTTGATGCTAGCAGGAGCCATCAGCTATGCCGATCCCCTCTTTATCAGGATGCTCTTTTCTGGTGTTCATGCCTACCCAGATAACGGTATTAGCCATCCCCTAGATAAGTCCTCTAAAGGTTTAACTCCAGCTGATGGCGTTGGCATGCTGGTTCTCAAACGCTACAGTGATGCAGTTCGTGACGGTGACCAGATTTACGCTACTATTTGCGGCGCTGGGCTTTCTAATGATGGTAGAGGTAGACACCTGCTTAGTCCCAATCAACAAGGGCAAACCCTGGCCTTTGAAAGAGCTTATACTGAGGCTCAAATTAATCCCCAAACCATTGATTATTTAGAATGTCACGCAACAGGTACTCTGTTAGGAGATGGTACGGAACTAGCCTCCATTGATAGCTTTTTTGGTCAACATCAAGCCTCTCCCCTCGTCGGTTCTGCGAAATCCAACGTTGGTCATTTGCTAACAGCGGCTGGGATGGTAGGCATGATTAAAATTATTTTGGGCATGTCTAAGGGAGTAATACCGCCCACTATTAATTTAAGTGAGCCTCTTAGTTCCCCTAATCAGGTCGTTGCAGCCGAAAAAATTGTCCAAAGTCCAACTCCCTGGCCTAACAATGGCTCAGCCAAACGTGCCGCAGTTAATGCTTTTGGTTTTGGTGGCACCAATGCTCATTTAATTTTGGAGCAACCTAGTAGTTCCGAACAAATTCCCGACGGCTGGACGGAAGAATCTAAGCCAATTAAAGCTGAAAAAATGGCGATTGTGGGGATGGATGCCTTTTTCGGTGAGTGTGATGGTTTAGATGCTTTTGATCGCAGTATTTACGAAGGAAAACAACATTTTGTTCCTTTGCCCCCTCAGCGCTGGAAGGGCATAGAAGAGCAAAAACAGTTGCTCCAAGACTATGGCTTGGCAGAAGGTAAAGCGCCCTTAGGTGCTTACATCCAAGATTTTGAACTAGACGCTTTACGTTGCAAAATACCCCCCAACGAAGTTGAAAAACTCAATCCTCAACAACTACTAACCCTAAAAGTGGCAGATCGCGCCCTGCAAGATGCCGGAATTGCTGAAGGGGGAAATGTCGCCGTAATTATTGCCATGGAGACAGATCCAACTATTCACCAGCTTCAGCAACGTTGGAATCTACCCTGGCAAGTTGAAAAAGGCTTGGCCCAAGACAAACTTTCTTTAGCCCCTGAGCAACTTTCTGAGTTGGAGAACATCGTTAAAGATAGCCTCCATCACCCAGCAGGTACTAGTGAGTTTGTCGGTTATGTCGGCAACATCATTGCTAGTCGCATTTCTGCCCTCTGGAATTTCAATGGCCCAGCTTTAACCCTCTCTGCGGGTGAAAATTCCACTTTCAAAGCTTTAGAAGTAGCACAATTGCTAATTTCAGCGGGAAAAGTAGACGCGGTAGTAATTGGGGCGGTTGATTTAGCTGGTGGCCCAGAAAATATCCTGCTACGTAACCGTTTGGCAAACATCAATACTGGCATTCCCACCCTTGGTTTTGATGAAAATTCCAATGGCTGGCTACCTGGTGAAGGGGCTGGTGCTGTAGTAATTAAGGCCTTAGAAACAGCCAAACAGGATAAAAACCGCATCTACGCTGCTATTGATGCCATCAGTTTAGTGCAAGCTGAGGGAGCCTCCAGTTTCCCCTCTCAACCTCAACCTGAAGCTGTAGCCCAAGCTTGCCAAGAGGCTTACCAGTTAGCAGGAATTGAATCAAAAGAGATTAACTATCTAGAAGTTTTTGGCAGTGGTATTTCTTGGCAGGATGAAGCAGAAATTAAGGGTTTAATTCAAGCCTATCGTAATGCTGATCCAGATTTAAGTTGTGCGATAGGTTCGGTTAAAAGCAATATTGGTCACACCTATGTTGCTTCAGGCATGGCCAGTTTAATTAAAACGGCCCTGTGTCTCTTTCACCGCTATATTCCCCCTGTTCCCCAGTGGTCTGCTCCCAAAATGCCAGAGGTTTGGCAGGGTAGTCCTTTCTATGTACAAACCATGGCTAAGCTCTGGTGTTTACCTTCAGACACTAACAAAAGGGTTGCGGCTATTAATGGTCTAGGGGTAGATGGTACTTGCGCCCATTTGATTTTGTCTGAAGAGTTAAGCCAGACTAAGCGAGAGAGTTCCTATTTGAGGCAAACACCTTTTTATCTGTTCCCCCTTGCTGCCGATAATCAAGAGGGTTTACTTGAACAACTGGGTGCTTTGCAACAAACTGTAGAAGATTGCACCTCTCTGGCTAATGTTGCTAGTCAAACCTTTGCTACTTTCGAGAAGCGTACTCAGGCAACCTACAGACTGGCAATTCTCGGTAAAGACAAAAAAGCATTAACGCGGGAATTTGAGCGTGCTTTTAAGGGTGTGCCCAAGGCTTTTGAACAAGGAAACGATTGGCAAACTCCCGGAGGCAGCTACTTTACTGCCAAACCTTTAGGCAAAAAAGGTAAAATTGCCTTCGTTTATCCTGGTGCTTTCAATGCTTACCTAGGAGTTGCCCTTAATTTATTCCGGCTATTTCCTCAATTATTTGATGATTCATTCGCTCAGAGTGTTGCTAGACCTCTAACTAGGCTAGAAAGAATCTTTTGTCCTAGAAGTTTGCGTAAATTGTCCAAAAGGGAACTAGAGGTTCTAGAACAAGAATTATTAGACAATGCCCTGGGAATGCTAGAAACTGGCGTTGGCGTTTCTGGCATGCTCACCACCATCATGAAGGATTATTTCCAAGTCAAGGCAGACTGTGTCTTTGGCTATAGCCTAGGGGAAATCAGCATGATCGGTGCTCAGGGGGTTTGGACTAATGATTTCAAAAATGAACATACTTTAAACTCCTCCTCCTTGTTTGGTTCACGTATCTCTGGCACTAAAGATGCAGTGCGGGAACATTGGGGCATTGCTACTGAGCAAGATAGTCAAGGCAAAGATTTTTGGAGTACCTACGTTCTCATGGCCCCGGCTGAACAGGTTAGAGAATGTGTAGAAAAGGAAAATCGCCTCTATCTAACCCACATCAATACACCGACAGAAGTTGTCATTGCTGGGGAGAAAGAAGCTTGTCAGAGGGTAATGGAAACCCTTAAATGTGATGGTTTTAGTCTACCTCTCGATCATGTTCTCCACTGTGAGGCGATGCGCTCTGAATATGACGAAATCGTTAAGATTAACACCTTTCCGATTGAAACTGTACCGGAGACAGCCTTTTATTCAGCAGCTAATTACGAACCGATTAAATTAGAAAGTGAAGCGATCGGTCACAACGTTGCCAAAGCTCTTTGTCAAGAACTTGATTTTCCTCGCTTAGTTAATCGAGTGTATGAAGAAGGCAGCAGAATATTTATTGAAGCAGGTGCTGGTGGTACATGTTCTCGCTGGATTGATGCCAACTTAAAAGGCAAAGAACATCTAACAATCTCTCTTGATAAAAGAGGAGCTGATGAACATGGAACTTTAGTCAGAGCCTTAGCCAGACTCCTTTGTCACGGTGCTTCTGTCGATTTATCCTTACTATATTGCCCTGTTGCAGAAACTTCCCAACCAAGTAAATCAATAATGAAGAAAATTACTCTGGGGGGAAGTAGAATTAGTGAGACAATTTTAAGTGAGAGGAATAAGAAAGTCTTCCAAGATGTATCTTTAATTCCTCTGCTAGAAACTGCTGAGTCACCACAGTTAAACAATGAGCTGCCTTCGACGGCGACCAGCAACAGCAATGGTACTAAAACTGAATTACCCCCAGAAAATTCACGAGATTTAAGAAATATAAACAGTGACTTTGGTAACAGTTATCAGCCAGCAGAAAACTTAGAATCTTACTCAAGCATTCCAGCTTTTCAGGAAAATAATCAGTCCAATTTGAATGCTGAGGAAGATATTAAAGAAATGGCATTTATTACCACATTAGACAGTCATCACTATCACAAGCTAAAAGAGAAAAACTACCGCGTCACTGCTGCTCATGCTGCCTTTTTAGTAGCACGCCAAGAATCCCTAAAACAAATGAGCGAGATTATTAATTTACAGCTAGTTTTCTCCCAGAAACTGCTTGAACAAGAAACTTCTGTTAGCGAGTAGGGGAGAAGCATTTGCGCCCGGATTTATAGATTAAATCATGATTTTTATCCGCAAATGCTTCGCCCTTCTCAGATGAATCATAGAGGATTAAAACAAATGATTAGCATGGCACCACTGCCAACCCAAAGCCCCCAAAGTCCCCAGGCTTATGGCAGCTACCAAACCTCAAATCTAGCTGGACAAGGTTTATTAGACTCCGTCGCTTTTGACGAGACAGGTATTAAAGCTAAACTGCTCAACTTAGATAAACCCTGTTACATAGTTCGGGTACAAGGACAGCTAGGGGTAACCAACGAAGGTTCCGTATTATCTGTTAATAATGGCAACCTGGGACAGGTAGAAGTACTAATGGCTACCCCACCCATGGCACGTCAGCAGCTGGGCGACCCCTCCTTCATGTCCTTTCACGGCGTAAAATATGCCTACGCTGCTGGGGCAATGGCTGCTGGTATTTCCTCAGAAGAATTAGTTATTGCCCTAGGTAAAGAGAAACTTTTGAGTTCCTTTGGCACGGGCGGTTTACCTTTGACCAGGATAGAAGCAGCAATTAAGCGCATTCAACAAGCCCTCCCCCACGGTCCTTACGCCTTTAATTTGCTCCATAACCCCCATGACCAAAAAGCAGAACGGGCTACAGTTGATTTATATCTTCAACATGGAGTAAGAACCGTTGAAGCTTCTGCTTTCCTAGATTTAACCCCCAACATTGTTTATTATCGTGTTGCTGGTCTAGGTCTGGACCATTGCAATCAAATCGAGATTAATAATAAAGTCATTGCCAAACTTTCTCGACGAGAAGTTGCTACTAAATTCCTTCAGCCGGCCCCTACTAAAATTCTTCAAGAATTACTTGCCCAAGGTTTAATCACCGAACTGCAAGCAACCTTGGCTGAAAAAGTACCAATGGCTGATGACATCACCGTTGAGGCTGATTCTGGTGGTCATACAGATAATCGTCCTTTGGTTTGTCTCTTACCTTCGGTCATAGAATTAAGAGATGAAATTCAGGAAAAATATAACTACTTCACCCCGGTTAGAATTGGAGTAGCAGGCGGAATTGGCACTCCTCAATCAGCCCTAGCCGCCTTCATGATGGGTGCTGCTTATATCGTAACTGGTTCCATTAACCAATCCTGTCTTGAAGCCGGGACTTGCCAACACACCAAGAAATTACTCAGCCAAGCAGAAATGCCTGACGTAATGATGGCCCCGGCTGGCGACATGTTTGAAATGGGGGTAAAAGTTCAGGTTCTCAAAAAAGGAACCATGTTTCCCTTAAGAGCCCAAAAACTATTTGAGTTATACAAAACTTATGACTCAATTGAAGCCATTCCCCCAGCAGAAAGGCAAAAACTGGAAAAACAAATCTTTCAAGAAAGCATCGATTCTGCTTGGCAGAAAACCGTAGATTATTTATCCCAGAAAAATCCTCAAAAATTAGACCGGGCCAACAAAAATCCCAAGATGAAAATGGCTTTAATGTTCCGTCGCTATCTGGGTTTATCCTCCCGTTGGTCTAGCGCCGGGGAAAAAGGTCGGGAAATGGATTACCAAATCTGGTGTGGGCCAGCTATGGGTAGTTTTAATAACTGGGTAAAAGGTACTTACCTAGCTGCGCCAGAAAATCGGCGAGTGGTGGAGTTGGCTCACCACGTTATGACGGGAGCGGCATTTTTATATCGGATGCAGAATCTGAAACTGCAAGGACTGCAAATGCCGACCAAATTCAGTCAGTACCACCCAGAACCGCTGACGGAACAGAACTAACAGAGACGCGGTGAGACGGGGACGCAAAGACACGGGGAGAGAACAACTTGTCCAAAGCAATTTTGTTGAACTACTCGTCGCACAGCTCAACTAATTAACAAGAAATCAAACCTATGGAACTCAAAGATAAAACACTTCTTATTACAGGTATCGGTGGTTATCTAGGACTGCGTACAGCAGAAATGGCCCTGGAGCAAGGCATGAAAGTGCGGGGCTTAGAGCCTGACCAAGAGAGCGCTAAAAAGGCTAAAGCCCTTGGTATAGAAGTACTTGTAGGCAGTACCACCCAGCCAGAAATGATAGAAGCAGCCTGTAAAGGTGGCGTAGACATTGTTTTTCATACCGAATCGATGATTGATCCGGGTGGTCCCATTGAGCCTTTTCGTCAGGTCAACGTAGGAGGTGCCATCAACGCCGCCACCATCGCCAAAAAAGCAGGAGCTAAAACCTTCCTGCATATCTCAACTATAATGGTTTACGGCTTCAAATCCCCCGATTGGGTTACAGAAGATAGACCTTTACAGACAGAAAAAAATCCCCTGTGTCAGACCAAAATAGAATCTGAACAGGAACTATTGAAACTCAATGACCCAAATGAATTTGGGATTATCATCATTAGACCAGGAGATATCTACGGCCCAAATACTCATACCTGGGTACTCCAGCCCCTGGAACTAATGCAAAAACAGCAGTTTGTGCTAATTAACGGTGGTAAGGGTATCATCAGCCATGTCTACTTAGATAATCTCATCGACGGTTGTTTTCTGGCTATTGAAAAAGAGCAATACGGTGAGACTTTCAATATCACCGATGGTGTAAAAACCACCTTTAAAGAATTTTACGACCGACTAGCAGCAATGGTGGGTTGCAAAAACAGAATCTCCATGCCAGCAGTGGCGGTTAAAGCGGCCCTGAGAGTGCAAGGCAAGGAACTTGGCATTATGCCCGAATCTGTAGATTTTGTCACTCGCTCTAGTACCTATTCCATCGAAAAAGCCCAGAAACTGCTCGGCTATCAACCACAGGTCAATCTAGACGAAGGTATGGCGCGTGTTGCCGAGAGTATTGTTCAGCCTGAACTAATGGCACGGGCTAGCTGAGTAATTATATCAACGAAAGAATGAATTTTTGAGAGGTGCAAGATAAATTATGGCTGCTGTTGAACAAAACAAATTAAACACAGAAATGATTCAAACCTGGCTGCAAACTCAAGTAGCTGAGCAGCTAGGAGTCGAAGTTGATGAAATAGACATCGATGAACGTTTAGATAACTTTGGCCTCGATTCAGCTCAGGCGATGATTATTATGAGCAAATCGGAGAAAGTTATGGGTTTTGAACTCTCTCCTACCCTGCTCTGGCATTACCCAACCATCGAGTCTTTAGCTGAGCGCTTAGCTGAAGAAGCAGTCAATTTAGACGCAGAATTGCTTGAAAAAGCAGGGGACGAAAACTTAGCTCAGATGCTAACAGAAATTGAGCAGCTTTCTCCCTCCGAAGTAGAACAGGCTGTCGCCACACAAAAACAGCAGATTTAAGGATAAAAATCATCAATCTAAGGCAGAGGGCAGAAGGCAGAAGGAAAATTCCTTTCTGACTTATAAGTAGGGAACAGAGAACAGGAAAAAGCTTACTTTCCTTCATGGCGATGATTTTTTTTAATTGGTACTGACCTCTGCCTTTCATCTTCTGCCTTCTTGAATTCAAAATTTATGAACCTTCGGGTTTATCCGTAAGGAAAATCTAAAATCCAAAATCCAAAATCTAAAATCCTATGACTGATCTTTCCAAGCGCTTAGCTAATCTTTCCCCTGAGCAAAGAGAACTACTACTGCTAAAACTGAAAAAAGAAACAGGGATTGTGCGCCGTCCCGGCTTATCCGCTTCTCAGATTTCCCAACCCTTAGATTTACAAGCAGAAGTAGTTTTAGACCCCAGCATCCGCCCAGATGCTGTACCTTATCAGCCAGTTGATAAACCCAGCAAGATTTTCATGACTGGTGCAACAGGTTTCCTGGGAGCTTTTCTACTTCAAGAACTTCTGCAAAAAACCCAGGCAGATGTCTATTGTTTAGTACGTGCTGCTGATGCAGATGCTGGTAAGCAGAGAATAGAAAAAAACCTCAAGCACTATTCAGTTTGGGATGACCAATTTGCTTCTCGACTTATTCCAGTTCTAGGTGATTTGTCTCAACCTTTGTTGGGTATAGCAGCTGACAAATTTCAAGCCCTAGCTGGTCAGGTTGATACTATTTATCACAGTGCCGCAGTTCTCAATTACGTTTTTCCCTACGCCCAAATGAAGGGGATTAATGTTTTAGGTACTCAAGAAGTTCTGCGCTTTGCTAGCCAAGTTAAACGTAAACCTGTTCATTTTGTTTCTAGTGTTGCTGTTTTTGAATCTTCTGCCTATGCTGGCAAAACCTTAACCGAAGACGATCGCATTACAGAAACTAAGGGCATGTTCTTAGGTTACTCCCAGACGAAATGGGTATCTGAGAAGTTAGTAGAAATTGCTCGCGATCGCGGACTACCAGCAGTAATTTACAGACCACCTTTTATTGGCGGAGACAGTCAAACCGGGGCTACCAACACCGATGATTTTGTCTGCTTGATGCTCAAAGGTTGTATCCAGATGGGCATTATGCCTGATTTGGATTACATGCTTGATGCTTCACCAGTAGACTACATCAGTCAGGCAATTGTCTATCTATCCGGGCAGCCAGAATCCCTGGGTAAAATTTTCCATCTGCAACAGCCCAAACCTATTCACCTAAGACAATTTATTGAGTGGGTTTCCTCCTTTGGTTATCCTCTGCAAGTGATGCCCTACCCAGAGTGGCAGCAAGAGTTGAAGAAGCGTGTCAATTCTCCGGAACATCCTTTGTTCACCCTACTACCTTTCTTATTTGAGAAGTGGTCAGAGGAACAACTAACAATTCCCGATCTGTATTTGCAAGCAAGACGACCTCACCTCAGTTGCCAGAAAACTTTAGAAGCCTTAGAAGGTTCCGGTATTATTTGCCCAGAACCATCCGAGGAAGTACTTAACAACTACTTATCTTACTTCATTGAAAGTGGTTTTCTGACCATGGAAGACTTGGTCAACCTCTCCAATTCCCTAGCCTAGAGGTCAAGTGATGTACGAATTAGCATTATTAATTTCCAAGATTTTGTTTGGCTGGCTAGTAGGGCAGACATTGCTCTCCTTAGTCTTCATCTTCTACCTGCGCCAAGGTCGTAAGAAGAAATTACTCCCCGATGAGCATTTACCCAAAACAGCCTTAATTCTTTGTCTACGAGGGGCTGATCCTTTTTTACCTGAATGTGTTAGCAGACTGCTTAACCAAGACTATCCCAACTACGATCTAAAAATTATTGTTGATAGTGAGCAAGACTCAGCTTGGACAATTGCTACCGATGTAGTTAAGCAGCAAGGAGCAAGCAACGTTCAAGTTAGTCCTTTAAGGCAACCACGCCCCAATTGCACCCTTAAGTGCAGTTCCCTTCATCAAGCAGTCTCTGATTTAGATGACTCCTATGAAGTGGTTGCCCTGGTAGATGCTGACACCGTCGCCCATCGCAGTTGGTTGGGAGAACTAGTTACTCCTCTCAAAGATCCCAAGGTGGGTGCAACTACAGGTCATCGTTGGTATGTTCCGACAGGTAACTATTGGGGTTCTTTAGTACGGTATATTTGGAACCTCTCTGCTGTAATACAGATGTACCTCTATCGGATTCCCTGGGGTGGTACTTTAGCCATTAAAACCAAACTGCTACGGGACACCGGACTGCTAGAAAAATGGGGTCAAGCTTTTTGCGAAGATACCATGACTCGCCGCGCTCTCCAAAAACACGGCATGCGGGTTGAGTTTGTACCTTCTTTGATCATGATTAATGAAGAAGAGTGCGATTTACCTGGTCTGGCCCGTTGGTTGAGTCGTCAACTGCTCTGTGCTCGACTTTATCACCCTTGGTGGGGGGCAGTAATTGGTGATGCCTTTTTGACCATACTGCTACCTACAACCCTACTTCTGTTATCCCTAGGAACATTACTAACAGGACAATGGCAAGCAGCAGCTGTATTGTTGGGCTGCTACGGCACCTATCTCGTCGGACTAGTTTTGATAGAGGTTGCTATTGAGCAAACCATACAGATAGCAATTTGTAAGCCTGGAGAGTCAGCACGCAAGTTATCCCTTGCTACAGTAGCAAAAATGTTTGTGGCAACTCCCCTCACTCAATGGGTTTACGGTTATGCCATGATTTTATCTTGGCGTATGCCCCAAGTTAAATGGCGGGGTATCACCTATCGGGTCAATGGCCCTTGGAAAATTCGGATGCTTGAATACCTCCCTTATCAGTCTTCAGGTCAACCTGTTGATAGCAAAGTCTCTCTTTAAAACAGCAGCAATATGGAACTTAGAAATAAAACCATTTTGATTACGGGTATTGGCGGTTTTATCGGTTCCCACGTTGCCCGACGTGCCCTTGAACGGGGAATGAAAGTTCGAGGGCTGCAACGTTCAGAAGATAAGGCAAAAAAAGCCCAAGCCATGGGTGCTGAGGTCATTATTGGCAGTGTAACTGATCCAGTCGTAACTCAAAAAGCCTGCCAGGGAGTAGACATAGTCTTACATACAGCCGCTATTGCTAAAGAAGGGGGTTCACTAGCTCAGTTTCGTGAAGTCAATGTCAATGGCACAGTTAACATGGCAAAAAGTGCTATGGATGCTGGGGTGAAAGCCTTTGTCCATCTTTCTAGTGCCATAGTATACGGCTTCACATATCCCAATCATGTTACAGAAGAAGGGCCAATCAAGTTAGAAAATAACCCTTATTCTCAAACCAAGATAGAAGCTGAACAGGAACTTTTAAAACTGACTACTCCCTCAGATTTTGGCATCATCATTATTAGACCTGGGGATGTTTACGGTCCAGGTAGTCCCTCTTGGGTAGTCCGTCCCCTGGAGTTAATGCGAAAAAAAATGTTTTTGCTGGCTAATAGCGGACGAGGTGTAATCAATCATGCCTATCTCGACAATTTAATTGATCTGATTTTTCTAGCTTTAGAAAAAGAAGCCTACGGTGAAGTGTTTAATGCCACAGATGGACAAGAAACTTCCTGGCAAGAGTACTTTGCTCGTTTAGCAGCGATCGCGGGTTTACCTAAACCTTTTTCTTTACCAGCTAATCTGCTTAAGTTTCTCATCAAACTACGTGGTTTAGGACAGAAAGCTCTTGGTCAAGAGGTTGACACTCTGCCAGAGGCTATAGATTACCTGACTCGACCCTATGCTTATTCAGTTGAGAAGGCAAAAACTAAGCTAGGCTATGAACCCAAAATATCCTTAGAAGAAGGTTTTAAACTGACAGAAGAATGGCTGCAAAGTAAAAGTAATGGATAGTCCTGATTATGACGTAATTATCATTGGTACAGGTGCCGGAGGGGGAACCCTAGCTCATCGACTGGCCCCAAGTGGCAAGAAAATTTTGGTTTTAGAGCGAGGTCCTTTCATACCGAGGGAAAAAACCAATTGGGATGCTAAAGCAGTTTTACAAAAAGAGTGCTATCGCACCCCTGAGCTATGGTATGACAAAAAAGGCAAAGCCATGCACCCTGGTGTTGGTTATAACGTAGGGGGCAATACTAAATTCTACGGTGGTTCGCTATTTCGCTTGCGGGAAGGAGACTTTGAGCAAGTTGTCCATAAAGGAGGCATTTCCCCGGAATGGCCCTTGAAATATGGAGATTTTGCTCCTTACTATGACCAAGCAGAACAACTCTATGAAGCCCATGGTCAGAGGGGACTCGATCCCACCGAACCGCCGATTAGCCAGGAATATCCCTTTCCTCCAGTCAAACATGAATCCCTAGTACAAAGAATTCATGATGACCTGAAGACGAAAGGGTTAAATCCTTTTTACTTACCTCTGGCAGTTAAGGTCAACAAGCCCAATAGTTTTTTAGGTAGTTGCATTCGTTGTAACACTTGTGATGGCTTCCCTTGCCTTATCGATGGCAAGTCCGACTCCGACGTTAACTGTGTACGTCCAGCCTTAGCTAATAATAATCTGACTCTGCTTACCGAAGCAAAAGTTGTACGCCTCCACACCAGTGCTTCTGGCCGTGAGGTTAGTGCTGTAGAAGCAGAAATTGCAGGTATTCGCCAGATGTTCTCTGGAGATATTGTTGTGATGGCTTGTGGGGCAATTAACTCGGCAGTTTTGTTGCTCCAATCTGCTAACGATCAGCACCCTAATGGTTTAGCTAACAGTTCTGATCAGGTGGGGCGTAACTACATGACTCATAACAATGCAGTCGTGATGGAGGTAAGAACCCGCAAGAACAATACTGATTTCCAGAAAACCATGGCTTGCCATGATTTCTATTGGGGCGAGAAAGATTTCCCTTACCCGATGGGAGCTGTGCAAATGCTGGGCAATATCAATAAAGAGCGTATGGTAGCCAACGGCCCACCCTTAATACCTTTGTCAGTCTTGGACGCAGTGGCTCAACGTACTGTTGCTTGGTGGTTAATGTCTGAGGACTTACCTAGTGCCGAAAATCGTGTGCGGCTCAAAAATGGCAAAATAACCCTGGAATACACTAACAACAATATGGAGACGTATAAGCGTTTTGTCAAACGCTGGATTGCCGTTCTTAAATCAATCGAGCAGCGCCGTGAAAATGTACTGCCTTCTACCTATGTTCCGACAAAAGTGCCCTTGAGAGAAGTAGGTCATCAGTGTGGTACTTGCCGCTTTGGTGAAGACCCGAAAACGTCGGTTTTAGATATTAACTGCCGTACCCATGACCTAGATAATTTGTACGTAGTTGATGGCGCTTTCTTCCCTTCTAGTTCTGCCGTTAATCCTTCCCTAACAATTATGGCTAATGCCTTGCGGGTGGGGGATCATCTTCTTGAAAGGTTACAGTCTTCCTTAGCAGTAGCTCAAGTTTAGCCTGATTTAATTAGTGCTTACAATAAGAATTCTTATTACTTTTTTATAAAAAATTACTTAAAAAGTATTTATTGCCAACATTTTGTAGCCGAAATAACACCGCTGCTTAAGATTAGAGGTAGAGAGTTAATAAGACTAAAAACACGGTTTTAATAAAAATAAGGATTATGACAAGTACAACCGTCTCCCCAGTCAATGCCTTGCCCAGTAGTTTTATTAAGGAAATTATTCAAGTCTGTATTGTTACCCATGATTTGGATAAAACGGTTCACACCCTCTCAGAGAAGTTAGGAATTGGTCCCTTTAAATGCTGGCACCATACACCCGTTAGCCAGATTAATACTAAATTCCGGGGTGAGAAAATTGTTTCTACTGCCAAACTGGCGATCGCTTGGGTTGGGAACATGCAGCTAGAGGTAGCTCAACCCCTAGAAGGGCCAAGTATCTACAATGATTATCTAGAAATTCACGGTGAGGGAGTTCATCACCTGATGCTAGATACAGGTTCTCTTAGTGTTGAGCAAGCTGTTGAACGTTTTTTGTCTGTAGGTTGCCCGGTAGTCCAGGAAGGCATGGTTAATGTCCCCGTTAAATTAGGCCTGGTTAACTTCCCACGTCCCCAATTCGCCCATAATTTATTGTGTCCCTGGTATGGTTATCTGGACACGGAAGGGGCAATTAAGACAACCGTAGAGTTATTAAAGTTACCCCCTCTTACTTCCTTAAAAAGTTCTTCTAGTCTCGGTAAGCCAGACTATTGTATTCCAGAGGGCAAGGCAAATATTAATTCTTCCTTAGCAAATAGTTTTATCAGTCAAATATTTAAAATTGGCATTGTAACTGCTGATTTAGAGCAAACTCTAAGAAATTATGTAGAACGAATGGCAATTGGCCCTTGGAGAGTATACAATCTGGATTCATCGCAACTCTCCCAAACTAAATGGCGGGGGCAAGAGGCTAATTTTAGCCTGCGTGTAGCATTCACCTATGTTGGCAATATTCTCTTGGAATTAGTGCAACCTATGCAGGGGCAAAGCATACACCAAGAATTATTAGAAAAGCACGGAGAGGGAATTAATTACTTGGGAGTTACCACCGAAGGGTTAAGTTTTTCTCAAGCAATTGACAAGTTTACCGCTATGGGCTGTCCGGTGTTAATGGCGGGAAATATCAAAAATGCCTACCAGTTTGCCTATCTCGATACAGAACCCCTTGCTAAGACAACTTTAGAATTAGTCTCTGTTGCTGCCAAAACTCTGCCGGAGGCATTCGGGCACATCAAACCAGATTATTATCCTGCCAACTCCCACTGACCAAACTGCCAAGTCCCGTTAGATGTATTGGAAGAAAGCATTATGATGCAGAAAGAAAGTCAGGCATTAGCCCAAGGAAGTCAGCCATTCATCAAAACTAGTCGGTCATTGGCTAAACCAGTTGGTCAGTGGATTGCCGGCTTGACAGTTGCTGTTGGCTTGGCAGCTGGTGCTAGTGTAATTTACTACAACTTTGTACAAGAGCAAGGTAGCTCAGAAAGTGCCACGGTAACAGCTCAAGCAGAAGCTGCTCCTATAATTACCTCTGTGGCTGCTCTTGGCCGTTTAGAACCGGAAGGAGAAATTATTCGTTTATCTGCTCCTCTGTCCATTGATGGCACCCGCACCCGTATCTCTGAACTTTTAGTCAAGCAAGGGGATCAGGTCAAAAAAGACCAAGTGGTCGCTATTTTATACAGTCGGGACACTAGTCAGGCCACCCTGGAAAAAGCTAAATCGAATGTACAAGTTGCTCAGGCTAACCTAGCCAGAATTAAGGCCGGGGCCAGACAAGGAGAAATTCAGGCTCAACGGGAAGCAATTGTTGACCTAGAGGCTGAGTTACGAGGACAAATTTCCTCCCAAGAAGCAACCATTAGTCGTATCAAGGCCGAGTTGGGTAATGCCAAAGTAGAATATGGTCGCTATGAGCAGTTACACAAAGAAGGTGGCATTTCTACCTCCGAGTTAGATAGTAGGCGTCTGAGGTTGGATACTGCCGAAGATCAATTAGAAGAAGCGAAAGCCGCACTAGGTAGGACTGTAGAAACCCTACAAGTTAAACAGCGCCAGGCCAAAGCTACCTTAGCCGGTATTTCAGAAGTCCGTCCTGTCGATGTACAAGTAGCACAAGCAGAAGTAGCCACAGCGCTTGCTCAAGTTAAAGAGGCGCAAAGTCAACTAGATTTAACCTATATTAAATCTCCTCTAGAGGGTAAGGTTTTAGAACTGCATGTTCGACCAGGAGAAGTAATTAGTGAAATGGGAATTGCTGAAATTGGTCAAACAGGGCAAATGTATGCAGTAGCAGAAGTCTATCAAACTGACATTGGCAAAGTTAAATTAGGTCAAGAGGCAATCGTTTCTAGTCCAGTTTTTCCCGATAAATTACGGGGTGAGGTGGCTGAAATTGGTCTGCGAGTGGACAGACAGAATGTCTTTAACGTCAATCCCATGGCTAATACAGATAACAAGGTAGTGGACGTAAAAATTCGTCTCAACCCAGAAGATAGTAAAAAAGTGGAAAACTTAACTAACTTACAGGTTGATGTACAGATTAAAATCTAGTTCTATTAGCATATATCTTAATCAGTGACCAGTGAATAGTCGGTGCTGTGATAAATAATATAGCAATTCTCATTTTGGTGAGATGCATTTATTTTTCTTACCTGTTCCCTGTATGCCCTAGCGGCCATGCTCCGCAAACCCTGTTCCCTGTTCCCTTTCATCCCATGACTTTGTACTTCAGCCAATTGAGAACCGCTATAACTAATAACTGATATAAATTCAGCAGACCTCAATTTAAGAGGATTTAATTATGCTCTTGAGCATTCCCGTAGCTTGGCTACAACTAGTTCACAAAAAAGTTCGCTTCCTGGCAACATTATCAGGCATCAGCTTTATTGTTATTTTGCTTTTTATGCAATTAGGGTTCCAGGATGCCCTTTATGCAAGTGCTACTAAGGTACACAATAGTTTGCACGGGGACTTATTCGTAATTAGTCCCCAATACATGTCTTTAACATCTCAGCAAAGTTTTCCCATAGCACGTCTTTACCAGGCACTAGGTTTTGAAGCGGTAGAGTCAGTTACTCCTGTCTATCATGAGTTTGGCAAATCAAAAAGCATCGAAACTGGTCAAAAGAACCCAATATTTGTCTTTGGTATTGAACTAGATAAACCAACCTTTGACTTACCCGATATTAATCAAAATTTAGATAAGCTTAAATTTCCTGATACTGCTCTTTTTGACCAAAATTCTCGACCTGAGTTTGGACCTATTGCCGAAGAATTCCTTGAGAAGGGCAAGGAAAATACAACAATGGAAATTTCCCATTTCAACAGTGCAACAGGAGCCCATAGACTAAGAATTGGTGGCTTATTTGCTCTGGGAGTTTCTTTTGGCGTTGATGGCAACCTAATTGTTAGCAAATCTACTTTTCTTAATACATTTGATTATCGCAGTGCAGAAGATATAGAAATAGGTTTAATTAGCCTCAAGCCTGGTGCTGATGTTGAAAAAGTTAAGGCAGATCTGCTTGCCAACCTACCCAAAGATATCAGCATATTTAACCGTGAAGAATTCGGTGAATACGAGAAAACATATTGGAATGCCAGAACACCAATTGGTTATGCTTTCCAGCTAATGGTGACTATGGGATTTGTCATTGGTGTGGTAGTTGTCTATCAGGTACTCTACACCAACGTTTCTAACCACTTAGTAGAGTATGCCACTCTCAAAGCCATGGGACATACCCAGTTTTACCTATTGAGTGTAGTTTTCCAAGAGGCTATCCTCTTGGCCATTTTGGGTTATATACCAGGATTTGCCCTTTCTTTGGGTCTTTATGACTTGGCAGAAGATGGCACCCATTTGCCCTTTGTCATGCACCTTGATCAATCATTAACGGTGCTATTTGCTGCTGTTCTAATGTGTTGCATTTCCGGTGCTATTGCAGTGAACAAACTACGAGCAGTCGATCCAGCTGATATTTTCTAACCCCTAGCGCTATCGTCAATCGGCAAGCCTATCTCTTTCAAGAAGGGGCAAATCTAAAATCCAAAATCTAAAATCGAGATGACTAAAGAAAGCATTGTCAGTATTAAAAACCTCGATCTTTTTATGGGACCGAGTTCTCTGCGCCAGCAGATCTTGTTTAACATCAATGCAGAAATTAAACCAAGAGAAATTGTAATTATGACCGGACCTTCGGGTTCTGGGAAAACTACTTTACTCACCTTAACTGGTGGTTTGCGCTCTGTTCAAGAAGGGAGTCTTAAGTTTCTCGGTCAGGAACTTAGGGGTGCTAGTCAAAAAAAATTAGTACAAGTCCGTCGCTCAATTGGTTATATTTTCCAGGCTCACAACTTATTGCCTTTCTTAACAGCTAGGCAAAATGTGCAAATGTCTCTGGAATTTAACAAAAAGGTTTCCCACCGAGAGGCAAAAGCGAGAGCCGAAGAAATGCTCGCGGCGGTAGAATTGGGTCATAAAGTAAATTCCTTTCCGGAAAACCTCTCTGGTGGACAAAAGCAAAGGGTAGCGATCGCTCGTGCTTTAGTAGGACATCCTAAATTAATTCTAGCTGACGAACCCACCGCTGCTTTAGATAGTAAAACAGGTCGCACTGTAGTTGATTTAATGCAAAAGCTAGCTAGGGAGCAAGAATCTGCTATCTTAATCGTTACCCACGACAACCGCATTTTAGACGTAGCCGATCGTATCATCCACATGGAAGATGGTCATTTAATTAGATCGGAAACTCTTAACGCCACGGCTAGCCATTAGGGCATGTTTGACAACTCTTTGTAATTTCCTAGCTTCTTGCTACACATCTGTCTCTCCCCGTCTCTCCTCTCTAGAGAGTCTCGGATACTCATTAAAGAGGTTCTACTACTGTCTAGAGAGTCTTTGTTACTGTCTAGAGAGTCTCGGATACTCATTAAAGAGTCTCGTATACTCACTAAAGAGGTTCTGAGCCTCACTTACGAGATGGGGAGCGTTATCTTCTAATTTTTACACTTCGTTAGTGTTATACCAAGGGGCTAGCGCGGAGTGATTGCCCCAGAAGGACAGCGCCAACGTGTTTGCGAAGCATTATCAAAGGGCAAAGCGATCGCTCTCAGCGCCCAGGAGGTTAGAAATATTCTGACAGGCGTATTCTTGTGGCAGTTCTTTCTCCTCTAATCTCGATTTAATTTTCCTTAGCACCTCTTCTGCTGTTGATTTACCACCAAACTCAACATATAGTTTTTCTCGAATTGGTTTAATGATTCGTTGCATTTGCTCACTGGTTAATTGCTCATCTTGATTATCTGAGCTAAGAATAGTATGACTTTTGAGAAGTTTAAAATCTTCTATTTTTTGACTTTGAGATACTTTTAAAATCTCCTTATAAATATCTTCTATCAGTTGATTGGTAATATATTTCAAGATTACTGGAGCCAATGTATAAACTATTGGCTCTTCTTCTAGATTCGTCTCAACTAGTGACCTTCCCTTTATTAATGACTCCAAAGTTTCTATCAGCTGGGTTGTCGGCACGGCAGGAATTATATCTGCTTGTAATTGCTCAAATGTAGCTGAATTACGTTTAATTGCCAACCAGAAAATAATATTTTTCTCTAACTCTTGAAGAACGACATATTGTTCACTTAGGAAGTCAACAATCATATCGTTCATAAAATTTGTAGATATTAAATGCTCTACTTGACCTCCAAATACCGATTGGGCTGTCCGAGACACTAACTTTAATATGTAGGGATTTCCATAGCGCCGACTAAATTCTTCTAGTTCTTCTGGTCTTCCAGAAAGACCTTCTGCTTCGAGCATTTCCCTGGCTTCTCGGTAAGGCAAGGTTCGCAGTTGCAATGAACCTACAAAATTTTCTCTAAGTTTGTCTATATTTGTCGGTCTTTCTCGGCTAATTATCAATAGACAGCTTTTATGCCTTTGTTGAGCTACTCTTTCTAGCAATTCACTGTAATCTTGATAATCCTCTCTATACCTACCTGCAAGATTTCCACTACCTAAAATTGCTTCCCAGTCATCTAAGATAAGCAAGCATCTCTGTTGCTGTAAATATTGGAGTAGTTGCGAGATATTACCTGTGTTTTCTTGACCTCCAGACAGGACTTGAATTAATTCTGCTAAGAGTTGTGGTAAAGGTTGAGCATTGTCTAGCGATCGCCAAATTAAAAAATCAAAATTACTAGCAACTTGTTCTACTAAATGCCTAGCTAAGGTGGTTTTACCAATACCTCCCTGACCATGAAGAACCACCAATCGGCATTTCTTCTTAACAAGCCATTGCTGAAGTTTCGATAACTCTTGAGTGCGACCGTATAACTTTGAGAGGTCGGGTGCTTCGCTCAAATTTCGTTTAGTCTCTTGAGAGATATTGTGTATTTCTGGTTCAACCACATCCTCCCAATTCAGCTCTAGCACCTGACAAAAAGCTTTGAAAGTATCGGCTGAAATTCTTTGCTTACCTGCTAAGAAGCGTTTCCATGACATAAGGGAAACGGCATAAGGTTCTGAAGGTTTTACATTACCCCAGTCTCTGTCTGGTTCTAAAATCTGGCTTGCTTCTTTGAGCCAGGTTGGGTCATCGATAATCCAGCCTTTTCTCAGTCTGGCTTGTCTAATTCTCTCTTTTCCCTGTTTAGAAGCCTTAAGGGTTGACCGCTGCATATATCTTAATTCAAATATTGTCAAGACTCAGTTTTTTACTGAGCTTTTTAGTGAACCGCTCTCTGAAATCTTAACTTGCCTGTGAACCGAGAATGTGAGCTGAAACTGTGGCTAGTGGTTCAGAGGTGAGAAATGGGAATCTTGCCTTGTACCGAAGGGAAGTCACAACGAAATTAGTTGAACTCCTGAAGGACAGAGCTAACTTTCACCTTGGCTCTCAGATCTATCTTACTTCTCCTCCAAGACTCATGGAAAACAGACAAGATTTCGTTACTCGATTGCCCAACCCTCAATACCAGTCCTTTGATGGCAGGGGTAATAACTTACAGTATCCCCAATTCGGGGCAGCAGATACTCCACTATTAGACATTGCACCTCTAGACTACAGCAATGGCTTCTCTACTCCTGCTGGACAGAACCGACCCAACCCCCGCGTAATTAGTAATGCAATTTCCCAACAAATTGGAGATATTTTAGATCCAAGAGGGCTGACTGACTTCATCTGGGCATGGGGGCAGTTTCTAGACCATGATTTAAGCTTTACTCCAGAACTCTCTCGCCAAGAAGCATCAGCACAGGGTCGGTTCATCAATATCCCTGTACCAGCAGGTGATCCTTTCCTAGACCCCTTGGGAACTGGCAATGTGGTCATCGAAGTCCGGGATTCTGAGTTTATTGAAGGTACTGGCACCAATGCCAATAATCCCAGACAGCTACCAAACGTTATCACCTCTTGGATTGACGGGTCAAATGTTTACGGTTCTAGTCGGGAACGGGCAAATTTCTTGCGCGCCTTTGAAGGTGGACGTCTGAGAACTAGTTCGGGGAACTTGCTGCCTTTGAATCAGGTGGATGCAGCAGGAAATCCTCTAGTAGAAAACGACAACCCCACTCAACAAGACCAAAGAGAACAGTATGTCGCTGGTGATGTTCGCGCCAATGAAAATGCGGTTTTGACCTCCATTCACACCCTGTTTGTCCGTGAGCATAATCGCCTAGCTGAACGACTAGCTGAACTAAATCCCTACTGGACAGACGAGCAACTTTACCAACGGGCACGCCAACTTAACATTGCCCAAATACAGTCAATTACTTTCAACGAGTACCTTCCCGCTTTGCTAGGTAGCAGCTTACCGGAATATACTGGCTACGATTCCCACATTGACCCAGCAATTAGCCGCGCTTTTAGTAATGCTGCTTTTCGTCTTGGCCATACTCAGCTCAGTTCAGAAATTCTGCGTCTGGATACTCATGGTCAAACCATTAGCCAAGGTAATCTCACTCTAAGTGAGGTTTTCTTCCCAAGACCAACAGTAGTACAGGAAGCAGGCATTGAACCCATTTTAAGAGGTATTGCTTCCTCTCCAAGTCAACGGGTAGACAATGAAATCATTGACGACGTGCGTAATTTGTTGTTTGGCTTTGGTCCGACGGGTACAGTCAGTGCACGGGACTTAGCGGCCATCAATATTCAGCGAGGACGGGCCAATGGCTTGGCAGACTACAATTCGATACGGGAAGCTTTTGGCTTACCCCGCGTCACAAGCTTTGCCGAGATTACCTCTGACCCAGAAAAACAGGCAACCCTACGCTCCCTCTATGGTAACGTGAATAACATTGATTTCTTCGTGGGGATGCTAGCGGAGGATCATTTGCCCGGTGCTAGTGTTGGTGAGAGTATAGCGGCTGTGCTGACTGAGCAATTTCTCGCCTTAAGAGACGGCGATCGCTTCTACTACGAGAATGTCTTCACCTCAACAGAAATTGCCTTAATCGAAGATACACGCCTCAGTGAGATCATTCGCCATAATACTGATACTACAATCATTCAGGACAATGTCTTCTCACTAGTTAATGAGGGAACTTCTGGGAATGAAACTCTCAACGGCGGCTTGGGAAATGACACCATCAATGGTCAACAAGGAAATGATCACCTCTTTGGTTACGCTGGTGATGACCGTCTCAATGGGGGAAGAGGGCGAGATGTCCTCAACGGAGGTAGTGGTAATGATACCTTGCTCTTCTCGGCTGATGGCATTTGGAACAATGACTTTCAAGCAATTAATGGCGGCAGTCCTGGCATCCCCGGTACAGCAGAAACCATACTTTTGGGGGGATATAATCGCTCCTTCGACCAGTTTATCGGTGGCAGTGGAATCGATACTATCGTTGGTACTTCTGGCAATGATGCTCTGTTCTTGGACGACTCCTTCAGTGATATTCCTAGCAGTGGCAATTCTCAAGCCCGTATTGCTGGTGTAGAGGTATTTCAACTCGGAGATGGCAATGACATTATCAATCTCACCAGTGAGCATACTAACTACAGCATCGACACAATTCTTGCTGGTGGCAACGGTAATGACGTGCTGTGGGCTAGTTCTGGAAATGACGAACTTTTCGGAGGTAGAGGCGATGACCGTCTTGACGGTGGTGCAGGTAATGACCGCCTCGATGGCTATGACATTACTGGTACAGAATACGACACCTTGACGGGTGGTGCTGGGTTTGACACCTTTGTCCTCGGTGGTTTCTGGGGTGTCTCCTATCAAGGTTTGGGTTATGCAACCATCACCGATTGGGATTTCGAGCGAGACCACATTGAAGTCATCGGTAACTCTAGTCAGTATTCACTCGGCTACGAAAACCGCAGCGGTGATTTTCAGCTAGATACTCTAATTCGCCAGGGCAATGATTTGATTGCTGTAGTTGAGGACACCACTAACGTGATTTTCTCAAGAGACTTCCTTTTCGTCTGAGTTGAATATGGATTACTACTTGCCTCTCAACAACGAGAGGCGATCGCACCCGCTCAATTTACAACATTTTTCAGCCAAGTTCTACTTGAAAACTCAATCTCATCGCTCCAATTCCTCAGCAGTTTGTTCCCTCAAATCACTCATTATCTCAGGATTTATATGAACTCTATCAAGAAAGAGAAAGAAAAAAAATTACCCTCACAAGCTAAAACTAAGCTTCAAAGATTAGAAGAAGATTGGAATCAGGAACTAAAACCTCATACACCACAAACAATTCGCAGCTTTATCCTTCTTCTGGGCAATATGCTCTAAGTTGGCGCTTGAATTTATATTCTTAATCACCTTTGACATCAATTGGAGAAATTAGACATGAAAACTTTCAACACCTTCGTCTCAATGGTAGTTATTTACCTTGTTCTCTTTGTCTGTATCGATTCTATAACGGCTTCTCAGTTCTTAGAATTCATTGTCAATCCTGAATAAGGCTTACTGACTAAGGGCAAAGTATTTGCCATAAGATTTATAAATTTAGCTTAGAGCCTTAGACCAAAATTTTGCCCTTGGGTCATCTACCTATTAAGCCATTTTCTTACATTTCTACATTTAGCCAGGAAAAACCAAGATGTTCAATTTATCAGTTATTCAACTCGGAAATTGCTTAGGTCTACTCGCTTTACTAGTTTTTCTCTGCACCGTACTTCCAACACTAATTAGTACAGGCATCACCGAAAATACATCAGTCTGGAAAAAGCACCTATCAAAACTTCGCAATGTTACCTGGGCATTTACCCTATTTTTTGCTCTGACTCATGGGTTTGTTATGGTTACTAATTCGGAAGTTGACTTTTTCTCCCTGAAAACTTACTGGCTTTATGCTGAAGGTATTTCAACACTTAATCTTTTTATTTGGCTCGCCTTTACTTGCCAGGAAAGGCAAGAAGGTGAAAAGAAAATGCGTTATTTTACCTACGCTGGCTTATTTCTGATTGCCTGTCACGTCTGGGAAAAGCTGATTAATAACTGGTATCTTTTGACTATTTTAGTTGTCTGTGTCTTGGCTGTAGTTGTTGGTTTGAAAATTAGTGAAAATTGGCAAAAAGAATCTAGTTCAAAAAGTATCAATTTTTAAGTTATTTATTAGCTGCTAAATTTGACAGCTTATTAACTAATTAGGAGACTTCTACACATGTTAAGTCAGGTTTCTGAGAAAACAATGCATCGAGTCAGATGGGTTCTTGTTATCGGTTGGTTGATTTTAATTTTCTCATTGTTTTATGACCCAATCACCCCTCAGCTGACCGATCCCAATAATTTATTAAGTCCTTTCCGCGATGAACTAATCAATCCTAATTATTGCCTTAAGCTACAAGGAGAATGCTTGCCAGAAAAGCCCTATCCCATAGGAACACGAATTTTTTGGGGGATGGTAGTTCCTAGTGCGATTTTGATTCTTCTTGTTTTCGGTCACGAAACTTGGCGGCGTATTTGCCCTCTTTATTTTCTCTCACAAATTCCTCGCGCTCTTGGACTACAACCACGGCTGATGATTGAGAGAAATCGCTGGCTAGTTCGTAATCACTTTTATCTCCAGTTTGCCTTGCTGTTTGTTGGCATAAACTGTCGCATTTTATTTATCAACTCTAATCGTTTGGTTTTTGGTTTATTCCTCCTGGCAATTATTTTCTTAGCGATCGTAGTCGTTTTCCTTTACGGTGGTCGCAGTTGGTGCCATTACGTCTGCCCTTTTGGTGCTGTACAAACCGTATTTACAGGAGCTGGTGGTTTACTCGGCAGTAACGCTCATCAATTACCGCCTAAGAGTATTACTCAGTCTATGTGCCGTACTGCGGATAAAACAACTGGGCAAGAAATAAGTACATGTGTTAGCTGCAAATCTTCCTGTCTTGATATAGATGCAGAACGCGCTTACTGGAATGATTTACAAAAACCTGGACGAAAGTTCTTACAGTATGGATATCTAGGATTAGTAATCAGTTACTTCATTTACTACCGACTCTATGCTGGCAATTTTGACTATTACTTCTCCGGTGCTTGGACTCATGAAGAGAATCAACTAGCAACAGTTTGGAAGCCAGGTTTTTATTTCTCAAATAGTACTATAGCTCTACCAAAACTTTTTGCTGTTCCTCTCACCTTAGCTTTAGGAGTAATACTAAGTTACTGGATTTGTAACAAGTTAGAAAAAGCTTACCGCGCTTATCTAAAAACTTGCAATCCCCAAATAAGTTCAGAACTAGTTACCCATCGCTTTTTCTCTGTTTGTACCTTTTTAGCCTTCAATGCCTTTTTTATCTACGGAGGGCGACCGGAAATTTTGAGATTACCAGTAGCATTACAGCTTGTGTTTAACGGCTTTGTGGTGTTTGTTAGTACTCTTTGGCTAGTTCGCACTTGGGGCAGAAGTGCTGAGCAGTACAAGAAAGAAAGCTTAGTGAACAGTTTCCGCCGTCAACTGAAAAAACTACCAATTGACATAGAAAAATTTTTTGAAGGGCGGTCTCTAGATGAACTCAAATCTGACGAGCTTTCTGTTTTGGTTCAAGTCCTACCCCAGTTTACTCAACAAGACCGCTTACAAGTTTATAAAGCAGTATTGCAAGAAGCTTTAGCTACAGAACGTGTAGTTTCTGCTCATAGTTTGGAAGAACTCAAATCGCTACGCCAGCAACTAAGTATTAACGAGGAAGAACACTATGCAGTTTTGTCAGAGTTAGCCAGCGAACAACCAGAACTTTTCTTTCAAAGTCCTCTACAGAGTTCACCTATGACTCAGACAGTATTTAGAAGTTCTCAAAAGATATCTGCTGTTGAAGCTTCTACAGAGTTAAGAACTCGCCATCGGCAAAATGACAATCCTAGCTGACTAGTAGTTAGGACATGAACAGTGGGCGAAGCATTTGCATGATTCTGATCGGTTCGTCTATTAGCTCTTTGAGCAAATGCTACTCTCCGAGAACGCTCTGCGAACGCCCCTACCCAAATTGGTCATAACCAATTCACGTACTGCTATAAAGGAAAATTAACCATGAAAATTAAAGCATTTAATCATCAAACTGGCTCCTTTCAAGAGAAAGTTTTAACACCCAAAGCTGAAAATTTTAACCACTGTCTTGTTGGTAGACATCCTAGCTGTGATTTAGTTCTCAATGCTCCTGAAATTAGTCGTGTACATGCTTTGATTGATTACCGGACGGGACACTATTACTTTACTGACCTTGCTAGCACTGATGGCTCTCGTCTTAACAATTGCGAAATTCCGGTCAACCAAAGCTGTCTCCTCAAACCGGATGATGTTATTCGTATTGGTGATTTTGTGCTGCTTCTAGAGGAAATGGAGTCGGTAGAAGAGGACTCTAAGTACCTATTTGCCAGTGAGCAAGCAATTACTGCTACCTTAGTTCAGCCAAGAACGTGGAGTGTAGGAGATTTAACAGTTTGCTGCAGCCAAGTGATTGAGGAAACCCCAGATGTCAAGACCTTTCGTTTTGTTGCTTCACCACCTTTGCTATTTTCTTATAAGCCTGGTCAGTTTGTCACCCTAGACTTAGAGATTGAAGGAAAACGAGTGAAGCGTTCTTACTCAATTTCTTCTACCCCCTCACGACCTCACAATTTGGAGATTACAGTTAAACGAGTGCCATCTCCAGGAGAGGAACCTGATGTACCACCAGGACTTGTTTCTAACTGGTTAAATGGCAATTTAACTGTGGGTGACCAAGTTAAACTCAGCGGACCATTGGGAAACTTTACCTGTGTTGATAATTCCAGTAGCAGCAAACTCCTACTCATCTCGGCGGGTAGTGGTATCACGCCAATGATGTCGATGGCTCGCTGGCTATTTGATACGGCGGTAGAAAGCAGCGACGTGGTCTTCATTCATAGCGCCCGGACAGTACAAGATATCATTTTCCGTCAGGAATTAGAGTTAATGACATCTCGTCACCCCCGCTTCAAATTTGCTGTTACCCTAACTCGCCATGAACCCGGTCAGGCTTGGTTAGGTTATACAGGTAGACTAAATGAGGCAATGTTACAAGCGATCGCTCCTGATTATCAAGAACGCACTGTTTATGTTTGTGGTTCTGATCCTTTTCGAGAGAGCGTTAAAACAGTGCTTCAAGCATTAAAATACCCCATGCAAAACTATCATGAAGAGAGTTTCGGCGGGTCGCGTCAGGGGAAAAAGTCAAAGAAACAAAAGTCTTTTACTACGACGAATACTAGCACAAGCTCTCAAACTGGCTTATTGCCAGTTGCTTCTCCTACATCTGCCCTTATTACCTCTCAAGCAAAAGTATCTCCTACTTCAACTGCTTCTCACACCGTTGTCTTTGCTCAGTCTGAGAAAGAAGTTGTCTGTGATGATGAAGAGACTATCTTGGAGGTAGCTCAAAGAGTGGGAATTGAGTTGCCTTATGGCTGCCAAATGGGGGTATGTGGTCGATGCAAGCTACGCCAGCTAGAGGGGCAAGTTGACTACGAGGAAGAGACAGAATGCGAGGAAGGCTATGTTCTTACCTGCGTTGCTCGACCTGCGAAACGAGTTGTTGTTGAAGCTTAAATTATCATCTTAAGCCCTATCAAGGCTGTTCTGGCAACAAGCAGAAATCATACTTACTGTTGCTCCCATCATCTTCACTACTGTCCTCAGTATAAGAAGGACACTCACCTCGCTCTCTAACTTCGACTAAAACCCCAAGCTTATCCTCATTTTCCTCATTGACTAGGCGATCGTGTCGTTTTAGGGGATCGAGTTCCCCATTAAACTCAATTCTCCCTGTAACTCCCTCTACTGAAAAACCTTGCCCGGAAATTGTTTTGTACAAACTTTGACGATTTGGGTTTTGGGTTCTCTTTAATCCCTCAATTAGTACCTGAGTAGCATCAAAAGAAACTGCTGTTTTCCAATCCAAGTATTTTATTTCTTCACCCCAAAGTTCCCTTGCTTCTTCTAGAAACCAACCAAGAGCAAAATCACGATGCCAAGGTACGCCAAGTTTCATTCCTACAGCTCTCTCACCAAGTTTACTCAGCACCTCACGGTCGTAAAAAGAATCTCCACCTAATAATTGGAGGCTTCTTATATCTTCTTGTACAGCACTATCAGAAACCGCCTCTATAAATCTATCTCGTACTTCGCTAGTAAGAGTTAGCATCAAGACTTCTACATCGTTTTCCCTGGCATGGCTTACGCATTGAGCTATATCTTTCTGATCTGCCTGAGAAAAGTTGCACTTACTAACAATCTTTTCTGCAATCTTTTCTGATAAAATCTCTTTCTCAAAAGCTGCGCTGAGAGACCTACTGTACCTACTTTTTCCATAATACAGGATGGCTGCTTTGGTATTTTCAGGCAAACTACCTACTAGTTCTTCCGCTGCAGTAGAGTCATCAGGAGAGACACGAAAAGACCAGTTAGTTAAATTAAATTCGTGCTTAAAAAAACCATTGTCATGATTTTCACTAGTAGTTCGGATAGCTGTGCTATTAGGAGATACAGCTACCATGTTTCCTTCGTAAATTTCTCCTGCTGCTAAAGTTGAATCACTGGTGTAATGTCCAATTACGCCTAAAATTTCACCTCTAAACTCATCGCCTTTAAACTCATCCTCTTCAGAATCATTGCCTTTAAGTCTATTCCTGACAAGATGTTCAGCTACTTTTTGGGCGGTATCTGGATCATTGAGATCCTTGTAATTATCCTTTGTATTATCCTTAGCAATTATGACCTGCAATAAACGACCATCAATACCGTTGCTTTCATTCAGTTTGTTTTGAGCGTGGGCAACACCAAATAATATTTTTTTAGCAATGGTATTAGTGGCTTTACCACCAATTGGGATGCTAACTGCAATGGTGAGAGGAGCTGTGCTACTCTGATTTGCCTTGGCATTATTGAGATAAATTAGAGTCTCCGGGTCACCACCGATACAACCTAAATTTGAGTCACGAGCTGCTTTAAATCTTTGCACAGCTTCATCAAAGGAAATCTCAGCTTGCTCATACTCTCCCTTCCCAAAATCTTCACTTCCTTTTTCCTTCTTACTGAAGGCCTTTTGACACTCCAGGTTATCGGGGTCGGTATCGTAGGTATCTTTGTCTAGTAAAATCTCTTCTCCTCTGCTGAAGTAAGAGCCAGGAAGGAGAGGTTCCCATCGTACTGACTGCCACCGTGCAATCAAAGCGATTATAACTGTTGTAGCTATCCATGCTAACCATACTTCAGGGCGATCGCGCTTCCTTTTTCTAAGTAGTTTTGTCCTGTACAGTTTCTCCAGTACTGCATTAGCAGATTCAAACCTCCGCTCTGGGTTAGGTTCCAACATGCGGTTTAAGATAGCTGCAAGTTTTGCACTGACTACCGTGTGACGCTGCCATTCCTGGAGTTGAAAGGGAACCCGCAACCTGCCAGGATTTTGGCCAGTTAATAAACAAACACATGTTGCTGCTAAAGAATACAAATCTGACGAGAAGCTTACCTGTCCATCTCTTTCCTGCTCTGGTGGTGCAAAACCAGGAGAACCAATGATAGTTTCACCCTCAACTGCGTTTTCCTCAACTACCTGTATAACTTGTCTAACTGCACCAAAATCTATCAGATGAAGTTCTTGATTTTTCCTAGAATTCTTACTGCGTAGAATATTAGAGGGTTTAATATCACGATGAATAACTGACTCTTGCTTGTAATTGTGAATATAATCAAGTATCTCTAGGACTTGCCGCAGAACCTCTAAAACTTCCGACTCAGAAAATTTTCCTTCCTGTTCCAGCTCTTGCTCTAAATCCCGACCTTCAATATATTCTTGTGCTAGGTAAAAAAACTCCTGTTGACTGTTCCCCAATGGAGCTGGAAAACGAGAATCTTTAGGAACTGATAGTCCAAAAAATGCATATATTCGAGGTATCTGATTGTGTTTTAAATCATTCAAAACCTCTGCTTCTCTCTCGAATAAATCCTCTGCTTTTTTTCGTTGCTGCGGTGACAAAGGATTTTTAGGATATAGTTGCTTAATTACCCGCTTGGATTTTTTGAACTGAAGATCTAAGGCGGTGAAGGTTCTGCCAAACCCGCCCTTTCCTATCTGCTCTATCGGTACGAAGCGATACCTCAAAATCAGAGGCATACCGCAGATGCAGCAATATTCTTGCTCAAGATGTCTATCAGAGAGATGTCGATCAGGAATATCGTTTTCGTGAGGAGGTTCATTTTCGTCTATTTGACTTGGACGAGTACAGAGAATTTTCATCGATTAGATTGTAGTTTTACTCTGGCTACAAACGGAATAAGCGATTTTTACTTGCTGAGTAGGTTAAGTTTTTAGCTTTTTGTTGCAGTTATAGCGCTTCGCGCCGGGGAATAGGTGATAGGGAATAGGCAAGAGGTAAGTGAAACTCTTTTAAAATCAAGGTTATAGCCATTATTTTCCTTCCTGTTCTGTAGGTACGCCAGCGTGGATTACTATATCTATCTGCTCAAGCAAGTACTCAACTTTCTCCCTAGCCGGGGGCAAGGGTTAAGCATATCTATCCTCACTATGTCTGTTAGGATAACTGACACTAAATAAATTTTGCTACAAGGAAAGCTATAAAGCCAGACTTAGAGCAATTCTCAACTCTGAGTTTAACTAAGGGGATTTGATTGGTTAGCTGCGATCGCATCACCACACTAATCAATCTAAACAAGACGATATACCAATGCAACCCACTCATTTAATCTTTCACAATCAACTGCTTTAAATCCCACTTCCCTTAAAGCTTTACCTACATCATCCTCACTCTCGGTTGTAAAACCAGCCGCAATTAATAGTCCCCCACCAGCCTCAATCTGACGAAGCGCACGCCGCAAATCAGGAGCAAGAGCAATGTGTATTCGTGCCAAGATATTGGCCACAATTAAGTCAAAAGTCTCTGTAGCCTCAATTTTTGATATCTGACCACTAAGATTCCCCCCCAGCCAGTGGCCTAACTGGCTACCATATCCCAAACTCCCCTCCCTAACCGTTACCTGTTGCTCTACTCCGTTAAGCTTTACAGCATCCTGAGTTGCTTGCACAGCAACACTGTCATTATCTAAGGCCAAGACAGATGCCCCCAGTTTGGCCATAGCAACACTGAGAATACCCGAACCAGAACCGAGGTCAAGAACATTCATACCAGGGACAATATACCGCTCAAGCAGTCGCAGACTAAGGATAGTTGCTGGATGTAAACCACTGCCAAAAGAAAGGCTTCTCTTTAGTCTTAAGATTACTTCCTCCGTTGTTTCCGGCTGATAGGTTACATCATCACTCAGAACAACAAACCGTTGGCCAATACGATGAACTAGGGGATTAAGGATTCCTTGGTCTGTCGGTTTCTCCTCAACCACAGCCATTTGTAGCTCAGTAGTTAGTCCTGTACGTTGCAAAGGTGAGATGAGACTAGCAATTTTTTCCGTCTTGGCACGCACACCCCCATCGTAGGGAAGATATAAGTAAATTGTGAAAGCCCAACTAGGTTGTATTTCTTGCTGCTCAGTAAGGTGTTGTAACTCTGGTTCAGCATATTTAGCAATACGGACTTCCCCAGTATAATTTGCCTCGGCCAACAGGGTACAAACCCAATCAACAGCCTCCTCCGTTGTATCGATGCTCAACTCCATCCAGGACATTATTTATACCTAGTTGCTCCCAAATATATTACT